>CAZBUU010000365.1:0-4210 GCA_964495125.1 uncultured Rubrivivax sp.
GGAAGAACAGGATGCCCCACATCCAGGTCGGGAAGCCCATGTCCTGCACCAGCACGACCATGAAGATGCCGAGCGCCGCCGGGAACATCTGGTTGGCCAGCATGCCCAGCCCGAAGGCGACCTTGTGCCCGAAGGGAACCTGGTGGCTCGGGCGGGCGGGGGTGGTGGACATCGGCGGGTTCCTTGGGTGGGTGCGCTGTCGGCGGCCGGCGCCGCTCAGAGCTCGATCTCGACGGCTTCGACGCCACGCGGGTCGAACCGGGCCTCGGGGCGCTCGGTCCACTGGCCGCCGGCCCGCGTACGCAGTCGCGGTGCGCCGCCGCCGCCGTCTCGGCGGCGGATGCGCCAGGGCACACCGGACAGCGTGAAGGCCAGGGCCCGGTCGGCGGGCAGCTCGGCCGGGTCCAGCAGCACCGGGTCGAAGCGTACCTGCCCGGCCTCGAAGCGCAGGCCCAGCTCGCCCCAGCGCGCAAGGATCTCTTCCTTCACCTGCCCGGTCATGCCGGGCTGCTGAGCGCCGCCTTCGGCCGGCGTGTGGCTGTAGGGGTCGGTGGGGAAGGCGCCGTACTCGGCCGCCGTCTTGCGCCAGCCCAGGCCGTCGCGCACGCGGTGGTAGTACGCCTTGAGCGGCGCCAGTTCCGGCGCGCCCTGGTCGGCGGCGGCGAACACCTGTTCCTGCACCGCCAGCAGCAGCTTGGCCACCATGTGCCAGTAGATGCAGCCCAGGCCTTCGTAGCCGAACATGGTGCCCGAGCGCCCGGTGAAGGCGTGGTGCTGCAGCAGCCGCTCGTAGGCCGCGAGCAGCGGCGCGGCATCGTGGCCGATGGGCGCGCCGGCGGCGATGGCGGCTTCCAGGTCGCCGCGGTTGCACAGGCGCGGCGCGAAACGCACGGTGCCGTCGCTCTGGCGCTGCAGCAGGTCGATGCGGCCCTGGGCCAGCAGTGCCTGCGTCACCGGCAGCGCCAGCGCTTCCGCGTCGAGCCGGTTGCGCTGCAGGAAGCCTGGCAACGGACGGTCGGGGTAGAGCAGGAAGCTGCGCCGCGCGGGGCAGAAGAGCGGGCTGGCGAACAGCGCGTCGAGCATGCGCACCGACTGCGGCAGCGAGAGCCAGCCGCTGGACAGCAGCGCCACCTGGCCTTCGAGCATCGGGTAGAGCGTCGTCACCTCGGCGCCGCCGCGCGAGAGGTCCAGCAGGTTGTAGCTGTGGGCCAGACCGTCTTCGCGCAGGTTGGCCGCCAGCGTGGCGTCCACCAGCGGCAGCAGTTCGTGCGCCAGCGCCGGCAGCAGGCCGGGCGGGGCCTCGGCGGGCTCGCGACCCGCGGCGCCGCGGTAGGTGGCGGCACGCCAGTCGTCCAGGATGGCACCGCAGCCGTCCAGGAAGGCGCGGCGCGCGCGTGGATCGTGCACCGCCGATGCCGGCGTGGCTGCGAGGTGGGCGCGCAGCCGCTGCAGCGCCGTCAGCAGCGCCACCGGCAGCCCGAAGGGCCGCTCGGCGCCGGGCAGCGCCGCGATGAAGGCCAGCAGCCGCCGCAGGTGCGCCAGCGTCACCACCGACAGGCCGTTGCCGACCAGTGCGTTGTTGGCGTCGTTCCACTCCGGCCTCTGCGTGTTCAGCCACAGCCCGCCGCCCGGCACCAGCGTGCCGGCCTTGGCCAGCACCACGATGGCGAGCTTCTCCCCCAGCGTGGCCAGCAGCGGGTCGCCCGCCTCGTCGCACACCAGCAGGCCGTCGCTGCCCAGGCGCGCGGCGCGGGCGTGGGCCTGCGCGTGGGCGGCGGCGTCGAAGTCGATGGTGGATTTCGGCGTTGCCACCTGCGCCGCGTGCGGCTTCAGCCGGTAGGGCACGTCGGCGAAACCGAAGAGCGGCCGCTGCCACAGGCCGGGGAGCAGCGCGGGATCACGCGCCTGTGCCGCTTCCATCAGGCGCAGCAGGTAGACCACCTGGTGGTCGCCCCAGTAGCCGATGTGGGCCCAGGGGTCGTCGGCGTCCACCGTCTCCCACTCGATCCCCTCGCGCCCGATGCGGTAGGGGTTGTGGCCGTCAGGCGTCATCGCGCCCAGGAAGGTGGCCACCATCGCACCCCCGTAGGCCGGCACGCTGGGCAGCAAGGCCTCCCAGTTCTGGAAGATGTCGCGCCAGTTGCCCTCGTGGTTCAGCACGCGCCGGCCCTCGGCGTCGCGCACGCGGATGCTGAAGCGGTTCCAGGGCCGGCTGGGGTCGCCGTGGCGGCGGCTGAAGGTCAACGGCAGGTAGCCCAGCAGCAGCCGCTCGGCCTGCACCAGGCCGGCCTCACGCACCGCGGCCAGTGCGGCGCCGCGCTCGACCTGCGCCGGCCAGGCTGCCGCCACGGCCGCCAGCGCGTCGGCGGTGGCGTGGTGGTGCAGCCGTACGAAGGCCAGAAGGTCGTCGCGCTGGAGGTGGGTGGCGTGGGTGATGACGCCGCCGCGCATGATGTTGAAGAGCACGTTGGCGCGGTGGTGGGCCGCCGCCATCGGGTCGCCCGATGCCTGCAGGCCGTCGGCACAGGCCAGCAGCTCGTCCAGCCCGGCGGTGTTGCGCGCCAGCGCGGCGTCGATCTCCGCGGCGGTGCCGCCATCGGCCTCGAGCCGGCGTGCCAGCTCGAAGGCCTGCACCTGCGACAGCGGGGCGTCCACCACCTGCTGCCAGCGCAGCGGCGTGGCGCCGGCCGCGGCGGCGAAGCGCTGCAGGAAGGCGCCGCTGCGGCCGCGCGTCAGCGTCTCGGGTTGCACCTGGCCGCTGCGGCAGAAGTCGCGCACCTGGTGCGCCGACAGCAGCGTGGCGCAGGCCAGGCCGGCCGGCCCGGCGTGCCAGGCGCCCAGCGCGTGGAAAGACTCCTTGGGCTCGGCGCGGTCCCAGATCTGCGCGTAGAGGGTGAACAGCCCCAGCCGCCCACCGGCGGCGGCCTCGTTCCACTTGTAGGCGTCGGCCAGGCTGCTCATGGTGCTGGCCAGCTTGACGCTCAACCCCGGCGGCACCAGGTTCAGCAGGCCGTCGAGCACCTCCACCTGCAAGGCGCCCTGCGGTGCCCACAGCATGGCCGTGCGCACCAGGCCCAGGCCGGCGGCGGTGGACCATTCCTGCTGGAACACCAGGCGGCCCGAAGGGTGCTCCTCGCGCAGGCGCAGGCGCGTCGACGACAGGTTCTTCCACACGGAGCGCACGCCAGCGCCGCCGTCCAGCCGCGGCGCGAAGGGCTGCCACAGCGTGACGGCGTCGCCGTCGTGGATGCGGATCCAGGTGCGCGGGCCCGTGTGCTCCCAGCGCGCGTGGATGCGGTCCACCGTCTCGTAGGGGAAGAACGAGCCCTCGGCGTCGCAGCGCCCGGCGGCCAGCGAGCCGGCGGTGGAGACGAAGGCCCAGACGTCGCTGTCGCTGGCCAGCGCGACGAAGAAGGGCAGGCGCTCCTCGATGTCGTCGATCAGGATCCAGGTGTCGCCGTCATCCTCGATGAAAGTGTCGGCCATGGGGAGATGATGGGGATTCAGCACGGGGATTCGGTGAGGAAGGTGGCGATGGCGCGCGGCGGCAGCGTCACCTGCCACTGGCGCGCACCCACGCGCAGCGTGAAGGGCAGGGCCTCGTCGCCGCGGTGGGTGGCCACCACGGCGAGGCGGCCGTCGGAGTTCAGGAAGGCGGTGGCCTCCAGCGCGGCCAGCGGCGAGGCGCTCAGCAGCCGCTGAGCACCCGGCTGCACGAAGCGCGCGAAGTGGCCCAGCACCGCGTGCGAGGGCTGCGCCTGCACGGTGCCGCTGGCGCAGTCCGCCAGCAGCGGCGCGCTGCACAGGTTGCCGACATGGTTGGGGCCGCCCTGCTCGTCGAGCAGCAGGTTCCAGTCGATCCAGCCGACGGTCCAGCGGTTGAGGTCGTTGATGAGGCTGCGCGCATAGCGCTCCGCCACCGCCCAGCTGCCGGGGTGCGGGCCGCCTTCCTGGCAGCCTTCGGTGAACAGCAGCGCCTTGTCGGGCCAGGCGTCGTGCACCAGCTGCACGTGGTCGAAGTGGTCGTCGCCATACCAATGGAAGCCGGTGCCCCAGACGTAGGCTGCGGCGGCCGCGTCGCCGAAGATGACGCTGGCGCGCTCGACCATGAGGTCGCGGTTGTGGTCCCAGACCACGATCTTCACCTTCCCCTGCCCGGCGGCATGCAGCGCCGGGCCGAGGTGGTCGCGCACGAAGTCGCGTTCCTCCT
>CAZBUU010000366.1:0-4207 GCA_964495125.1 uncultured Rubrivivax sp.
CGATGACGATGCTGCCGCCCTGGTGGCTGGCGATCAGCGTGATCGTGCCGTGCTCCGGCTTGCCCTTGGCCAGCCGCTCGGCCGGCCCTTCGATGCCGTGGTCCACGCTGTTGCGCACCAGGTGCGTCAGCGGGTCGGTGATCTTCTCCACCAAGCCCTTGTCCAGCTCGGTGGCCTCGCCCACCTGCACCAGTTCGATCTTCTTGCCCAGCTTGCCTGCCAGGTCGCGCAGCATGCGCGGGAAGCGGTTGAAGACCAGCGACATCGGAATCATGCGGATCGACATCACCGCTTCCTGCAGGTCGCGCGTGTTGCGTTCCAGGTCCGCCAGGCCGCTGGCCAGCTGCTGGTGCAGCGCGGTGTCGATGTCCTTGCTGTTCTGCGCCAGCATGGCTTGCGTGATGACGAGCTCGCCCACCAGGTTGATGAGCTGGTCCACCTTGTCGACGGAGACGCGCAGCGTGCTGGACTCGGCGCTCGCTGCGGCCTTCTCGACCCGCGGCGAGGTGCCGGCCTTGGGCGCGGCGGTGGCCGTGGCCACCGGCGCCGCGACGGCGGCAGGCTTGTCGGCATCGGCTTCGGCCGAGGCATGCGGGTTGGGCGCGCCGGGGGCGTTGTCGAAGAAGCCGTAGCCGGGGTCGGCTTCGGGCTTCTCCGGCTCCACGGCCGGGGCGCCGGGGTTGCCGGAGTGGAAGCCGTAGCCGGCGGTCAGCGGCTTCAGCGCCACCTGCTCGCGCGAGACGTGGAACGAGAAGAGGTCGATGAGGTCGTTGTCCGCCGTGGTGGTGGTGACCTTGAAGCGGCGCATGCCGTCGGCAGCGCGGCCGGCGTCCAGCGGTTCGATGCTGCCCAGGTCGGTGATCTCCTTGAACAGTTCCACCAGCTGGTCGGCCTGCTCCACGTGCTCCAGCGGGCCGACCGTCAACTCCAGCAGCCGGGCGCCCGGCTTGGCCGCCGGTGCGGGCGGTGGCGGGGGTGGTGCCTTGGCGGCCACGGGGCGTGCGGCCGCGGGCGGCGCACCGCCTTCGACGAGGCCGCGGATGGAGAACAGCAGTTCGGTGGTGTCGATCGGGTCGGCGCCGTTGCCCTGGTGGCGCGCCAGCTGGGCCTTCAGCGCGTCGCCCGAGGCCAGCAGCACGTCCACCATGGCGGCCGTGGGCGCCAGCTCGTGGCGGCGCAGCTTGTCCAGCAGCGTCTCCATCTGGTGCGTCAGCTCCGCCACGTCGGCGAAGCCGAAGGTGGCGGCGCCGCCCTTGACGGAGTGCGCGCAGCGGAAGATGGCGTTGAGCTCCTCGTCGTCGGGGTTGGCGATGTCCAGGTTCAGGAGCTTCTGCTCCATGCTCTCCAGGTTCTCGCCGGCTTCCTCGAAGAAAACCTGGAAGAACTGGCTGAGGTCGATGCCAGCCGCGAGGTTGGCTGCTTCGTTGGTCATTTCACCCATGTCGGGTCTCCTGATTGCCCAGTTGCTTGGTCAGCGGATGACCTTGCCGATCACTTCCACCAGCTTGGCGGGGTCGAAGGGCTTCACCAGCCAGCCCGTGGCGCCCGCCGCACGACCGGCCTGCTTCATCTGGTCGCTGCTCTCGGTGGTGAGGATGAGGATCGGCGTACTCTTGAACTTCGGGTTCTCGCGCAGCTTCTTGGTCAGGCTGATGCCGTCCATGCGGGGCATGTTCTGGTCGGTCAGCACGAGGTTGAAGTCGCGGCTGTTGGCCTTCTCGAAGGCGTCCTGGCCATCGACGGCCTCGACGACGTTGAAGCCGGCGTTCTTGAGCGTGAAGGACACCATCTGGCGCATCGAGGCGCTGTCGTCAACGGCAAGGATCGAGTGCATGGTTGCTTCTTTCGGGTTTCGTGTTTCGGCGCGGGCGGGGGCGGCGTTCAGAACAGCTCGATGGACCCGGCGTCCATCTCGTCCTGCGTGACGGGGTTGGGGCGCAGCGGGGCGTCCTCGATGAGGGCGGCGCCGTCTTCGTCGTCGCCCATGGCGTCGCTGGCGATGCGGTCGGCGCAGTTGCGCAGCCGGCGCGCGGTGTGCGTGATGAGCTGGCTGGCCATGTCCTGGAACTGCATCGCCGTGATGGCGCCGGCCATGTGCTGCATGGCGTTGTGCAGTTCGTTGCCGTTGATCTCCGGGTGTGCGGCGGCGGCATGCAGCAGCTGCTTCAACTCGCCGGTGGCGCCGTAGAAGTGGGTGAGCAGGGCGTCGCAGGCGTCCGACAGCAGGCGCTGCAGGCGGTCCATGTCATTGCCGGCCACCATCAGGTGGTCCTGCAACTCGGCCGCCGCCAGCAGGCCGATGCCACCGGGTGGCGGCTCGGGCGGAGCGTCGATCAGCGGGGGCGCGTCATGGGCGAACATCCAGGCTCCAGGATCTCGTTGCAGGTGGGTCGGCTGTCGGTGTCCGGGCGGCCGAGTGCCCGGGACGCCGACCCGGCCGGGGAGAGGCTTCCAAGGCATTTTCGGCAGCACCCCGCCCGACATTGAGGGGAAGATCGGGGCGAAGCGACGCCAATTCCTGCTCGCTTCGCCGTGGAACGCCTGCCGGCTTTGCGATACTGGCCGCCATGGACACGGCCGAGCGCATCCCGCCGGAACCCGACGCCGGGGCGTCGGCGCGTCCTTTCCGGCTGCTGCACCTGGAAGACTGCGAGCCCGACCACGCCCTGGCGCTGGCCTACCTGCAGCGCGCCGGGCTGCGTGCGCGGGCGCGTCGCGTGGAGACGCGCGCCGAGTTCCAGGCGGCCCTGGACGAACCTTGGGACGTGGTGCTGTCCGACTACCACCTGCCCGGCTTTACCGGCCTGGACGCGCTGCAGATGCTGCGCCAGCACACCGCCCCAGGCGAAGCGCACGCGCCTTTCATCCTGGTGTCCGGGCAGATCGGCGAGGACACCGCCGTCGAGGCCATGCGCCACGGCGCCGCCGACTACCTGCTGAAGAACAACCTGGCGCGGCTGGCCCCCGCCGTGGAGCACGCCATCGCCGCGGCGCGCATGCACCGCGCCCGGCTGGCTGCCGACCGCGAGCTGCAGGCCTCCAAGCGCCGCCTGTCGGAACTGGCGCAGCACCTGCAGACCAGCGTGGAGGCGGAACGCCAGGCCATCGCGCGCGAGATCCACGATGACGTCGGCGGCTCGCTCACGGCGCTGAAGTTCGAGCTGGACTGGATTCGCCGCCATGCCCGCGACCCCGAGGTCTCTCAGCGTGCGCTGGCGGCGCTGGAGACGGTGTCCAGCGCCATCGAGGCCAGCCAGCGCATCATGCAGAACCTGCGCCCGGCCATCCTGGAACAGGGCCTGGTGGCGGCGCTGCAGTGGATGACCAGCCGCTTCGAGAAGCGCACCAACATCGACTGCGAGTTCCGCACCAGCGCCGAGATGCTGGCCGGCCCCTTGCATCTGCCGCCCGGCGTACCGCTGGTGGCCTACCGCACGGCCCAGGAAGCGCTCACGAATGTGAGCAAACACTCCCAGGCCACGCGTGTGGTGGTGGACCTCTCCCTCACCGGCGGCGTGCTGTCGCTGGAGGTCAGCGACAACGGCCGCGGTCTCGGTCAGGCCGATCTCGCCAAGACCCGCAGCTTCGGCATCCGCGGGTTGCACGAACGCGCCGGCACCGTGGGCGGCTGGGTCGACCTCAGCAGTGGCCCTGCGGGCACCACCTTGATCCTCTCCGTGCCGCTGCACGCCGACGGCGACGACGACGCGGCCGTCGATGCCGAGACCTCGGCGTGGACCGCACTCTGACCCCGAGGCACGAGCCCGCCCCCCATGATCCGCGTCATCCTCTGCGACGACCACGCCCTCATCCGGCGCGGCATCCGCGACACCTTGTCCGATGCGCCCGACATCCGCGTCATCGGCGAGGCCGGCGACTACGGCGAACTGCGCTCGCTGATGCGCACCCTGTCGGCCGATGGCGGCGGTGCCACGCCCTGCGACGTGCTGGTGCTGGACATCAACCTGCCCGGGCGCAGCGGCCTGGACGCGCTGCACGCGCTGAAGGACGAGGGCTCGCCGATCAAGGTGCTGGTGGTCAGCATGTACCCGGAAGACCAGTACGCCATCCGCGCTTTGCGCGCCGGCGCCTACGGCTACGTCAACAAGGGCGGCGACCCGCAGCTGCTGGTGCAGGCCGTGCGCACGGTGGCGCAGGGCCGCAAGTACGTCACGCCCGAGATCGCGCAGATGCTGGTGGAAAGCCT
>CAZBUU010000367.1:0-4193 GCA_964495125.1 uncultured Rubrivivax sp.
AGAGCGAAATGGCCACCGGCTACTGCACGCTCTACGGCGACATGGCCGGTGGATTTGCCGTCATCAAGGACGTGGCCAAGACCCTGGTCTACCGGCTCTCGGCCTGGAAAAACCGGCAGCCCGTGCAGCGCGCGGATGGCAGCGTGGGCCCGGTGATCCCCGAACGCATCATCACGCGGCCGCCATCGGCCGAACTGCGCCCGGACCAAACCGACCAGGACAGCCTGCCCCCGTACGAAGTGCTGGACGCCATCCTCTCGATGTACATGGAGGAGGACCACAGCATCGAGGAGATCGTCGCTGCGGGCTTCGCGCGGGCCGACGTCGAGCGCGTCACACGGCTGATCAAGCTCAACGAGTACAAGCGACGCCAGGCGCCGGTGGGCATCCGCATCACCCACAGGGCCTTCGGGCGCGATTGGCGCTACCCCATCACTTCGAGGTTCCGTGCTTAAATCAGCCGCAATGGGAACCGACTTCCGGAGACTTTCATGAAGCAGATCACCGCCATCATCAAGCCCTTCAAGCTGGAGGAGGTGCGTGAAGCCCTCGGCGAGGTCGGTGTCTCGGGCCTCACGGTCACCGAGGTCAAGGGCTTCGGGCGCCAGAAAGGGCACACCGAGCTCTACCGCGGTGCCGAGTACGTCGTCGATTTCCTGCCCAAGGTGAAGATCGAGGTGGTGGTCAAGGACAGCGACGTCGATCGCTGCATCGAGGCCGTCGTCAAGGCCGCGAAGACGGGCAAGATCGGCGACGGGAAGATTTTCGTGACGGCGGTGGAGCAGGTCGTGCGCATCCGTACCGGCGAGACCGACGACGCCGCAGTCTGAGGCGGCTGCTGCGCTTCAGATCTTCGAGAAGTCATCTGGCGCGCTGGCGCCTTGGGCCTGCGCGGCGAGGGCGTCGAGCAGGCGTGTGGGGTCGGCAGACACCTGCAGGTGGGCCAACTGGCCGGCGGAGAGGAAGCCCTCGTTCACGCTGGTGGCCATGAACTTCAGCAGCGAGTCGTAGTAGCCCTCGACGTTCAACAGGCCGAAGGGCTTGTCGTGGTAGCCGAGCTGGCGCCAGGTCCACACTTCGTAAAGTTCCTCCAGGGTGCCGATGCCGCCGGGCAGCGCCAGGAAGAGGTCGGCACGCTCGGCCATCATCTGTTTGCGCACATGCATGGTCGGCACCACATGCAGCTCATGCAGACCGGTGTGGCCGACTTCCAGCTTCTTCAGTGACTCAGGAATCACGCCGACCACACGCCCCCCTGCGGCCAGCGTGGCTTCGGCCACCTCGCCCATGAGGCCGACCTTGCCGCCGCCGTAGACCAATTGCCAGCCGCGGATTCCGATGGCCGTGCCCAGCGCACGGGCGGCGGCGGCGTAGGCCGGTCTGGCGCCGTGTCGGGAACCGCAATAGACGCAGACGGTCAGGGCAGGGTGGGTCATGAGGCCTTCACTTGCGCGGGGGAGGTCGCCAGGTGATCAGGCGGGTGCCGCAGACCACATCGTGCCAAAACTGGCGCTCGGGGTGCAGGCGGGCCAGGGCGGCATAGACCAGCACGCCCGCCAGCATGGCGCCGAACGCAGGCAGCGAGCCCTTCAGTCCGCTCAGCGCCACGGCGGCCAAGGCAGGCACGAACCACATCCACGCCAAAAGGTAGCGCAGTGCGGCGCGCCCGCGCCCCACCGGCTCGCCGGCCGTCGTGACAAGCCGAATGTGCCAGGTCTGCATGGCCAGGGTCTGGCCGCTGCGAGTCCAGAAATGGACGAAGTACAGACCGAGGACGATGAACAGGACCGCTTGCAGGCCGTGCAGCCCCACGAGCGCATGCCGCTGCTGCGTCACCATCCCGTACGCCAGGCCGGCGACCGTGACGACGCCGAACAAGAGCACGCCCTCGTAGACGAAGCAGGCCAGCCGGCGTGCGATTCCGGGGACAAGGGGGCCCCCGGAAGGCGGCGCCTGCAAACTCACGGTTGTTCGGCGGGGTCTGCCGAAGCGGCAGCGCGAACGGCCGCACCCTGAGGGCCGCGGCGGGGCAGCAGGGTGTCGGGATTGACGAAGGCTGGCGTCGCCGCGATCTTGGGCAGCCCCGTCTGATGGTGCAGCGGCGGCGCGGCTCGCTTGGCCATCGAGGTCGTTGTCGCTCCGGGCTTGGCCTGAACCACGGTCGGGGCGACGACGCGGGTCGGGGTGGGTTGCGCCGGGGCCACCAGATTGCGCTTGACCAGAGGGGCGGGCTCCTTGCCGGCGATACGGAGCTTTCCGGAATCAGGTGAAGACGCCGCCTTCTGTGCGGGGCGCGCGCGCTTGGCCAGTGCCTGTCGCTCCTCGGGACTCAAGGCCTGGTAGGCCTGCCACTTGGCCTGGCGCTCCTCGGCGGGCAGGCGGCGCACCTCCTGAAACTGCAGCCGGGCGCCAGCCCGCTCGGCTGGCGACAGGCGTGCCCATTCGGCCATGCGGGCCTGCACACGCGCGCGCTCGTCGGCAGGCATCGCCGGGAACCTGGCCGCCACCTCCAGCCACTTCTGCTTGCGATTGGCGTCGATGCGGGACCAGTCGTTGGCCAGCGGCGCCAGCGCAGTCTTCTGGGCGCCCGAGAGCGATGCCCAAGCCAAGCTGCGGTCAGGGGCGGGCTGTGCGGCGGTGCCGACACTCAGGGCCAGCAGAAGGGCACCGGCCAGGAGGAGCAGGCGCAATGGCTTCACGGGCTCGGGCCGGTGCGGAGGAACTCGGCGAAACCCGGGTCGCTGTAGGCGGCCGGAGGAAGATCATCCGACAGCAACTGGGCGTCGATGTCGGCGGCAGCCAGGACCTGCTCGCGCGTCGACCAATGGTCGATCGCCAGCATCCCCAGCACCAGCATCGCGAGCGGCAGAACCGACGCGGCTCGTTGCCACCAGGGCACGAAACCGCCAAAGGTGGCCACGCCGCTGGGGGACACGCCGACGACGGCGCCGCGCGCGGGAGCGGCACGGCGCGCGAGCCGCGCGCGCGCCACGGCTTGCTCGCGCGTTACCCGCAGGCGCTCACCGATGTCATGCGGCACGCGTTCCGCCTGGACCGTCAGACCCGCAGCCAGCCGCGCACCCAACCGCGCTTCCAGCGCGTGAGGTCCTGCGGATTGGCTAGACGTGTTCATCGCGATATTCCCTTGGCCAGGAGAGCCTTCGCCAGCGCATGAACCGCCCGCGAGCAGTGCGTCTTGACGCTGCCTTCGGAACACCCCATGACCGCTGCAGTTTCGGCCACATCAAACTCCTCCCAGTAACGCAGCAGGAAGGCTTCTCGTTGACGCGCGGGCAGTTCTGACACTTCAGCATCGATCATCTGCAGGATCTGTGCCCGGGAAACCGCGTCGCTGGCGCTCTCGGTGCCGATCGTGTCTTCCAGCGCATGCAGAGTCTCCAGCAGGTCGAACTCGCCGTCCTCCTCGGAGTTGTCGAACTCCGAGAGGTTTTGCATGACTGCTCCGCGCACCTTTTCCCGGCGGAACCAGTCCATGGTGGCGTTGGACAGGATCCGCTGAAAGACCAGCGGCAACTCGGCAGCCGGGCGGTCGGCGTACTTCTCGGCCAAGCGGATCATGGCGTCCTGCACGATGTCCAGCGCCGCATCGTCGCTGCGGACTGCGTACACCGCGCGCTTGAACGCACGCTTTTCGACGCTTTTGAGGAAGTCCGAGAGTTCTTTGTCGGTGGCCAACGCGTAGACGGCGGATGCGCCCTCTGCGGGCGGCGGGATTATCACACCGCCCCAGCGGTCGGCCGGTCGGGCTTGCGCAGGGTGTGCCATCCGGGTCATGCTGCAGTGCATAATCGCGGGCTCGCAAAACGTTTCTTGGGTCCTAAGCCCGGCCGTCGAACGACGACGGCGGATTTTTGACCGCGCAGGCACCGAATCGGCCTCACGAGGGCCCGCAGGAGGTGCACCGATGGATTTTCGTTAGAGAAAACCTCAGAGGTTCCCCATGGATTTGTCTGCCGCGGAAGTCAAGCGCGCCCTGCCGGCGTCGTCTGCTTCTCTCGCCTCCCCCCCTTCCCCATCTGCCCCCGTCGGTGACCCGAACGGCTCGGAGATCCTCGTCCGCTGCCTGCAGGCCGAGGGCGTCAAGTTCCTCTGGGGCTACCCCGGCGGGGCGGTGCTGTACATCTACGACGCGCTGTACAAGCAGAACACGATCGAGCATGTGCTGGTGCGCC
>CAZBUU010000368.1:0-4185 GCA_964495125.1 uncultured Rubrivivax sp.
TGTAGATCTGCGAGTTGATGCCCACCACCTCGCCGCGCAGGTTGAGCAGCGGGCCACCGCTGTTGCCGGGGTTGATGGCGACGTCGGTCTGGATCAGCGGCAGCAGGTCGCCGGTGTCGCGCTGCTTGGCGCTGACGATGCCGGCCGTGACGGTGTTGTCCAGGCCAAAGGGCGAGCCGATGGCCATCACCCACTCGCCGACCTTGAGCCGGCCCACATCGCCGATCTTCACCGGCGGCAGGCCCGTGGCGTCGATCTTGACCACGGCGACATCGGAACGCTTGTCACTGCCGACGATGCGCGCCTTGAGCTCGCGCTTGTCGGTCAGGGTGACGATGACCTCGTCGGCGCCTTCCACGACGTGGGCGTTGGTCATGATGAAGCCATCGGCACTCAGCACGAAACCGGAACCGACGCCACGCTGCTGAGGTTCGTCGTCGTTCCCGCGCGGCCCGCCGCGGCGATCGCCGCGGCCATTGGGCATGGGGATGCCGAAGCGGCGCAGGAACTCCTCCATGCCCGGGTCCAGATCGGCACCAGCGCCGGCGCTGCCGCGGCGCTCGGTCGTCCGGATGTTGACCACCGACGGGCCGACGCGGTCCACCAGCGTCGTGAAGTCCGGCAACTGCACCATCGGCGTGGCCGATGGTGCCGGCGCGGCCGCAGGCTGCGCCTGCGCGTGGCTGGGGTTCGAGTGCAGCATCGCGCCGCCGAAACCGGCCAGGACCAGGGCCAGGACGAAGACGGCGCTCCAGGGACGAACGAGTTTCATGGGTCGGGCTCTCGGGAGGTGAGTCGCGGATCAGGGACGACGCTCGATGGCGTCGGCGAAAAGCTTGAGCGTGGCGGGTGGCACGTCGCCCACCACCGTGAACCAGTGGTCGCCGCGCCGACGCGAGACGGTCGCGGCGGCACCGCTCTGCGCGCGCAGTTCGGCCACGTGCCGCAGCGGCTTGAAGGGCTCGACGAAGAGCGAGACGTGCGTCAGACCGTCGGTGAACACGGCCTGCAGCACGGGCGCCTCGCTGCCGCGCTCGATGCTGCGCCGCACGCAGCCCGCCAGCCGGAAACCGGGCACCGGGCGCTTGAGTTCCCAGCCATCCGCCTCCAGCGTGGTGCGCTGCAGCTGCAAACGGGTGACGCGGTAGCCCTCCAGCCGCTTCGGGTTGCGCAGCGCTGAAAGCACGAGTTCGGGCTGCGCCTTCAAGCCGATGACGGCTTCGGAGAAGGCCGTCGACTCGAGCACCGGCCGCGGCGCACCCTGGGCTGGGGGCACGCCCAGCACGTCGGCCCGCAGCATCAGGCCGCTGGCGAGGTCGGCCCAGATGCGCATGGCGTAGCGCAGCAGGTCCCGCGGCTCCAGCATCACCACCTCGGCCTCGCGGCCGGCCAGCCGCGCCGAGCCTTCGCGGCGCAGTTCGTACTGTTCCAGCGCCTGCGGCTCCAGGCGCTGCGGGGTGCTGACGGCGGAGCCGAAGTACTCTCGCTTCTCCTCGGTGGCCAGCTTGGCCTGCGGGCGCAGCGTCAGCACGCTGTCGTTGTGGCGCAGCATGACCTGGCGGTCACCGTCCAGCGCCTCCAGCCATTCATAGGTCTGGTCACCCACCGAGAAGTGCGTGACGCGTGAACTCGACATCGTGTCGCCGATGCGCAGCACCAGCGTGCCCTGGTAGTTGCCAGCGAGACCGGCCTGCTGGACACGCGCGATCCAGGCGCGCGCTTCGGCCACCGCCGCGGCGTCGCCATTGCCGGCCATCGCGGCCGGCGCCAGGCAGGACATGAGTGTGATCAGCGGCAGCCAGTGCCGCACCAGGGGTTCGAACACCATGCGGTCTCAGCGGGAAGGCTGGGGAGGAACGTAGTCGGCGTTGCGCAGCGGATAGCCCGGGGCCGTCACCGTGATGCCGGGGCCGAACTGGCGGTGCGCACGGACGTACGGGTCCAGCGCCTCGTCGTGCGACACGGGAACCGTGGGCTCGACACGCAGGCCTCTGGCCGGCGGCTGGCTGTCCGCGATCTGGGTTTCGGTCTGCGGTGCTTGCCCGAGGCGCACCACCACCAGCACCCCGGCCACGACCACGAAGCCGGCAGCGGCGGCCACCGGCACCAACCAGGCCTGGCGGCGCCTGAAGGGCGCCGGGGCCAGCACCACGGGTTCCTGGGCCAGCCGCTGGCGCAAGCCCGCGAGAAAGGCGGCATCGTGCGCCGGACGCGTCGCCAGGTCTTCGGAGCGCATCACGTCGCCGATGAGCTGGTAGGTGTGCCAGTCGCGGCGCAGCCCGGCATCGTCACGCCAACGCGCGCAGGCTTCGTCCAGGCCGTCGGCCTGGCCGTCGACCAGCGCCGATAGCCAGGCGCCGGGCGGATCGTCGCGGTCGTCCTGCGGGGAGCGGCGGGGAGTGGGCGTCATGGCGGGCAGAGTCCAGTGAACGATAGGGGTTGGGCGGCTTACCAGCGCTCGCCGTCGCGCGTGTCAAGCAGCGGACGCAGGCGCGCCGCGATGGCGTCGCGGGCACGGAAGATCCGCGAACGGACGGTACCGATGGGGCAGTTCATCACTTCGGCGATCTCTTCATAGCTGAGGCCTTCGATCTCCCGCAGGGTGATCGCCTGGCGCAGATCCTCGGACAGGGCCTCGATGGCCGCGTTCACCGCGCCGGCGATCTCCTTGCTCGCGAGCAAGGCTTCGGGTGTCTCGCCGTCGGTTAGTTCATTCTCGGCGCGTGAAGTTTCCTCGCCGTCCTCGCCTTCGTGCGCTTTCTCCAGCACCAAGGGGTCGCGCTTCATGTCCATCAGGGCCTTCTTGGCCGTGTTCACCGCGATCCGGTACAGCCAGGTGTAGAAGGCGCTCTCGCCGCGGAAGTTCGGCAGCGCGCGGTAGGCGCGGATGAAACTCTCCTGGGCGATGTCCTGCACCAGGTCGACATCACGCACCATGCGGCCTATGAGGCGCTCGATGCGGCGCTGGTACTTGACCACCAGCATCTCGAAGGCCCGCACGTCGCCGCGCTTGACGCGGTCGACGAGGACGGCATCGGCATCCGTGTCGGACATTCAGTCGGCAGCTCGCTCCGGCGGGCGGCCGCGGGGGGTGGTCTGAGGAGGGCGCGAATATAGCGCAGCCCGCAAGGCGGGCCAGGCGGCCCCGGCTTCGGCGGCGGTGACCGCCCACCAGCGGTCGCGAAACGGGGGCTCCGTGCGCAGACGGATCAGCAGGAAGACGCCCAGGTCCAGGGCCACGGCCGGTCGGCCGGCCGTGCCGTCGAGCGACCACGTCTGGCCGTCCCAGCGCAGTTCACGCGCTTGCGGCGAGGTGGCGCGCCAGGCCCCGACGCCGACCAGGAGCGCCGGCCCCCAGGCCGGCCAGGCGGGTTGCTCGAAGTGGGCGAGACCCCAGGCCGCCAGGCTCGCCGCCGCCAGGGCGGGCAGGGCCGTCTGCACGGCCCGCCAGCCCGGGCCGCCGCTGCCCAGGACGGCCACCGGCGCCGCGGCGCGCATCTCAGGTTTCGGGGATCAGGCGCGCCGGAACACCAGCGTGCCGTTGGTGCCGCCGAAGCCGAAGTTGTTCTTCACAGCCACGTCGATCTTCATCTCGCGCGCCGTGTTGGCGCAGTAGTCCAGGTCGCACTCCGGATCCTGGTTGAAGATGTTGATCGTGGGCGGCGACACCTGGTGATGCAGCGCCAGCACGGTGAACACCGACTCGATGCCGCCCGCGCCACCCAGCAGGTGGCCGGTCATCGACTTGGTCGAATTCACGACCAGTTTCTTCGCGTGGTCGCCGAAAGCCAGCTTGATGGCGTTCGTCTCGTTCAGGTCACCCAGCGGGGTGCTCGTGCCGTGCGCGTTGAGGTACTGCACGTCGGACGCATTCACGCCGGCATTGCGAAGCGCCGCGCGCATGCTGCGCTTGGGCCCGTCGACATTCGGCGCCGTCATGTGGAAGGCGTCGGCGCCGAGGCCGAAGCCGGCCAGTTCGGCGTAGATCTTCGCGCCACGGCGCTTGGCGTGTTCGTACTCTTCGAGCACCACCACGCCCGCACCTTCGCCGAGCACGAAACCGTCGCGGTCCTTGTCCCAGGGGCGGGACGCGGTCTTCGGGTCGTCGTTGCGGAACGACAGCGCCCGCGCCGCCGCGAATCCGCCCACACCCAGCGGCGAGACCGTGCCTTCGGCACCGCCCGC
>CAZBUU010000369.1:0-4176 GCA_964495125.1 uncultured Rubrivivax sp.
TCGCCTGCTGGAACGCCATCATGGACGAGAACGTCTACATGGTGCAGAAGTGGAACGAGTTCGTCGCGGCCTGATCCGCTGATGCGCAAGAGCACCGTCGCCTGGCTGCAGGCCACGCCGCTGGCGGCGGTGTTCGTGCTGTTCTTCCTGGCGCCGCTGGCGCTCATCGTCACGGTGAGCTTCTGGCGCGCCACCGACTACGAACTGATCCCGGCCTTCACGCTGCAAAGCTATGCGGACCTCTTCAACGAGGTCACGCTGCGCACCTACCTCAGCACGCTGAAGTTCAGCCTGCTGACCTGGGGGCTGACCTTCGGCATCGGCTTCACGGTGGCGTACTTTCTCGCCTTCCATGTGCGTAGCGTGCTGTGGCAGACGGTGCTGTTCCTCGTCTGCACGGTGCCCTTCTGGACGAGCAACGTCATCCGCATGATCAGCTGGATTCCGCTGCTGGGGCGCAACGGGCTCGTGAACCAGACGCTGGTGGGCGCGGGCGTGGTGGACGAGCCCGTGGAGTGGCTGCTGTTCAGCGACTTCTCGGTGCTGCTGGCCTTCGTCCACCTCTACACGATGTTCATGATCGTGCCCATCTTCAACAGCATGATGCGCATCGACCGCGCGCTGCTGGAAGCCGCGCGCGACAACGGTGCCACGCCGGCGCAGACGGTGCTGCACGTCGTGCTGCCGCTGTGCAAGACCGGCATCATCATCGGCAGCATCTTCGTGGTGGCGCTGGTGATGGGCGACTTCATCACCGTGGGCGTGATGGGCGGGCAGCAGATCGCCAGCGTCGGCAAGACCATCCAGGTGCAGGCGAACGTGCTGCAGTTCCCGGCCGCGGCGGCCAACGCCGTGGTGCTGCTGGCCGTGGTGCTGATGATGATCTGGGCGCTGATGCGCCTGGTGGACCTGCGGAAAGAACTGTGAAGCGCCCCCTGAGCTTCTGGCTGCTGGCGGCCTTCTTCGCGCTCTTCGTGCTGTTCCTCTATGGCCCGATGCTCACCATCGTCGTGCTCAGCTTCCAGGGGCCCGAGGGCGGGTTGACTTTCCCGCTGCGCGGCGTGTCGCTGCACTGGTTCGCCAAGCTGTGGGAAGGCATCGGCACGGTGGACATCGGCGGCGCCTTCCGGCGCTCGCTGGCGCTGGGCGCGGTGGTCATGGTGCTGACGGTGGCGCTGTCGCTGGGCGCGGGCCTGGCCTTCCGCAAGAAGCTGCCGGGCGGCAGCGCGCTCTTCTACGTGGTGGTGGGCAGCCTCATCATGCCCAGCATCATCGTGTCGCTGGGCATCGGCCTCATGTTCCGGCTGCTGGACGGTGCCATCAAGGGCTTCCTGGAGGCGAATGCGCCCGCGCTGCTGGAGAACTGGACGAGCGCGCTGGGCCTCTTCACCTCGGCGCTGGGCGCGCAGCTGACCTGGACGCTGCCCTTCGGCCTGCTGATCATGTTCGCCGTGTTCAACCGCTTCAACCCGGCTTACGAGGAAGCGGCGCGCGACCTCGGCGCCACGCCGGGGCAGACGCTGCGCCACGTGGTGCTGCCGCTGATCGGCCCCAGCCTGGTCGGCGTGGGCATGTTCGGCTTCACGCTGAGCTGGGACGAGATCGCGCGCTCATCGCAGGCCATGGGTGACCTCAACACCTTGCCGCTGGAACTGCAGGGCCTCACCACCACCGTCACCACGCCCGTGATCTACGCGCTGGGCACGGTGACCACGGTGGTCTCGTTCGCGGTGATGGGCGTCACGCTGGCCGTGCTGGCCCTGTGGCGTCGACGGGGAAGCGCACGACCCTAGAATCACGGCTCATGCCGCCCGTGGCCGACGCCTTGCCTCTGATGCAGCTTTCGCTGTTCGAGGACGCGCCGCCGCCGCCCGCCCCTGCGCCGCGAACGCCACCGCCTCCGGCCCCGACGGACTTCCTGCACCCCAACCCGCACCGCGACATCCTGCTGGGCAGCCACCGCGTGGGTTATGCGCTGCGGCGCTCGCGCCGTCGCAGCATCGGGTTCGTCGTCGGTGCCGAGGGCCTGTCGGTCAGCGCGCCGCGCTGGGTGGGCGTGGGCGAGATCGAAGCCGCGCTGCGCGAGAAGTCGGCCTGGATCCTCAAAAAGCTGCACGAGCAGCGCGAGCGCGCGCGCCGCCTGGACGCCGCCCGCGTGGACTGGCGCGACGGCACGGCGCTGCCCTTCCTGGGCGAGCCCGTCACCGTGCGCCTGGACGCCCGCACCAGCGGCGCCGTGCTCGATGCCGACACCCGCGCCCTGCGCCTGGGCCTGCCGCCCACGGCCACGCGCGAGCAGATCCGCGACGCCGTGCAGAGCTGGCTGCAGCGCCAGGCGCGTCGGGTCTTCGAGGAGCGCTGCGCCCACTTCGCTGCGCTGCTGGGCGTCCGCGTGAGGCGCCTGTCGCTCAGCTCGGCGGCCACGCGCTGGGGCAGTGCCAGCGCCGACGGCGCGGTGCGCCTGAACTGGCGGCTGGTGCACTTCGCGCTGCCGGTCATCGACTACGTCGTCGCCCACGAACTGGCCCACCTGCGCGAGATGAACCACAGCGCCGCGTTCTGGGACGTGGTGCGCCAGGCCTTGCCCGACTTCGAAACCGCCCGGGGTACCTTGCGCCATGAAGTCCTGCCGGTTTTCGACTGAGACCCCCTAACTTGCCCCCCTGTGGGGGTGCCCGGCTCCTCCCTTGGGTGGATGGCTGCCGCGCCGGGGACGGCGAGAATGCACCCAGGTTGTCATCACACCGCGTCATAACGCGGACGCACAGGCGAAACCCTACAGGGATGCCCGGCTGGGAGGCCGGGCCCAGGCGGCAGCAGACGGAAGTCTCTGCCGCCTTTTTCTTTGCGGACCTGTCGGCTCAGGCGCTGCCGTAGCGCAGCACGCCGTCGGCGCCTGGAACGGGCCGCAACCGGCCTTCTTCGGCCAGGGCGTGCAGGTGGGCCACGGCTTCGCCCATCGCGAAGGTCGTCTGGTGCAGGTCCAGCGGGCGCTTGAACATCACCGGCAGCAGCTCCGCCGCCGACTGCGGCGCCACGGCGCAGGCCGCCAGCACCTCGGCAAAGCGCTCGTCGTGGTGCGTGGTGAGCTGCTCGATGCGCTCGTGCAGGCCTCGGAAAGGCTTGCCGTGCGAAGGCAGCACCAGCGTTTCGGCCGGCAACGTGCGCAGTGCAGCGATGGAGCGCAGGTACAGCGGCAGCGGGTTCGCTTCGGGCTCGATGTCGATGACGCTGACGTTGGTGGAGATGCGAGGCAGCACCATGTCGCCCGAGATCAGCAGGCCGAGTTCCCCGCAGAACAGCGAGATGTGCTCCGGCGCGTGCCCGTAGCCGGCGATGCAGCGCCAGGCGCGGCCTCCGATGTCCAGCATGAAGTCGTCCATCAGCCGCCGGTAGCGCCCTGGCACCTGCGGCACCATGCTGGCGTAGTAGTTGGCGCGGCCGCGCACCTTGGCCACGGCTTCGGGGTCGGTGAGGCCGTGGCGCGCGAAGAAGCGCGCGGCGCTGTCACCGCCGTAGCCGGTGGTGGCCTGGCTGGCCATGCGGCCGGCGTTCCAGTCGGTGCCGCTGATCCACAGCCGGCATTCGCGGTCGGGCGTCGACCAACGCTCGCACAGCCAGTGTGCGAGGCCGATGTGGTCGGGATGCATGTGCGTGACCATGACGCGCAGCACGGGAAGGCCGCCGAGTTCGTGCTCGAACACGCGCTCCCAGTTCGCCCGCGTGGCGTCGTCGGTGATGCCGCAGTCGACGACCGTCCAGCCCTCGATGCCATCCTGCCGGTCGCGCAGCAGCCACAGGTTGATGTGGTCCAGCGCGAAGGGCAGCGTCATGCGCAGCCAGCGCACCCCCGGGGCCAGCTCCAGCGTCGTGCCGGGGCCGGGGAGCGTGTCGCCCAGCGGGTAGGTGAGCGCGCGCTCCTGCGGGTTGGCCATGGTTCTATATTCGCGGTTCGGCTTACGTTTACGTCAACGTCAGTCTAACGAACCAGGCCGGGCTCCCCCCGCGCCGCTGCTGCCGTGCCGCGCACCTACACGATCACCGAGCTCGCCACCGAGTTCGACATCACCGCCCGCGCCATCCGCTTCTACGAGGACGTGGGCCTGCTCACCCCGGCGCGCGCCGGCCGCAACCGCGTCTACACGCAGCGCGACCGCACGCGCCTGAAGCTCACGC
>CAZBUU010000370.1:0-4150 GCA_964495125.1 uncultured Rubrivivax sp.
CGCGACATCAACAAGTTCAGCAACAACGTGATGGCGCAGCAGCTGTTCCTGACGCTGGCGCGCGAGGCCCAGCCCGGCCGGCCGGCCACGCCGGAGGCGGCGCGTGAACTGCTGCTGCGCTGGCTGGCCGAACGCAGCGGCCCGCTGGTCGACGACGTGCTGCTGGACAACGGATCGGGGCTTTCGCGCAGCACGCGACTGAGCGCCCAGCGCCTGGCGGCGGTGCTGCTGCACATGCTGGACAGCCCGTGGATGAGCGAGCTGATGTCCTCGCTGCCGATCTCGGGCGTGGACGGCACGATGCGCCGCTCGCGCACACCGCCAGGCCGTGCACATCTGAAGACCGGTTCGCTGAAGGACGTGTCCGGCGTGGCTGGCTATGCGCTGTCGGGCGGTGGTCGCCGCTACGTGGTGGTGGCCATCGTCAACCACCCCAACGCCGGCGCTGCGAGACCGGCCCTGGAGGCGCTGGTGCGCTGGGCCCTGCGCGATGCACCGGCGCACCGCGTGTCGAGCGAACCCTAGAAGGGGTTGCGGCGCGCGCGGTCGATGGCCAGCGTGGCGAGCTGGCTGTGCCCTCCCGGCGAGAGGTGCGTCTCGTCGGCCCAGAGGTAGCCCGAGGGGGAGCCGTCGGTCACCAGGGTGTTGAGGGTGCACTCGGGCAGGGCCTCGGCGCACACGGCGTCGGTGTCGTTCGTGAAGCCGAAGGCGTTGAGCGCCAGCGAGATGGCCTGGAAACGCAGCTGCGCCTGCATCAGGCCGACGAAGCGACCGTCGAGCACCACGTTCACGCCCAGCTGTTCGTTGTAGGCCGAGGTCAGGCGCGAGATCACGGCCGCGCGGTTGGTGTCGCCGGTGAGCGTGTTCTGCTGCCGTGCAAAGGGCGTGAGGCCGAGGTCGGGCAGGTCGGAGACGATGACCTTGGCGCCCAGCGCGACGAGCCGGTTCACCGCCTGCGCGGCACGCCGGCCGCGCTCGCGCGCCTGCGCCAGCAGCACCTCTTCGGTCAGGCCGGGGTATTGCGCGTAGAGGTCGAAGATGTCATTGGCGCCGATCAGCACCGTGGCCAGGTCGTCGGTGCGAAAACCACCGGCGGCCACCTGGGCCTCGATCTGCGCCGCCACGTCCTCGACCTTCGCGCCCGCCGTGGCCAGGATGCGGCCCTTGATCGTGAAGCTGTCGTTGCCGGCGCACTCGGGGAAGCCGAAGCCGTACAGCGAACCCAGCGCCTGCACCCAGATCGGCTGGCCCCCGCAGGCCACGGCGCCGTTGGCGTCCAGCCCGTTGACGCTGTAGTTCTTGCCGGCCGGCGTGATGACGCTGGTCTCGTCGCCGAAGACCAGAAGCCGGCCCGGCTGGAAGGTGTCGTACTGCGTGGTGGAGCCCCCGCAGGCGGCGATGGCCGCCACGGCCAGCACGGCGCAGGCGCGGGCCACACGCAGGCCCCAGGAATGCGGCGCCGCCGGACGTCGACGCGTGGGGGCCTGGCTGCTGAAGATCATCTTTGCTCCGAAACTGGCAGCCGCACCGGCACGCGCCGGCACGACCCGCCCCTGTCCACGCCGATCAGGCCGCAGCGCGCCGCAGGCGGTCGCGCACGCCATCCCACTCGGGCCCGGGCGGCGGGGTCTCCACCCAGATCGCCGCAACCCCCGCGGCATCGAGATCCCGCAGCACGGCGAAAAGTTCATGCGCCACCGCCGCGGCGTCGGCCGGCATGGGCTTGGAAAGCCAGGCCGGCCCCACCGGAGGGGCAGCCCGTGAATATACCCCGACCACCCCACCTTCCCTGGCCGGGTCTGTGAAGCGCCGGTGGAGTTCAGCGACATCGAGCAACGTGACCGGCGCCGCCGGCGCGTAGTGCGAGGCCATCGTGCCCGATGCCCGCGGCGACTGCGCGTCGGGTTCGGCCAGCGGGGCCCCCAGCACGGCTTCCAGCCGGGCCCGGCCCAGTTGCCCCGGGCGCAGCAGCGCCGGGCGTTCGCGCGTGCAGTCGACGATGGCGGATTCGATGCCAACCTCGCAGTCGCCGCCATCCAGCACCGGCACGGCGCCATCGAACTCCGCCAGCACATGGGCGGCCCGCGTGGGACTGACGCGCCCGAAGCGGTTGGCACTGGGGCCGGCGACCCCCGGGACGCCCAACGATGCCGCCTCGCGCAGCAGCGCCAGCGCCACCGGATGGGCGGGCATGCGCAACCCGATGCTGGCCTGCCCGGCAGCGGCACCCGCAGCCACACCGGGCCGGCGCGGCAGGATCAGCGTCAGCGGTCCGGGCCAGAAGGCCTGCATGAGCGCGCGGGCGGCGGGTGGCACCGTGGCCGCGAAGTGCGACATCGCCTCGGGCGTGGCCACATGCACGATCAGCGGGTGGTCGGCCGGGCGTCCCTTGGCGGCGAAGATGCGGGCCACCGCCGCGTCGTCGTCGGCGCGCGCGCCGAGGCCGTAGACGGTCTCGGTGGGAAAGGCCAGCAACTCGCCAGCCGCCAGGCGTGCGGCGGCCGCCCGCACGGCGGCGGCATCGCTCCCGGGCAGCAAGGGCTCCATGCGCTGGGACGGACCTGAGCTCAGAAGGCCGGCAGGCCGAGCACTTGTGCGGCCTGCAAGGCGACGCGGCGGGCCGTGGCGGCGTCGGCCGCGGTGACGGTGAGGTGCCCCATCTTGCGACCGCGCCGCGCCTCGACCTTGCCGTAGAGGTGCAGGTGCACGCCGGGCAGCGCCAGCACGCGCGGCCAGTCCGGCGCGCGCG
Source organism: uncultured Rubrivivax sp. (assembly GCA_964495125.1). Lineage (GTDB taxonomy): Bacteria > Pseudomonadota > Gammaproteobacteria > Burkholderiales > Burkholderiaceae_C > Rubrivivax. The sequence goes on from CAZBUU010000370.1 coordinate 2,750, forward strand.
GCGTGGCGCTGTCGGCGCCGGTGAACCACAGGTCGCCGAGCAGGTTCAGCATCACCGCCGGCGAATGCAGCCGCGGCGCCGGCAGGGGCCAGCCGACGAGCGTGCGCACCTGCAGGCCGAACTGCGACAGGTCGCAGGCATCGATGCTGTAGTGGCCCGAGTTGTGCGGGCGTGGCGCCATCTCGTTGGCGACCAGCGCGCCGTCGGCGAGCACGAAGAACTCGACGCACAGCACGCCCACGTAGTCCAGCGCCACGGCCATGCGTTCGGCGAGCGCGACGGCCTGCGCCGCGAGCGGCGCGTCGATGTCGGGCGCGGGCACCTGCGTCACGGCGAGGATGCCGTCGCGGTGCAGGTTCTGCTGCACGGGCAGGTGCACCACCTGGCCGGCGGCGTTGCGCGCGACGATGACGCTGAGTTCCCGGTGCAGCGGCAGGCGCTTCTCCAGCACGCAGGCCACGCCGCCGAAGCGATCGAAGGCCGCGCGCGCCTCTTCGGCCGTGTGCACGGTCGCCTGGCCCTTGCCGTCGTAGCCGAGGCTGGCCGTCTTCAGCAGGCCGGGCAGCAGGTCCGCGATGTGCGCAGCGTCAAGTTGGTCGACTGAAGTCACCACGGCATGCGGTGCACAAGGCACCCCGGCCGCGACGAAGGCGGCCTTTTCGCGAGCGCGGTGCTGGCACACCTGCACGGCGGCGGCCGGCGGCGCCACGGGCAACGAACGCGCCAGGGCAGACAACGCCTCGGCCGGCACGTTCTCGAACTCTGTGGTCACGGCCACGGCGTCGCGGGCGAGCGTGGCGAGCGCCGCGGCGTCGGTGTAGGGCGCGCGCAGGTGCACGTCGGCCGCGGCGCCGGCGGGGCTGGCCGGATCGGGCTCGAGCACGGCGACGCGAAAGCCCAGCGTCTGCGCGGCATGCACGAACATGCGGCCGAGTTGCCCACCGCCGAGGACGCCCAGCAGCGGAGCGAAGGCCGGCGCCGTCACTTCAGGTCCGCCGACATCGCGCGGGCGGCGGCGGTCTGCCGGGCGCGGAAGTCGAGCAGCTTCTGGCGCAGCGCGGCGTCCTCGTTCGCCAGCATGGCGACCGCGAACAGCGCGGCATTGGCGGCGCCGGCAGGCCCGATGGCGAAGGTGGCGACCGGGATGCCCTTGGGCATCTGGACAATGGAGTAGAGCGAATCGACGCCATTCAAGTGGCGGCTGGCGACGGGCACCCCCAGCACCGGCACGACCGTCTTTGCAGCGAGCATGCCCGGCAAGTGCGCGGCACCGCCGGCACCGGCGATGATGGCCTTCACACCCAGGCCCGCCGCCGCCTCCGCAAAGGCAAAAAGGTCGTCAGGCATGCGATGGGCGGAGACCACCTGTTTGTCGTAGGGGACACCGAATTCATCGAGGAT
>CAZBUU010000371.1:0-4096 GCA_964495125.1 uncultured Rubrivivax sp.
GCAGCTTGGCGAACTCGTAGCGCATCTTCACGCGCAGCGCGGTGTCCAGGTTCGACAGCGGCTCGTCGAAGAGGAAGACCTCGGGCTTGCGCACGATGGCACGGCCGATGGCCACACGCTGGCGCTGGCCACCCGACAGGTCCTTCGGCTTGCGCTGCAGCAGGTGGTCGATGTGGAGGATCTTCGCGGCCTGCGTCACCGCACTGTCGATCTCGGCCTTGGGCACCTTCGCCAGCTTGAGCCCGAAGGCCATGTTGTCGAAGAGATTCATGTGCGGGTAGAGCGCGTAGCTCTGGAACACCATGCTGATGCCGCGCTCCGCGGGAGGCACGTCGTTCACCACCCGGCCACCAATGCTGAGCGTGCCCTCGGTGATTTCTTCCAGACCGGCTATCGTTCGCAGCAGCGTGCTCTTGCCGCAACCACTGGGGCCGACGAACACCATGAACTCGCCGTCACGGATGAGGAGGTCGATGCCCTTGAGGATCTTGACGTCGCCGTAGGCCTTCCCGACCCCGGACAGTTTCACTTCGGCCACGATGTGCTCCGCATCACGATTGAACGCCCGCGCGTTTGTAGCGAATATACAAAGCAGTCCTGCGAGATACAACCCGAGATGGCCCGAGTCTCATCGTCGTTTACCCTTGAAAATCAGTCACTTAGCCGCATTCGCGCAGTGATCAATGTAGTTGAACTACATGATCGAGGGCTCCGGATTCAAAGCCTGAGTCCGCGCGGCACCGCGCACGGCCGTTTGAGCTGGCGCATTGGGACGTCCCTCCGGGCTACCTAGAATCGCGCGCCGTGTCCAGCCCACCGCCGATGATCGAACCCAAGGCGCATGCCGCACCGCCGCGTCGCTTGATGCCCGTGCTCTTCACGGGCGTTTTCATGGCCGCCCTGGATACGGCGGTGATCGCGCCGGCTCTGCCGGTGCTGCGCGAGACCTTCGGACTCGACCATCGCGCATCGGGCCTGGTCATGACGGTCTTCATCCTGTTTTCGCTGTGCAGCACGGCGCTGATGGCCAATCTGGGTGACCGCCACGGACGACGGCCCGTCTACCTCGGTTGCGTCACCTTGTTTGCTTTCGGCTCCCTGGTCATTGCGCTGGCGCCGAGCTTCACCTGGCTGCTGGTTGGCCGGGCGATCCAGGGCATCGGGGGCGGCGGGATCATTCCCACGGCGAGCGCGGTGATCGGCGACGCCTTGCCGCCGCAGCAACGCGCCAGGGCGCTTGGACTGATGGGCGCGACCTACGGCATGGCCTTCGTCCTGGGTCCACCCCTGGCGGCGGTGTTGATGTTGGCGTTCAGCTGGCAGTGGATCTTTCTGGCCAATCTGCCCATCGCCGTCGCGGTGGTCTTTCTGGGCGCGAAGGCGCTGCCAAAGCAGCGACGGGAAGGGTTGCTGCCGCCGTTGGACTGGCTCGGAGTGCTGCTTGTCTTCGGTCTCTTGACGATGCTGGTTCTGGGCGTCACCCGGGTGTCGGACGCCGTCGGCCTTCCCGGCCTCTGGCCCTGGATGCTTGCGGCAGCAGCCTTGCTTCTGCCGGCGCTGCTGCAGCGCGAACGCCTGGTCGAGCGCCGCGGCGGCCAGCCGATGGTGCCGCTGTCGCTGTTCGCCAGACGGCGGCTGTGGTTGGCCTACTTCCTGACCACGGGTGCAGGCTTCGGGATGGGCTCCATCGTCTTCCTCACCGCTGTCGCCACTCAGGCGCACGGCGTTGATCGGGCCCATGGTGGCTTCGTGTTGCTGCCGATGGTGCTGGCTTCGATGGTGGGTTCGATGGGATCCGGGCGCCTGCTGGAGCGCCTGGGCACGCGCGCCATCGTGGCCTGGGGCTTTGCGCTGATGATGGTGGGTTACGCGGGAACGGCTTGGCTCAGCCTCGGCCTGGCGGGGTTCCTCCTCGCCTCTGTCCCGGTCGGCCTGGGTGTGGGCATCGCGGTGGGCGGGGCCTTGCGTGCGGTCGCCCTGGATGAGGCACCCTTGGCGCAGCGTGGTGCGGCGCAGGGGCTCGTCAACATCTTCACCAGCGTGGGTACCTTGCTGTCTGCGACCGTCATCGGTGCCTTGGCCGATTTCGCCGGGGGCGGCACCCAAGGGCTGAGCTTCGCCTACGAGGTGGTCGCCGTGCTGTTGGGCGGCATGTTGCTCGTTGCGCTGGCGCTGCGTCCCGCATCCCGCTCGGCCGAGGCCGTCAGCGCCCGCTGAGCCGTCGGGTGTTGGGCCCGCCTGCTTCGCAGTCTGTCGTCTAGGCTGCGCCCGGCGCACGACGCTGCGCACCGGCACCGTTTGCCCGGGCAGCAGACGTCGACCCTGCCTCTGTTGTGATGATGCGGTGTCACACCGACTTCTGCTGGGCTTGGGGCTTCGGTGCAGTTCTGCGTGGCTGGTGCCGGATCCGGTCTTCGGTGGTGGTCTTGCAGTCGTTGATGAACGCCGCTGTGGGGTCGCGGCCCGGCCAGCTCGGTCCTCCTCGCAGCTGCCACGGGTGATGGAAGCGTGCTCGTCGGGGAAACTGAGCGTGCCTGCGTGGATAGAGAGGATCGAGTTTCGATCCGTAGGTTGCGCGGCATTCTCTCTAGCCATGTTTGGTGCCCAGGGGCGGAAGGGGCGGGCTGGGGTGATGGCCCGGCCAGTGGCATTGGCCAGGCTCGTCGACAGATCGGATGAACGGTGTCCCGGGCTGTGGGAGTTGGTTCACCGCGCCCAGTTTGTAGCGAGGCATGTGGCCGTCGGTCAGTGCCCTCCTTCGTCGGCTTGGCGAGGATGGCGTGGTTTGGGACGAGCGTCGGCAACCGTTTCTGATTGGGATGCGACGCAGGCTGCCAGATGTCTGCCTGATTCGACGTTTCGCTAGGCCGCAGCGACGAGGTTGCGCAAATATCCAAAGGAGAGAGCCTGGCCACAGTCCTTGCGCAGGCCGACTCTTCAGGCTTGGCTGTTGTCTTGATGATGACCTAACGATTTGGGCACTTCCCGAACATGTCCGGCGACGCGTTCGACAGTTCTCTTGGACTTCGGGCGCTCAGTCGACTGTTCAGCACTGCTTTCCTCCAAGTGTGGGGTTATGTCGACCCCGAATCCCCCGCCGGACAACACCTTTGCCAGAAGGGCTGCCTGGACCGGTGAGCGTCGGCAACTTCTCGGTTTCGGAGTTGGGGGCCGGCCGTGTCCGGCACGATACTCAAGAGGAAGAAGGGCGCCGGGTCGGGGTCCACTTCGGTGCGGTCGATCGATCGTGGCTGCCGGCCCAGCCAAGGCTTCCGTTGGCTTTCTTCGTGGTCGGCGTCAGCCAGTGGTCACGGATGCGCAGCGCCGCACGGGTATCCAGGCGGTCATTCAGATCTTGCAGGTCACCTGCGCGACGGCTATCGGCGACTTGATCGGGAAGAACGAAGGTCTCTCAAGGAGTGGCGATGCCATTGCAGCGGCATGAAGGTCGCTTAACGGCAGCGGGGCAGATGCTAGGTGGCCGCCTCGAACTTGGCGCGAGAGATGACAGCGAGAACGCCCAGTTGCAGCGGAGATCGACGTGGGCGCCGCCTCACGCTTCAGTTCTTGGGAGCCGGCAACGGGAGCCCGTGCTTACCGCCGGCCGAGGCCGTAGCGAGTGGGGTACTCGGGCGATCGCGTTCACTGCTGTTGCTCGGCGTTGTTGGCAGTCGTTCTTCGACAGCCACCGCAGGCACGACAGTCATCGCGCCAGACGCATGAAAACTCGGACTCAAACGGCAAAAGGGCCCGATCAAATGATCGGGCCCTTTGCACTGTAATTAGCCTGACAATGTCCTACTTTCACACGGGAATCCGCACTATCATCGGCGCAAAGGCGTTTCACTGTCCTGTTCGGGATGGGAAGGAGTGGGACCACCTCGCTATGGTCATCAGGCTTGACTTGTTGCCATGCTGTCCACCGGACAACACAGCCAATTCATAGAGTCTCAATCAGCAGATTGCGTCTAACTTGGCATAACCCAACTGACTCAATGTCAAAGTTATAGGGTCAAGCCTCACGAGCAATTAGTACTGGTCAGCTTAACGCATTACTGCGCTTCCACACCCAGCCTATCAACGTCCTGGTCTCGAA
>CAZBUU010000372.1:0-4054 GCA_964495125.1 uncultured Rubrivivax sp.
CCTTCAGGCCGCGCTCGGTCATCGCGAAGACGCCGATCTCGTTGACGGCGCCGAAGCGGTTCTTGATGGCGCGCACGAGACGGAAGCTGCTGTGCGTGTCGCCTTCGAAGTACAGCACCGTGTCGACGATGTGTTCCAGCACGCGCGGCCCGGCCAGCGCGCCTTCCTTGGTGACATGGCCTACCAGCACCACGGTGCAGCCGCGCGTCTTGGCCACGCGAGTGAGCTGCGCCGCGCACTCGCGCACCTGGGCCACGCTGCCGGGGGCGCTGGTGAGCTGCTCGGAGTACAGCGTCTGGATCGAATCGACGACGACGAAGGCCGGGTCTTCCGCCTCCAGCGTGGCCAGGATCTTCTCCAGGTGGATCTCGGCCAGCACACGCACCTGCGCGCCCGACAACCCCAGCCGCTTGGCGCGCAGCGCGATCTGCGCGCCACTCTCTTCGCCCGTCACGTACAGCACCTTCATCTGCGACGACAGCGCGTCCACGGCCTGCAGCAGCAGCGTGCTCTTGCCGATGCCGGGATCGCCGCCGATCAGCACCACCGCGCCTTCGACGATGCCGCCGCCCAGCACACGGTCCAGCTCTTCCTGGCCGGTGGGCGTGCGCGCGATGTCGGCGGCCTCGATCTCGCTGAGCGTGGCCACCGGCTGGCTCTTGGCCAGCGCCTGGAAGCGGTGGTTGCGCGTGCCGGCGCCGGCGCCCGCGGGTTCGGGCACCGTCTCGTCCAGCGTGTTCCAGGCCTTGCAGTGCGGGCACTGGCCCAGCCACTTGGCGTTGGTGCCGCCGCAGTCGCGGCAGGTGTAGATCGTCTTCGCGGTGGCCATGTGCGCCATTGTGGCCGCGCCGGCCTGCCGCTCAGGCGCTGTGGAAGTTGCCGTGGAAGCCCAGGGGCAAGGCGTAAGGCAGCACGGCCTGGGCGATGGGGCCGTCTTCCACGTGCGCCGCGTCCAGCAGGTTCAGCACCGTGGCCTGGCGGCGCGCGTCGAAGCTGGTGCCCAGCAGCCAGGCGTCCAGCTCGCCGCTCTTGCCGGGCTTGGGCACGATGACGTGCTCTTCGGCGATGGCGTGCTCGCCGTAGTCGTAGCGGCGCACGCGGCCGGTCTCGGTGTCGAAGACCTGCACGCCGTGCAGCAGCGGCAGCTTCGAACGCGAGGCATGCGCCGGCCAGGCCGCACCCAGCGCCAGGAAGCGCGCGCGCTGGCCCACACGCTGCGGATGCACACGCGGGAACTCCACCTCGCCGGCGTGGGCGTCCACCTGCACGCGGCCACGGGCCATGTCGAAACGGCCGAGGCGCAGGTGCACGCCGCCGGGGTCGGCGGTGGGGCGGCCGGCCAGCAGGTCCACGGCGCCGCGGTCCAGGAACCAGGCGTCGGGCGCGCCCACCCAGCTCAGCGCCACACCTTCGGGCGTGTCGTGCGCGTTGCCGACGTGGAAGACCATTTCGGCCGGCAGCTCGAAGACACGGCGCTTCGTGATGTCGGCCTTCTCCATCACCAGTACACGCAGCGGTTCACCGGGCTGCAGCGCGAAGCGGCGCGGCCCGCCGTCCACCGGCCGGCCGAAGTTCAGGCGCACCGGCGGCAAGGGCGCCACCAGGTGGCGCTCGGTGACGGCCATGTCGTGCACCATGCCGCCGGCAAAGGGCAGCGTGCCCATCTGCACGCGCACCAGGCGGCCTTGCGGGTCCACGTGCCAGACGAGCAGCTTGTTGCCCTGCGTGCCGATGTTCCACAGGTGCCCGTCAGGCCCGACCTTGGGGTGCGCCGAGAAAGGCAGCTGCTGCAGGCCCTCGCCCCAGGTGACGGGGCCGCGGGTGGACAGGTCGGCTGGGTCCATGGCGATGGCCGAGCCGCCTTCCCACAATGCCAGCAGCCGGCCGCCATGCTCCATGGCGTTGGTGTTGGCGACGTTCATCGAGTCCGGCCCGGTGACCGGCGGCGCGCCGTCGATCCAGGTGCCCAGGGTCTGCATCTGGAAGCGGCCGGCGCGCTGCTCGGCGGCCAGCTTGGCGGTGCGCACCAGGCGGCCGCGGTGGCGCACGGTGGCGCCATCCAGCGTGTACTGCTGCACCATGCCGTCGCCGTCGAACCAGTGGTGGTAGCGCTCGCCGGCGCGTTCGAAGAGCGCCGGGCCGTTGCGGTAGAAGCGGCCGCGCAGTTCCACCGGCCAGCGCCCGCGCAACAGCGCCTGTGCGTCGCGGTCGCCGGTGGCGTCGCTCACGCCTTTCAACGGCATCAGCAGCGGCTGGCCGGCCGCGGCGGCGTCGAACGCATCGGCGCGCGCCAGCTGTGCGAAGGCCGGCAGGGCGGCGCCGGCAGCCAGGCCGGCCAGGGCATGCAGGAGCGGGCGGCGCTGCATGGCCGGCCTCACTGCGACAGCTTCACGGGCACGGCCTTGCCGTCCAGCGCCACACGCGCCGTGTCCCAGCTCGGGCCGAACATGCCGGGGCTGCCCGAGGCGCCCCAGGGCTCGCTGGGCACACCCAGCAGGTTCCGCGACATCTTGCCGTCGCCGTCCACGTCCTGGAACAGCGTCAGCGCCACCTCGCTGCCGGACAGGCCGCACATCTGGAAGCTCATGCGGGCCTCGCCGGCGGGCAGGCGCAGTTGGGTCAGCGGCGACTTGCCGAAGGTCTCGGCGCTGCCGAAGGCGGCCACCATCAGGTAGCCCTGCTGCGGGCGCACGTTCTCGACGACGACGTCGATGCAGTTCTGCGCCCGGGCGACGAAGGCGGCCGAGGCGGCGGCGATGAACAGGGTGGCGAGGGTGAGGCGGTGCTGCATGGCGGGCTCCGGTGTGTGTCGATGGCCCGCATCCTCGGCGGCACGCCCGCGCCGTGCCGCAGTGCTGCGACCGGGCCACCCGCCGCGTCGTGAAACGGCGGCGCCAGGGCGCGAAATGCGCCCTACTCGCTGACCGACCGCCGCCCGGCCTTCACCTGGCTGCGCTGCGCCTTGCCCTGCAAGCGGCGCTGCTTGGAGCCGTAGGTGGGCTTGGTGGCGCGGCGCAGCGCGGGCGGCTGCGCTGCCTCGTCCACCATCGCCTGCAGCCGCGCCAGCGCGTCGTCCTGGTTGCGCACCAGGCTGCGGTGGTCCTGCGCCTTGATCACTACCACCCCTTCGGCCGTGATGCGCTGGTCGGCCTGCGCCAGCAGCCGCGCCTTCACCGCCTCGGGCAGCGAAGAGGCGCGGATGTCGAAGCGCAGGTGCACCGCGTTCGACACCTTGTTGACGTTCTGCCCGCCAGCGCCCTGGGCGCGGATGGCGCTGAACTCCACCTCGTCCGCGGCCACCTGCGGCGACTTCATCTCAAGCGACGTGAACAGGAACGCGTGGGGCCATGGCACACATCAGCTCGTAGCCGATGGTGCCGGCGGCCTGCGCCACGTCGTCGATGGCCAGCAGGCTGTCCTGCGGGCCGTTCCCCCACAGCGTGACCTCGCTGCCGACGCCGGCCGCGGGCACGGGCGTGAGGTCCACCGCCAGCATGTCCATCGACACGCGGCCCACGGTGCCGGTGCGCACGCCGTCCACCAGCACCGGCGTGTCGGGGCCGGCGTGGCGCGGGTAGCCGTCGGCATAGCCGCAGGCGACGATGCCGATGCGCTGCGGCGCCGTGGCCGTGTAGCGGCTGCCGTAGCCCACGGTGTCGCCGGGCTGCAGCTGCTGCGTGGCGATGAGCTTGGAACGCAGCGTCATCGCCGGCTGCAGCTGCCAGTGGCGGATGTCGTGCTCGGGGAAATCGGGCGCGCTGCCGTAGCTGAGGATGCCGGCGCGCACCCAGTCCGTGCGCACTGGGTGGCGCAGGATGGCGGCGCTGTTGGACAGCGAGCGTTCGCCCGGCAGGTCGTGCGTCGCGGCCTCGAAGGTGGCCACCTGGTGCGCGATGCCGCGCGGGCCGTCGGCGTCGGAGAAGTGCGTGACCAGCGAGATCTCGTCCACCTGCGGCAGTGCGTTCAACCGCACCCACGCGCTGCGGAAGGCCTGCGGCGTGAAGCCCAGCCGGTTCATGCCGCTGTTCATCTTCAGGAACACGCGGTGCGGCTG
>CAZBUU010000373.1:0-4039 GCA_964495125.1 uncultured Rubrivivax sp.
ACCTGGCCGAGGCCATCATCTACGTCGTCAAGGGCACCGACGTGCGGCACACGCCGATGGAGGATGTCGAGAATGTCGTGCGCTGAAGCCGGAGGTTCGCGATGAGCAGCACCGTGCTGGTAGTGGAAGACGAGTCGGCCATCGCCGAACTGATCGCCATCAATCTGCGACACGCCGGCTTCGAAGTCACGGTGGCGGCGGATGCCGATGCGGCCCAGCGTGCGGTCGACCGCGTGCTGCCAGACCTCATCATCCTGGACTGGATGCTGCCGGGCGCCAGCGGCGTGTCGCTGGCGCGGCGATGGCGTGGCGACGCTCGCACCCGTGAGCTGCCGCTGATCATGCTCACGGCGCGCGCCGACGAGGCCGACAAGATCACTGGCCTGGATGCCGGCGCCGACGATTACCTCACCAAGCCCTTCTCGCCGAAGGAACTGCTGGCACGCATCCGCGCCGTGCTGCGCCGCAAGGCGCCGGAAGCGCTGGATGCAGCGGTCGAGGTGCTGGGCCTGCGCCTGGACCCGACGACGCGACGCGTGACGCGCCGCATCGACGACGAGACACGCGAAGTGAAGATCGGCCCGACCGAGTTCCGCCTGCTGCACTTCCTCATGACGCACCCCGAGCGCGTGCACAGCCGCGCCCAGTTGCTGGACAGGGTCTGGGGCGACCATGTCTTCATCGAGGAGCGCACGGTGGACGTCCATGTCAAGCGCCTGCGCGAGGCGCTGGCGCCGGTGCAGTGCTCGGCGTTGATCGAGACCGTGCGTGGCGCGGGCTACCGGTTGACGTCGCAGGTCGGCAGTCTGGCGGCCTAGGGCGCTGCGGCCATGGGCTGGTGGCTGGCACGCACCCTCGGCGGTCTGCTGGTGCTGGGCCTGGGGGCACTGGTGGGTGCCATCGCAGGTGCCACCGTGAAGGCTTCGCTGCTCGGCGTGATCGGCGGCCTGTGCGTGGCGGTGGTGGCCTTGATCGTGCGCGACTCTCTGCGTGGCCAGGGCCTGATCAGCTGGCTGCGTGGTCCGCAGACCAGCGCCGCGCCGCGCGACACCGGCTTCTGGGGTGAACTGGCCTACCGCGTCGAGCGTGCGCTCAGGCTCCGTGAGCAGACCATCCGGCTCGAGCAGCAGCGCCTGGAACAGTTCCTCAGCGCCATCGAGGCCTCGCCCAACGGCGTGATGCTGCTGGACGCCGGTGACCAGATCGAGTGGTGCAGCCTGGTGGCCGCTGAGCACTTCGGCCTCGACCCCGAGCGCGACCGGCGGCAGCGTGTCACCAACCTCGTGCGCGTGCCGGCCTTCGTCGCGCACCTGCAGGGCGGCCGCTTCGACGAGCCGGTGGTCTTCACCGGTCCCCAAGGGCGAGGCACCCTGTCGGTGCTGGTGCGGCCCTACGGCGACGGCCAGAAACTCGTGCTGTCCAACGACATCACCGAGCGCGAACGCAACGAGGCCATGCGGCGCGACTTCGTGGCCAACGTGTCGCACGAGATCCGCACGCCGCTGACCGTGCTGGCCGGCTTCGTCGAGACGCTGCAGAACCTGCCGCTGACCGAAGTTGAGCGCCGCCGCGTGCTGTCGCTGATGCACCAGCAGACCGAGCGCATGCAGACCCTGGTGGGCGACCTTTTGACGCTCACTCGGCTGGAAGGCAGCCCGCGGCCGCCGCCGGATCGTTGGCTCTCGGTCTCCGAGGTCATGCGCAGGGCCTTCGGCGAGGCGCAGGCTCTGTCGGCCGGCCAGCACCGCCTGGCCCTGGAAGGTGGGGACGAGGCCGAATTCGCCGGCAGCGACGCCGAACTCCACAGCGCGCTGGCCAACCTGCTGAACAACGCCGTGCGCTACACCCCGGAGGGCGGCAGCATCGGCCTGCGTTTCGCCTGGCGCGGCGATGGCGGCGCGGAGTTCCTGGTGTCCGATACCGGCATCGGCATCGCGCGCGAGCACCTGGGCCGTCTGACGGAGCGCTTCTACCGCGTGGATGGCAGCCGCTCGCGCGACACCGGCGGCACGGGCCTGGGTCTGTCCATCGTCAAGCATGTCGCACAGCGCCACGGGGGCGAGATCGACGTGCAGAGCGAGCCCGGCAAGGGATCGCAGTTCCGGCTGGTGCTGCCGGCCATGCGCGTGCGTCGCCGCCGCGTGGCGGCCGAACTGGCGACCGACGCCTGAGCCGCCAGCGGGCGCTCAGCGCGCGCGCCGGAAGACTTGCACCACCTCTTCGCGTTCGCGGGGCCGGCTGGCGTCACCCACGGGCTCCCAGCCGGGTGGGGCCGCAGGCAGCGGCCGCACGCGTGTGGCTCGCAGCAGGAAGGTGCAGGCCCCGTTGGCCGCGTCGGCGCCGGCCTCCACGCGCCAGCGGCCCATCACCTCCAGCGCCGCCACGGTGGGTGGCGCCAGGTTGGGCGCGGCGATGCAGGCTTCCGGCGGCACCAGCGCCTGCAGGCGTTGAACCAGCGGGCGCGGGCTGCGTGCGAAATCGGCCAGGGGCAGCCACAGCGTCATCAGCAGCAGCCAGCACAGCGCCACGCCGCCGGCGGGAATGACCAGGCTCTTCCACAGCGCCTCACGGTGACGGCCCGTGCGCCAGCGCACCAGCCAGGCCCAGGCCAGCGTGCCGGCCAGCGCGATGGCCAGCGCCAGCCCCGAAAAGCGCGGCTCGAAGCCGGGAAACAGGCGCGCCAGGTTGGCGGCGGGCTTGGCCGGCACGCCGGTCTGCATGGCCACGTACATCAGCCAGATCAGCAGCGTGCTGAGGGTGAAGAAACACACCGAAAACCAGTCCACCGCCGCGGATGCACTTCGCTTGAGCGTCGGCAGCGCAAAGGCGGCCAGCACGGCCAGGCCGGGCAGGGCCAGCATCAGCGCCCGGTCGGCGCCGTCCATGGCCACGTTGGCCGCCAGGCCCACCAGCACGGTGACGATGGGCACCGACAGATGCCGGTGCGACAGCTGGCGCCGCCAGCGCCAGAGCGTCCAGGCCGCCAGCGGCCACGCCGGCCACATGAACCACAGCCACTGGCGGGCCAGGCCGGGCAGGTCGAGCAGGACCACCGGCGACGCGCGCCAGCGCCAGGCCTCCAGGGCCATGGCCAGGGCCGCCGCCGCCGCCATGGCCGCGGCCACCCAGACGGTGAAGGCCCGCACCTGGGCGAAGCGCGACAGGCTGCAGACCACCAGACCGCCCAGGCCCATGCCCACGGCCATGCTGGGCGCGCCGCTGCCGGCCAGCAGCGGCAACGCGGTGAGCACGGCGGCGCGCGAGAGGCCAGGCCGGTAAGGCGCCGCTGCCAGGCCGTAGAGGTACAGTGCCACGGCGCACAACTGGCCGAGTTCCGGTGTGGTTTCGTGGCCCAGTTGCAGCAGGCCCAGCGTGGCCATCAGCGCCAGCAGCGCGCCGTCGGCGATGGCCCGGGCGTAATCCACGGGCTCGGCCTCGCCGCCGAAGGCGAAGGGCACGGGCTGCGCCGCATCGGTGCGCGCCAGGTGGAAGGTGGTGTACCAGACCAGCGCCAGCGTCAGTGCCAGCAAGACGGCGAACGGAATGCGGGCGGCCAGCGCCGGATCCAGCCAACCCTGGCCGAACTTGATGAAGATCGCGCCCAGCCAGTGCGGCAGCAGTGCGGTGTCGGCAGGGACGCCGCCCAGCGTCGGCGCCCACCAGGGCGTGCGGCCTTCGGCGATGGCCAGCATCTGTGCAAAGGCCGTGAGGTCGGCATTGCGCCAGGGGTCGCGGCCGAAGACGCCCGGCAGCACATAGGCAGCGCAGAGCAGCAGCAGCGGGATGCGCGGCAGTCGCCGCGCGCCGCGCTGGGTGACGAGGGCAGGCTTGGGGCTGTTCAAGGCAGCGCGATGCTAGTGCGCCCGGCAACAAAAAAGGCAGCCGAAGCTGCCTTCTTGGTGCCGTGCGCGCGGTTTACTTCTTGAGGCCGACGCGGGCGAACTTGTTGCGGAACTTCTCGACGCGGCCGCCCAGGTTGTCCACGCTCTTCTGCGTGCCGGTGTAGAACGGGTGCGTCTCGCTGGTGGTTTCCAGCTTG
>CAZBUU010000374.1:0-4037 GCA_964495125.1 uncultured Rubrivivax sp.
GCATGACGCTGGAAGGCACGGTCAGCAACGTCGCGCAGTTCGGCGCCTTCGTCGATCTGGGCGTGCACCAGGACGGCCTGGTGCACGTCAGCCAGATGAGCCACAAGTTCATCAACGACGCGCGCGAGGTGGTGAAGACCGGCCAGGTGGTGAAGGTGCGTGTGCTGGAAGTGGACCTGGCACGCAAGCGCATCTCGCTGACCATGAAGCTGGACGCGCCAACGGGCGCGGCGCGGGCCGCGGGCGGCGTGGACAACAAGTTCCGGCCTGCCGGTCGTGGCGAACAGGCCCGGGGCCGCGCGCCCGAGGTGGGCGGGCAGGGCGCCATGGCAGCGGCCTTTGCCAAGCTGAAGGCCCGGCCTTGACGGGCCGCGGTCTCGCGGCATGCGCGGCGCTGGCTCTGAGTGGCGGCGCCGCCGCGCAGAGCCCGGCGCCGGCCGCGGCTGCCGAGCCGCAGCGTATCGAGATCAAAGGCGGTTCGGACACCGACACCGAGCAGCGCCGTCGCGAGCCCGTGGCCAAGACCATCGTCGGCCGCGAGGAACTGGACAAGTACGGTGACGTCAGCGTGACCGACGTGCTCAAGCGCCAGCCCGGCGTGAACCTCAGCGGCGGCAACCCGCGGCTGCGCGGGCTGGGCGCGGGCTACACGCTGATCCTCGTCAACGGCGAACCGGCACCACCCGGCTTCAGCCTGGAGAACCTGCCACCTTCGCAGGTGGAGCGCATCGAGATCACCAAGGGCCCCACCGCCGAGCACAGCACGCAGGCGGTGGCCGGCACCATCAACATCATCCTGCGCGCGGCACCCCGGCAGCGCCAGCGCGAGCTCAACCTGCGCCTGGGTTGGCAGGCCTACAAGCCCCTGGCCGGCCTGAACGCGATGTGGGCCGACCGCGTGGGCGATCTGTCGTTCTCTCTGCCCTTCTCGGCCTTCCAGTGGGCGGGCGATGCCGACTATCGCAACGAGCGTGTCACCCGCGACACGGCCGGCGCGCCGCAGCAGCTGCTGGGCCTGGGCCACGACCGCTGGTGGGGCGGCGGCGTCAACGCCGGGCCGCGTCTGAACTGGAAGCTGGGCGAGAACGGCACGCTGGAGTGGCAGAGCTTCGTGCACCGCAACGAATACAACACCGACGGCCGCTCGTCCACGCAGGTGCTGGCCGGCAGCACGCCCACCAGCGTGGACGACAGCTACACCGTGCGCGGCCGCTGGCAACAGCTGCGTACGGGCCTGAACTGGGTGCAGCGCTTCGACGAAGGTCGACGGCTGGACGCTCGCGTGGGCGTGCAAGGTTCTGGCGGCAACAACCGCATCGTCAACCTCGGTCGCGACGCGCAGGGCACGCAGACCATCGACCGCAACACCTGGAACGAGAACAGTGAGCAGGCGCGCACGGCGGCCGGCAAGTTCACGTTGCCCGTTGGCGAGGCGCACACCTTCGTGGCCGGCTGGGACCTGGAGTTCAAGCAGCGGCGCGAGGTGCGTGCGGTGATCGAGAACGGCACGCCGTTGCTGAAGGACTTCGAAGCCGAGCCCTTCCATGCCCGCATCCAGCGGCGCGCCGGCTTCGTGCAGGACGAATGGGCGATGTCGCCGCAGTGGTCGGCCTACCTGGGCCTGCGCGCGGAGTCGATCGCCATCCGCAGCGTTTCGCGCATCGACGATCTCTCGTCGCGCAGCGAGGTGGTGTCACCGCTGTTCCACCTGAACTACCGGCCCGACCCCAAGCGCCGCGATCTCGTGCGCGGCAGCATCACGCGGGCCTACAAGGCCCCCGATCTCTCGCTGCTGCTGGCGCGTCCGACGCTCAACACCAGCTACCCCACCGACACCACCAACCCGGAGAGCGGGCCCGACCGCATCGGCAACCCGGACCTGAAGCCCGAGCTCTCGACCAACTTCGACCTCGCCTTCGAACGCTACTTCGCCGGCAACGGCGTGCTCAGCGTGGGCGTGTTCCACCGCCGCCTGACCGGCCTGGTGCGCAATGCCGTGACGCTGGAGCGGCCGGTTTGGGCCACCGCCGACCGCTGGGTGTCGCGCCCGGTGAACCTGGCCGGCGCGCGCAGCACGGGCTACGAGATCGAGGTGAAGGGACCGGCACGCGACCTGGTGCCCGCGCTGGGCTTGCCGCCCGAGCTGAGCCTGCGCGCTTCGTTCAGCCGCTACCGATCCAGCGTGGACGGCATCCCCGGCCCTGACAACCGGCTGGAGCAGCAGCAGCCCTGGCAATTCGCCACCGGCTTCGACCACAAGGTGACGGCGGCGCCGCTGGGCTTCGGCGCGAACCTGTCCTACACGCCGGCCTACACCACGCAGCAGACCCTGGCGCAAACCCAGACCCAGGGCCGCGCGCGCGGCATCGATGCCTATGCCAGCTGGGCTTTCAGCCGCGACACCGTGGCGCGCCTGTCGCTGAACAACATCTCGCCTCTGGACTCGGTCAACGCCACGCGCACCGTGGAGGCCGGCGGCTTCGAACTGTCCAGCCTGAACGAGCGGCAGAACCACATGAGCCTCAACCTGAGCCTCAGCCTGAAGCTGTGAAGCCGGCGCTGCGCATCCTGGCCGGCCCGCGCGCCCGCGCCACTCTGCTGGAGCGTGGCCTGCGCGCCGAGGACGTGCACGCCGTGCCGGCCGCCGCAGGCGGGCCCAAGGGTCTGGTGCTGAACCCGCTGGACCGCTTCCTTTTCGGCCAATGGCTGACGACCACGCAGAAGGTGCACCTGCTGGGCGCGTCCATCGGTTCCTGGCGCATGGCCTGCGCCTGCCTGCCCGACGCCGACGCGGCGCTGGCGCAGATGGCCGAGGACTACGTCACCCAGCGCTACGAGCATGCGCCGGGCAAGCCGCCCACGGCGCGCACGGTGAGCGAAGCCTTCGGACGCAAGCTGGATGAACGGCTGGCGTCGCGCGCGGCCGAGTTGCTGTCGCACCCGACGCGCCGGCTCCACGTGTTCACGAGCCGCGGCCGTCACCTGCTGCGCCGCGAAGCACGCGGACGCACGGCCTTGGGTTATGCCGGCGCCTTCGCCGCCAACGCCCTCAGCCGCCGGGCGCTGGGCGGCTGGATGGAGCGCGTGGTCTTCAGCGACCCGCGCTCGCCGCTGCCTTTCCCCCTGGACGATTTCCGCACGCGCAGCGTCGAGCTGACCCACGCCAACCTCGGTGCCGCCGTGCTGGCCAGCTGCTCCATCCCCTTCTGGCTGCAGGCCGTGCACGACATCCCCGGCGCGCCCGGCGGTGCGTACTGGGACGGTGGCATCACCGACTACCACCTGCACCTGCGCTACGCCGCCATGGCCGAGGGGCTGGTGCTGTACCCGCATTTCCAGGCTCAGGTGGTGCCGGGTTGGCTGGACAAGGTCTGGAAGCGCCGCCACCGCGCGACACCGGCGCTGGACAACGTGGTCGTGCTGGCGCCGGATGCCGACTGGGTGCTCACGCTGCCGGGCGGCAAGCTGCCCGACCGCAGCGACTTCACGGCCTTCGGCGACGACATCGAAGCGCGCATGCGCGCCTGGCGCCAGGCCATCGCCGAGAGCCGCCGTCTCGCCGACGAATTCGCGGAACTCGTGGCCCGCGGCGCCCCGATACAGGCCGAAGCGCTGCCCTGACTCGGCTAAACTCATGCTCCCTGCAACGCACAAGGACGAGAAAGGCAGCCTGGTTATGACACCGCGGACTACGCCCTTCCCCTTTGCCGAGGTCACACCGACCTGACGGCCGCGCTGTCATGCCTGCAAGGGCACCCTTTCTCCAGACAGAAGCGCGGCCACCCCCGCGCTTCTTTCGTTTCAGAGGTCCGACATGATCCACATCACGCTCCCCGACGGCTCGCGCCGCGAGTTCCCGGGTCCGGTCACGGTGGCCGAGGTGGCCGCGAGCATCGGCGCCGGCCTGGCCAAGGCGGCGCTGGCCGGCAAGGTCGACGGCCAGGTCGTCGACACGAGTTTCTCCATCGCGCAGGACGCGCAACTGGCCATCGTCACGGACAAGGACGCCGACGGCCTGGAGATCATCCGCCACAGCA
>CAZBUU010000375.1:0-4014 GCA_964495125.1 uncultured Rubrivivax sp.
TGTCCTGCGGCGCGCCCTTCTGGTAGCCAAAGCGCAGCCAGCCGTGCGAGGGGTAGACGAGGCCGGCAGAAGCGCCGGCCTTGACGGCGCGCTTGGCTTCGTCGGCCGCCACCTTGGTGCCTTCGAGCGTGATGCCAGCGATGATGGGCAGGCGGCTGCCGACGGCTTCGCGGAAGGCCTCGATGACACGCGTCTGCTCGTCGCGTTCGAGGAATGTGCCTTCACCGGCGTGGCCCAGCACGGTCAGGCTCTTCACGCCCGGCACACTGGCCAGCCACTTGCCCAGGCGCTGGATGGCCGGGTAGTCGACGGCGCCGTCGCGGGTGAAGGGGGTGATGGGGGCGGGGTTCAGGCCGCGCAGGTCGGGTGCTTGCATGAAAGTCTCCTGGTAGGTTTCCGGCGGGCCGGCGTTGGGTGATCGATGGGTGCGACTGTAGAAATCAGTCAGTTCTGCGCCTAGACAGAAATCTGAGCTATCAGAATTGCGTCAATAGGCAATTCGTTGCGGCTGAAGGGTGCGGGCGGAAAGGCCTCAGTTCACCAGCGCCGCGAGGCCGAAGCTGAACAGCACCGAGAGCCCCGTGGCGACGAGGCCGGGGATGACGAAGGGGTGGTCGACGATGCGGTGGCCGATTTGCGTGGAGCCCGTGTCGTCCAGCTCCACGGCAGCCAGCAGCGTCGGATAGTTGGGAAGGATGAACAGCGCCGAAGTCGCCGGAAAACATGCCACCAGCGCACTGGCCGGCAGGCCGATGGTCAGTGCCGTCGGCATCAGGGCCTTGGTGGTGGCGGCCTGCGAATAGAGCAGCGCCGACGCGAACACCAGCACCACGGCCAGCATCCACGGATAGGTGCGCAAGAAGTCGCCGGCCACGGACTGGATCCACGGCTCGTGTGCCTTCATGAATGTCGTGCCCAACCAGGCCACGCCCAAGATGCAGACGCAGGCTGTCATGCCAATCTTGAAGGTCGACGCTGAGGGGATCTTGGCCACATCGGTCTTGCACAACATGCAGATGGCCAGCGCCACGGCCAGCATCGTGGACAGCCGCGCCTGCGCCCCATTCATGACCGGGTTCTGCACCAGCTGGAACTTGTCGCTGATGAGGATGGCGTAGCCCAGCACCACGGCCAGGCCGATGACGAAGATCACCACCGAGCGGCGAGCGCCTGGCGGCAACTGGCGCGCCTGGTGGGGTTTGGGCGCCTGCACCAGTCCGGCCGCAAGGCGTTCCTGGTACACGGGCAAGGTGGAAAGCTCGGTGTTGCCGCGTGCCTTGTCCCACAGCATGAACAGCAGTGCCGTGGTCATCACCGCGAAGAAGGTCGCCGGCACGGAGACGGCGATGAGTTCGAGGTAGTCCCAGCCGGTCTTCTTCTGCTCCAGCATCGTCGACAGGAAGAGCACGGCCGCGGAGATGGGCGAGGCCGTGATGGCCAGCAACGAGGCCGCCACGGAGATGGCCAGCGCCCGTTGCGGCCGCACGTTGTTCTCCTTGGCGACTTCCACGATCACCGGCATGGTGGAGAACGAGGCCTGCCCGGTGCTCGCCGTGAAGGTGAGCATGTAGGTGACGAAGGGCGCCAGCAGCGCGATGTTCTTTGGGTTGGCGCGCAGGATGCGGTCGGCCACGTCGACCAGGTAGTCCATGCCCCCAGCCACCTGCATCGCCGCCACAGCGACGATGACGACCATGATGAACGAGACCACGTCCAGCGGCAGTGCACCCGGTGTCAGGCCGAACAAGCCCAGCACGAGCACGCCGGCGCCACCGGCAAAGCCGATGGCGATGCCGCCGACGCGCGTGCCGATGGCGATCGCCGCCAGCAGGATGGCGAAATGAAGAAGGATCATGGAGTTGCTCCGGCGGTTGGGTGAGTGGCGCCGCCCGCACGCAGTCCGGCGGCGCGCGAAGTGGAAGCGGCGCCCGGGACCGGGCGGGCGGGCCGGAAGACCTGGCGGCGCTGGCACCGAGGGTGTTTGCGTCTTTGCGCGCACCGGGTCGGCGCGGCCGCGGATCGAAGCGTCACCTCATTCATCGCACTGCCAGGAAGGAGCCGGGCTGGGCAGGGGTGGCGCGGGAGCGCAGATCGATCGCATGGGGCGGACCCGCCAGGCTTCGAACGCGTGAGCGCCGGCTGGACGGGCGATGCAGAACACTGTAGAAGCCCGCAAGCTCTGCGCCTAGATAGACTTCGCAGCTTTCAGAGATGCCGAAACGGGCAAGTCCGGGCCGGCCGGCAGCAGGAGACCCGATGAACCCCGTGGCCGTGAAGCTGTTCCTGGAAGTGGCCGAAGCCGGCAGCCTGGCCAAGGTGGCCGCGCGGCGGCAGACAGTGCAGTCGCATGTCAGCCGCCAGATCACGGTCTTCGAAGCGCAGTTCGGTGGCCGCTTGTTCCGGCGCACCGGGCGCGGGGTGCAGCTCACCGAACTCGGCGAACGCGCCGCAGCGAGATTGCGGCCCTGGCTGCAAGAAACCGAACAACTGGCCCAGGACCTGCGCGCCAGTTCGGCCCAACTGATGGGTGATGTGCGCCTGGGTGTGATCCCGTCTGCCGCACACCCGTTGGCCACACGCCTGTTCAAGAGACTGCGCGCCGAGCATCCGGGCGTGAGGCTGGACATCGCCGAAGCCCAGGGCGCTGAGCTCGACGCCATGCTCGACGGCGGCGCGGTCGACCTCGCGATCCTTTTCCGCTTCCACAAGCCCGCCGGTCGCGAAGAGATCCTGCTGTGCGTCGCTGATACCTACCTCGTGTCCGCGCCAGGCGACGAGATCACCCGCGAGCCAACGCAGAGTTTCGCGCGGCTGGCCGGCCTGCCGCTGGTGCTGCCACGTCGGCCCAGCCACTGGCGCAACGCGCTTGAAGAGACCGGCCGTAGCCTCGGATTCAAGCTCGAGCCAGTGGCCGAGGCCGACTCGCTGACGGTGCAGAAAGAGTTGGTCGCGGGCACCCCGGGCCTGTACTCGGTGCTCGGACCCTACGCCTTCGCGGCGGACCTGCGCACGGGCCGCCTGCAGGCCACTCGCCTTGTCAAACCCGACCTGAAGCGGCATGTCACCTTGGCCCTGCCCAAGCAAGGCAAGTTGTCGCCCGCCTGCCGCGTCGTCTCGCACACGCTGCAAGCGTTGGTGGCCGAGTGGGGGAACCAGATCACGGAGCCTTGAGACGCGTGCCCTGCGGAAGAGCTCCGTGTCGGACGAAAGCGCGCAAAGCCATCAACGCTCGCCCGCCGACCGCGCCAGCCTTGCGGCCATGTCCGCGCCAATGGGAGGCTGGTCTTCCGTGCCTGCTCTTTGCCAGTGTCGAAGGCCGGTACTGGCCCCAAGTCGTAGGTTCGCAAGCGGGCGCGAGAGGCCGGAGCGACGACACTGCGGTCGTTGTCAGTGCAAACCTCGCCGGCTGCATGGGGTCGAGATGTGGAGGTCGCGCCCGCAAGGACCTGCCGTTCAGCACCCGCCAGACTGAACGGTCGCTGTCGGCGTCGGCCGTGAACAGGCAGTCCCGGCAATTTTGCAGTCGTTCGTTCTGTGGCGGTCGCGTGCGCTTGGGGTGGCCTGTTGCGCTCATGTCCCCCGGCTTGGGCTGCGCCCAAGCCTCCTCCTTGACTTCGCTCCACAGGCCACCCCAATCGCACGCTCTGGCACCGGCTGTGGGAGTCCGCGTGTTGGTGCGCCGCGGAGGTGGTGGCCAAGGGCGTTGGGTGCCGGGCTCCGCGAAGTCAAGGAGGAGCGGCGGGCGAAGCCCGACGCGGGGGACATGAGCGGAGCCCGGCACCCGACGGCCTTGGCTCGGGCAGACAGAGGAACCCGAACGACGGGAAGGCGTCGATTGCAGACGAAGGACGACCCGATCAACCGCACTTGCGCTTCAGACGTCGAGTTCCAGTGAGGCGCCTCCCGCCGCCGGCCGCGCGCAGCACAGCAGCACTTCGCCTTCCCCGGGCTTCCAGGCCGTCGGCTCGGCATAGGTCACGCGGCCGGCGCGCAGCGGCGTCAGGCACGAACCGC
>CAZBUU010000376.1:0-3992 GCA_964495125.1 uncultured Rubrivivax sp.
GCTTCGTGATGAGGCCGTTCGCGTCGAACTCGAACTCGGCGTCGATGCGGTTGATGACGCTGCGGCCGGTGGCCGAGAAGAGGTAGTGCGCGTCCCAGTGCGCGCTGCGGTCGGTGACCTGGCTCACCTCCAGCTTCCAGTGCGCCTTGGACTCGGGCTTGCTTTTCGTGGCGTCGCACAGCATGCGCCACATGCCGCCGATCTCGCGCGGGCCCGAGAGCGAGAAGGCCTCGTCGTCGAAGCGCGCGCCCTCGGCGTAGAAGCGCTGCATGGCCTCACCGTCCAGCTTCGCGAAGGCGGCGTAGAAGGAGGCGATGGTTTTCTGGCTCATGAGAGTTTCACCGGTGGGGGCGCCCAGCTGAGCGCGGCGAGGTCGTTGGCGGCGATGGGCGAACTGCTCCACACGCCGCGCAGGCCCTTCTTGAACACGGCCACCTGCGCGCCGTTCCAGAGGAACACGTTCACCGCGTCCTCGGCGATCTGGCGCTGGATGTCGCGCCACAGGCGGAACTTCTCCTTCTGGTCGGCCGTGGACGCCAGCGTGGCCACCAGGCCGCGGAACTTGGCGCTGTCGTAGCCGAAGTAGTAGTTCGGGTCGGCGTAGGCGGTGGCGTAGTCCAGCGGTTCGACGTGGTTGATGATCGTGAGGTCGAAGTTGCCCTTGAAGGCGCCACTCAGCCACTGCGCCCACTCCACGTTCTCGATCTTCGCCACGACGCCCACCTTGGCCAGCTGCGCCGCGATGATCTCGCCGCCCTTGCGCGCGTAGGCCGGCGGCGGCAGGGTCAGCGTCACGCTCAGCGGCGTGGTGACGCCGGCTTCCTTCAGCAGCGCCTTGGCCTTCTCGGGGTCAAAGGGGTAGGTCTTGGTGAGGTCCTGGTAGCCCAGGTCGGTGGGCGCGAAGTGGCTGCCGATGGGCTTGCCGAAGCCTTCGCGCGCGCCGGCGATGAAGGCCTGGCGGTCCACCGCGTGGCTGAGCGCTCGGCGCACGCGCACGTCGTCGAAGGGCTTGCGCTTGTTGTTGATGGCCAGGATGCCCTTGCCCGAGGTGCTGCCGATCTCCACCGTGAAGCGCTTGTCGGCCTGGAACTGCTTCACCGAAGGCAGGGCGTCGAAGCGCGGCATGGCGTCCACGTCGCCGGCCAGCAGCGCCGCCACCTGCGCCGCGGTGTCGTTGATGAAGCGGAAGGTGACCTTCTTGAGCTTCACCTTGGCCGCGTCGCGATGGCCAGGCCATGCCGCCAGCGTGAGCGACGAGCCCCGCGACCAGCTCTCCACCCGGTAGGGCCCGGTGCCCACGGGCTTGCTGCCGGCCTGCGCGGCAGTCTTGGGGTGCAGGATGACGGCCGGGTTCTCGCCCAGGCGGAAGGGCAGCATGCCGTCGGCGTTGTTGAGCACCAGGATGACGGTGTGCGCGTCGCTCGCGTGCACGCTGCTGATGTTGTCGAACAGCACCTTCTTGGATTTGTTGGTGCTGTTCGGCGCCTTGGCGCGCTCGAAGCTGAACTTCACGGCGGCGGCGTCCAGCGGCGAGCCGTCGCTGAACTTGATGCCCTTCTTCAGCGTGAAGGTGTAGGTCTTGCCGTCGGGCGTGTGGAACCAGCTCTCGGCCAGCAGCGGCGTCACGGCACCGTCCACCTGCACCTTGGTCAGGCCTTCGAAGACGTTGTAGTGCACCACCTCGCCGATGGCGGCGGCGGCCGACACCGTCGGGTCCAGGCCCGGCGGTTCCAGCACCATGGCCAGCACGGCGCTGTCCTTCCTGGCCTGCGCGAAGGCCGGCGTGGCCAGCAGCGGCGCGCTGCCGAGCAAGGCGTTGAAGTGGCGGCGTTGGATCGTCATCGCGGGGTCCTTCCCCAGCCGATCTAGGGGCTGGTCGGCGGCGATTGTGGCGCGCCCGGCACGGCCGCGAGCAAGGTGCGTGTGTAGGGGTGTTCGGGCGCCGTGAACAGCCGCGAAGGCGGGCCCTGTTCGACGATACGCCCGTGCTGCAGCACCAGCACCTCGTCGCACACCAGGCTCACCACCGCGAGGTCGTGGCTGATGAAGAGATAGGTGATGCCGAAACGGTCCTGCAGGTCCTGCATCAGGTTCAGCACCTGGGCCTGCACGGAGACGTCCAGCGCGCTGACGGGTTCGTCGGCCACGATCAGCCGCGGCCGCGTGATGAGCGCGCGCGCGATGGCGATGCGCTGGCGCTGGCCGCCGCTGAATTCGTGCGGGTACTTGTCGGCGTCGGCACCGCGCAGGCCCACGGCGTCCAGGGCTTCCGCGGCGCGCTCGCGCTGCTCGGCCGCGCTGGCGCCGTGCAGCACGGCCAGCGGCTCGGCCACGGTGCGGCCGATCTTGCGGCGTGGGTCGAGAGAGCCATACGGGTCCTGGAACACCATCTGCAGCTTGCGGCGCGCTTCGCGCAGCGCGGCCGGGCCGAGGGTGTGCAGGTCCACGCCGTCCAGCAGCACGCGGCCCTGCGAAGGTGCTTCCAGCGCCATCACCAGCCGCGCCAGCGTGCTCTTGCCCGAGCCCGATTCGCCCACCACGCCCAGGCTGCGGCCGGCCTGCAGCGTGAAGCTCAGGTCCGACAGTGCGTGAACTTCCGGCGCCGGCGCCAGCAGGTGGGAGCGCGGCAGCCGGTAGCGCTTGGCGAGGTGCTCGACGGCGAGCAGCGGTGCTTCGTTCATGACGCGATGTGGATGCAGCGCGCGGCGTGCCCCGGCGCCACGCTCACTTCGGGCGGCAGCGCGGCGCGGCATTCGGCCGTGGCCCGCTCGCAGCGCTCGGCGAAAGCGCAGCCCGGGGGCATGGCGTGCAGCTCCGGCACGCGGCCGGGGATGGTGGCCAGGCGCGTGTGGCGCGGCAGGCCCAGGCGCGGACGTGCCTCCTGCAGGCCGCGCGTGTAGGGGTGAGCGGGGCGGCGGAAGACCTCGGCCACCGGGCCGCGTTCCACCACCGTGCCGGCGTACATCACCAGCAGGTCCTGCACCTGGTCGGCCATCACGCCGAGGTCGTGGCTCACCAGCAGCAGCGCCATGCCGTCCTCGCGCACGAGTTCGGCGATGAGCTTCAGCACCTCGCGCTGCACCGTGACGTCCAGCGCCGTGGTGGGCTCGTCGGCGATCAGCAGCGCCGGCCCGCAGGCCAGCGCGATGGCGATGACCACGCGCTGGCGCTGGCCGCCGCTCAGTTGATGCGGGTAGGCGTCCAACCGCTCGCGGGCCTGCGGCAGCTGCACACGCTCCAGCAGCCGCAGCGCCTCGGCGCGCGCCGCCGCGGCCGACAACTGCTTGTGCAGGCGCAGCGATTCGGCGATCTGCCGCCCCACCGGCTGCAGCGGGTTCAGCGCCGTCATCGGTTCCTGGAACACCATGCCGATGCGGTCGCCGCGCAGGCGGCACCAGGCGGGCTCGTCCAGCGTGGTGAGTTCCTGGCCGTCGAAGGCGATGGTGCCGCTGACCTGCGCGCGTTCTGGCAGCAGGCCCATCAGCGCCAGCGCCGTGAGGCTCTTGCCGCAGCCCGATTCGCCGATCAGCCCCAGCGTGCGCCCGCGCTCCAGCGTGAAGCTCACGCCTCGCAAGGCCTCCACCGCCCCGCGCGCCGTGGCGAGCGTGACACGCAGGTCCTGCACCTTCAAGAGCGGTTCGGTCACGGGCCGCGACGATAGCGCAGCGGGGCTACAGACGGCCGCCGCCAGGCCGATAGAAGACTGGATGGACCCTGCTTCCAGCCCGCCGCCCGCGCCGCCGCGCCGCACCGGCATCCTCAAGCGCCCCTGCCCGCACTGCGGGCAGGTGTCGCTGCGCCGCGTGGGCGGGCGCCGCCGCGGCGAAGGTCTGATCGCGCCGCGGGCCGGGTACGGCCGCGTCACCCACATGCGCTGCACGGCCGAGGGCTGTGGCTTCGACAGCTGGGTGCCGCGCCGCGCGAACCGGCGCCGCGCGGCGTGGTGGGCGCGCCGCCGCGTGCGCCGCCTGGCTGTCGCGCTGCGCCCGTTG
>CAZBUU010000377.1:0-3988 GCA_964495125.1 uncultured Rubrivivax sp.
CCAGCGATTTCGCGCTGCCGTAGGAGTCGATCATCACGCTGTGGTCCACCACGAGGTCCACCGGCACCAGTGGCTCGATGCGTGCCGGGTCGTGGCCCAGGCGCGCGGCGGCGCCGCGCATGGCCGCCAGGTCGGCCAGGAGCGGCACGCCGGTGAAGTCCTGCAGCACCACGCGGGCGACGAGGAAGGGAATCTCCGCGCTGCGCGGCGCCGAGGCCTGCCAGTTCGCGAGTTGGGCCACGTGCTCGGCCGTCACCTTCTGGCCGTCGCAGTGACGCAGCACGCTCTCCAGCACGATGCGCAGGCTGTGCGGCAGGCGGGCCACACCGGGGAACTGGCGCGCCAGCACGGGCAGCGAATAGAAGCGCCCCTCCTTGCCCGAAGCGGTGGTGAAGCTCTGCAGCGTGTGCGCGAAGGGATGCGCGTCGGTACGGGTGGTGGACATGGCGCTTTGGAGGCAGACTCGTGGGACGATCGGAAAGGCATCCTAGTGATCGGGACGCCCTCGTTCGTGACAAGGAAATGACGATGCGCCGACGCCAGTTCTCCGTCTGTGCGCTGGCCGGCCTGGCCGGCCCGGCCGGTACGGCGCTGCCCGCGCGGGCGGCCGACGCAGACCGGCTGTGGTTCATCTTCCTGGAGAAGGGCAAGCCCACGCCGCCCGACAAGGACGTGGTGATGGCCATGCAGCGCGGCCACATCGAGAACTTCAAGCGCCTGTTCGCGCTGGGTCGCCTGTTCTCGGCCGGCCCGCTGGCCGACCCGAGCGGCTTCAAGCGCGGCATCGTCACCGTGCGCGCCGCCTCGCGCGACGGGCTGATGGGGTACTTCCAGCCCGACGACTACGTGCGCGAGGGTTACATGACGGTCAACGCCGTGCCGGCCGTGGCGCACAAGGCGCTGAACACCGAGGGCATCGACGCCTCGAAGGTGGAAGAAGTGCGCATCGTGCTCGTGCCACGCAGCGCGTCGGCGCCGCACGTGGGCCTGCAGGCCTTGCTGGCCGCCGGCACCGTGGGAGCCTGGTACACCCTGGAAGAAGGGCCGCTGGCCGAGGTGCTGTTCGCGCGCAGCACCGACACCGCGGCGCTGCAGGCGGCGCTCGCGCCGCTGTCGAAGGAGGCGCAGGTCTGGCGTCAGTGGCTCAGCCCGGGGGTGGTTAGGTAGCGGGCGGCGCTAGGGAAAGCCGCCCACGGCCGGGCGCAATCCCTCTGCGAAACTCCGGGCATGCGCCTACCCAATCTTCTTGCTTCCCGCTGGGGCCGGCTGACGGCCTTCTTCTTTCTCTACGTCACCGAAGGCATCCCGCTGGGCTTTTGCGCCACGGCGGTGGCCACGCAGCTGCGGCGACAGGACGTGGGGCCCGCCGAGATCGGCGCCTTCGTCGGCAGCTTCTACCTGCCCTGGGCGTTCAAGTGGGCCTTCGGGCCGATCATCGACGTCTTCGTGTCCGAGAAGCTGGGCCGCCGACGCGGCTGGATCATCGGCACGCAGATCATGCTGGTGATCACGCTGTTGGCCTGCACCTCGCTGAACCTGCCGGCCCAGCTGGGCCTGCTGACCAGCATCCTGCTCATCCACAACACTTTCGGCGCCATGCAGGACGTGGCCATCGACGCCCTGGCCGTGAACACCTTGCACCGGGACGAACGCGGCCTGGCCAACGGCGTGATGTTCGGCGGCGCTGCGCTCGGCACGGCCGTGGGCGGCAGCGGCGTGCTGTTCCTGCTGCCCACCATCGGCTTGAAAGGCGGCTTCGTCTTCGTGGCCGCATGCATCCTGATGGTGACGCTGTTCATCGCGCTGCCGCTGCAGGAGAAGCCCACGCCCGAGGCCGAGCGCCGCGCCGCCGGGCTGGCCTCGGCAGGGCGCGAGATGAAGCGTTTCGCCGGCGAGGCCTTCCGCAGCTTCCTGGGCACGCGCGGCGCCTTCGCCGGGCTCTTCTTCGCGCTGCTGCCAGCCGGGGCCATGGGGCTGGGGCTGGCGCTGCAGTCCAACATCGCCGTCGAAGTGGGCATGAACGACGACCAGGTGGCCTGGCTGGGCCTGTGGTCGCAAGTCATCAGCGCGGCCTGCATGGTGATCGGCGGCCTGGCGTCGGACAAGCTGGGCCGGCGCGGCACGCTGGCCGTGTACCTGCTGCTGATGAGCCCGCCGGCGCTCTACATGATGTGGAAGCTGCAGGAGGCCGGCTGGATCATGCCCAACCCGCCGAAGGGCGCCGAAGGCCATCGCACGGCGTCGGTGGCGCTGGTCAGCGCGGTGTGGGTGGCCACGCTCAGCTACTCGGTGGGCCAGGGCCTCATGTACGGCACGCGCTCGGCCATCTTCATGGACGTCACCAACCCGCGCGTGGCGGCCACGCAGTTCACGGCCTACATGGCGATGATGAACCTGGCCATCAGTTACTCGGCCACCTGGCAGGGCATCGCGGCCGAGGCCATCGGCTACCCGAACACGCTGCTGCTGGACGCCATCACCGGCCCGCTGTGCGTGCTGCTGCTTCCCTTCATCATGCCCAGCCCCAAGCCCGAGGGCGACGGCGGCGGCGCTGGCCGAGCCCGCGCCATGGCGCTGGGCCTGGCGATGGCCTGCCTGGCCTACCTGCCGCTGCGCGCCGGCTGGTACGGCACCGGCCCGGCCCGGCCCATGTTCGAGACGCTGTTCACGCTGGTCTTCGTGGCCAGCAGCGTGTTCCTGGCGGCCGGTGCAGTGACGCTGTCGCAGGCCGAACGCCGGCTGAAGACCGCCGGGCTGGTGCTGGCGCTGCCCTTGCTGGCCATGTACACCCGCAAGTGGCTGCCCGGCTGGGACATCCTCTACTACAGCGTGCCCGTGCTCGGCGCGCTGGTGCTGGCGGCGCAGTCGCGGCTGAAGTGGGACGGCCTGGCGATCGGCCAGGGCCCGAATGCGGCGAAGCCGGCCGCGGGCTGAGCCCGCGCCGGCTTCGAGTTACCTTGGAGGGCCTGCGCGAGCAGGCCCTTTTCGCATCCTCAGACCGCCTTGGCCGTCTCCGCGTACTCCTCGATCTGGTCGAAGTTGAGGTACTTGTAGACGCTGGCGTTGTCCTTGTTGATGATGCCCATGGCCTCGGCGTATTCGCCCACCGTGGGCAGCTTGCCCAGGCGCGACGCGATGGCCGCCAGCTCGGCCGAGGCCAGGAACACGTTGGTGTTCTTGCCCAGGCGGTTGGGGAAGTTGCGTGTGGAAGTGCTCACCACCGTGGCGCCTTCCTTCACCTGCGCCTGGTTGCCCATGCACAGGCTGCAGCCGGGTTGTTCCGTGCGTGCGCCGGCGGCACCGAAGTTGGCGTAGTGGCCTTCCTTGACGAGCTCGCTCTGGTCCATCTTGGTGGGCGGTGCCACCCACAGCTTGACCGGGATGTCACGCTGGTTGGCCAGCAGCTTGGCGGCGGCGCGGAAGTGGCCGATGTTCGTCATGCAGCTGCCGATGAAGGCCTCGTCGATCTTCGTGCCGGCCACCTCGCTGAGGAACTTGGCGTCGTCCGGGTCGTTCGGGCAGCAGAGGATGGGCTCCTTGATCTGCGCGAGGTCGATCTCCAGCACGTGCGCGTACTCGGCATCCTTGTCGGCTTCCAGCAGCGTGGGCGCGGCCAGCCATTCCTGCATCTTCGCGATGCGGCGCTCCAGGCTGCGCTTGTCCTGGTAGCCATTGGCGATCATGTTCTTCAGCAGCACGATGTTGCTGTTGAGGTACTCGATCACCGGCTCCTTGTTGAGCTTGATGGTGCAGCCGGCAGCGCTGCGCTCGGCGCTGGCGTCGCTCAGTTCGAAGGCCTGTTCCACCTTCAGGTCGGGCAGGCCTTCGATTTCCAGGATGCGGCCCGAGAACTCGTTGATCTTGCCCGCCTTGGCCACCGTCAGCATGCCCTGCTTGATGGCGAACAGCGGAATGGCATGCACCAGGTCGCGCAGCGTGATGCCGGGCTGCATCTGGCCCTTGAAGCGCACCAGCACGCTCTCGGGCA
>CAZBUU010000378.1:0-3977 GCA_964495125.1 uncultured Rubrivivax sp.
TGATCACCGTGCCGGCCTACTTCGACGACGCCCAGCGCCAGGCCACCAAGGACGCCGCGCAGCTGGCGGGCCTGAACGTGCTGCGCCTGATCAGCGAGCCCACGGCCGCTGCGGTGGCCTACGGGCTGGACAACGCCAGCGAAGGCCTCTACGCCGTCTACGACCTCGGCGGCGGCACCTTCGACTTCAGCCTGCTGCGCCTGACGCGCGGTGTCTTCGAAGTGGTGGGCACCGGTGGCGATGCCGCGCTGGGCGGCGACGACTTCGATGAAGCCATTGCCGAGATGGTGCTGCGCCAGCGCGGCTGGCCGGCATTGGCCACGCACGCCGCCAACGACAAGCGCCTGCTGCTGGCGACGGCGCGCGCCATCAAGCACGACCTGACCGATGCCGACGAGACCATGCGCGCCATCGGCCTGCAGGCCTACGGGCCGCTGAGCGCACGCGTCACGCGCCGCGACTTCGAAGTCGCCACTGCGCCCTTGCTGGACCGCACGCTGGCCGCCGTGCGCAAGGTGCTGCGAGAGGCCAAGGTGAAGCCCGTGGACGTGCAGGGCGTCGTGATGGTGGGCGGCAGCACGCGCATGCCGCGCGTGCGCGCGGCGGTGAGCGAGCTCTTCGGCCGCGAGGTGCTGACCAACGTCAACCCCGACGAGGTGGTGGCCCTCGGCGCCGCCATCCAGGCCAACGCGCTGGCCGGCAATGCGAAGGACGGCGAACTGCTGCTGCTGGACGTCATCGCGCTGAGCCTGGGCCTGGAGACCATGGGCGGCCTGGTGGAGCGCGTGATCGAGCGCAACACCACCATCCCCGTGGCCAAAGCCCAGGAGTTCACCACCTTCAAGGACGGCCAGACGGCCATGGCCATCCACGTGCTGCAGGGCGAACGCGACCTGGTGAGCGAATGCCGCTCGCTGGCGCGCTTCGAGCTGCGCGGCATCCCGCCCATGGTTGCCGGTGCGGCGCGCATCCGCGTCACCTTCCAGGTCGATGCCGACGGGCTGCTGAGCGTGTCGGCCCGCGAGCAGATCTCGGGCGTGGAAGCCGCCGTGACGGTGAAGCCCAGCTACGGCCTGGCCGACGATCAGATCGCGCAGATGCTCAAGGACGGCTTCAGCCACGCCGAGACCGACATGGCGGCGCGCGCGCTGCGCGAAGCCCGCGTCGAAGCCGAGCGCATGGTGCTGGCCACGCGCTCGGCGCTCGCGGCCGACGGCGAATTGCTCTCTGCCGAGGAGCGCCGCGACATCGAAGTGCTGATCGACGCCACGCAGGCCATCGCGGCTTCCGAGGACGCGGCCGCCATCGACGAGGCCGTGAAGGCGCTGGCCACCGGTACCGAGGCCTTCGCCGCCGCCCGCATGAACCAGGGCATCCGCCAGGCGCTCGCCGGCCGCAAGCTCGAAGAAGTCTGAAAGCCCCAGATGCCCATCATCCGCATCCTGCCGCACGCCGAATACTGCCCCGAAGGCGACAGCATCGAGGCACCGGCCGGCACCTCTGTCTGCGAAGCGCTGCTGGAGAACGGCATCGCCATCGAGCACGCCTGCGAGATGAGCTGCGCCTGCACCACCTGCCACGTGGTGGTGAAGGAGGGCTTCGCCTCGCTGGGCGAGATGGACGAGAGCGAGGAAGACCTGCTGGACCGCGCCTGGGGCCTGACGCCCACATCACGCTTGAGCTGCCAGGCCATCCTGTCCAACCAGGACGTGGTGATCGAGATCCCGAAGTACTCGATCAACCACGCCCGGGAGAAGCACTGACGAGCCGATCAAGCGGACGCCGCGGAGCCGGCTTCGCCGGGCCGCTGGCGTCGCCCCCTTGAGGGGGAGCGCCGTCAGGCGCTTCGGGGGTGGGCTTATGTCGCGGGCTTGTCCGAGAGCGCCTTCAGGTTGTCGACCAGGGCCTTGTCCATCGGCGCGTTCAGGTTGATGCCCTTGGGCGGGATCGGCGACATGAACCACTTGCGGTAGAGCTTTTCGAACTCCCCGCTCTTCATCAGCCCGGCCAGCACGCCGTCCACCAGCGTCTTGATGCCCGGGTCGTCCTTGCGCATCATGATCGCGTAGGGTTCCACCTGGATCGGGTCGCCCACCACGGCCAGCGAGGCCGGGTTCTGAGCGCTGGCGCGCAGGCCGTAGAGCAGGATGTCGTCCATCGCGAAGGCAGCGGCGCGACCGCTTTCCACCAGCAGCGCGGACTCGGAATGGTCCTTGGCGCCGATCAGCTCGATCGGCAGCTTCTGCTCGGTGATGATGTTCCGCATGATGCGGAAGTTGGTGGTACCGGTGGTCGAGACGACCACCTTGTTGTTCAGGTCGCCCAGCTTCTTGACGCCCGAGTCCGCCTTCACCAGGAAGCGCGTGCCCGTGTAGAAGTAGTTGATGGCGAAGGTCACCTGCTTGGCGCGGTCGCTGTTGTTGGTGGTGGAACCGCACTCCAGGTCGATGGTGCCGTTGACCAGCAGCGGAATGCGGTTGGCCGAGGTGACGGCCTGGCGCGTCACCTTCAGGTCGGCGCGGCCGGTCGCCTTCTTGATCTCGTCGACGATGCGGTCGCAGATTTCCACGCCGAAGCCCACGGGCTGGGCCTTGTCGTCCAGGTACGAGAAGGGGATGGACGACTCGCGGTAGGCCAGCGAGATGCTGCCGCTGGCCTTCACCTTGTCCAGCGTGGACTGCGCGTGCGCCGGCAGGAGGGCCGCCAGCGGCAGGAAGGTGGCGAGGCAGAGGCGGGAGAGTGCGTTCATGGGGGCTCCTTGGGGATGCGAAGCGTCTGGGGTGGTGCGCATGCTATCGAAGCTGGTGCGCCGCTTGCCCAGCGTTTGCACCAAAAAAAGACCTCCCCGGCTCGCGCCGGGGAGGCTGGACTAGGGCTCTTGCCCTGCTGAGGAGATAGACAGACACCCGAAGGTGCCGCCCAGCAATCAGCAATCGCCGTGCCTGCTTCTTCAGAACTGCAGTGCGACGATGGCGACGAGCGAGTCGCGCTCCAGTACCGGCAGCGCGACGATGGGCACCTCGGGCGCGCTGCCCACCACCGGACGGCCGCTGTCGCGGCACAGCGCCACCTCCGGCGCAGGCGCCCGGGCCGCCTGCCCGGCCAGCGTGCCTTGGGTCTCGCAGAAGCCGTCCGTGAGCGCCCAGCCGCCAGGCGCCGGCCG
Source organism: uncultured Rubrivivax sp. (assembly GCA_964495125.1). Taxonomy (GTDB): domain Bacteria; phylum Pseudomonadota; class Gammaproteobacteria; order Burkholderiales; family Burkholderiaceae_C; genus Rubrivivax. Next base: position 3,164 of record CAZBUU010000378.1, read on the forward strand.
CCATACCTCGACCCGTCGGGCGATGGGCGTGCCCAGTGCAGACAGGAAGGTCAGCACGAACTGCTGGGGTCCGGGCACCGAACAGGGCAGCGCCAGGCCGCGGTTGATGCCCACCTTCAGCGCACCGTCGGCGCGCAGGAAGCCCGAGCCACGCCCCAGGTCGGGCAGGAACACCGGGGCGTGCGCCTCCCAGGCCATGCCCGGCAGGCCGGTGCCGCGGCGGAAGCTGGTGCGGCGCGAGATGAACTCGAAGGTGTCCGCGGTGCGGCCGTAGTGGCCGTCCAGCAGCACCATGTCGCGGCCATGCCCCGGGTTCGCCGGATCGTTGTGCCAGAGCTCGATGGCACCGGCGTGCGCCTCGTCGTCGCCGCAGAAGAAGACCACCACGGCGCGCAGGGCCGTGCCGGCGAAGACGGGCAGGGCGATGCCGCAGTTCAGCCCGTCTGCCAGTGCCGCTTCGGTACGGCGGAAGTAGCTGCCGGCGAAATCGTGCAGCACCACCGGCGTCGCCGTGTCCCAGGCGCGGCCGGGCAGGCCCTCGCCGCGGCCGAAGCACATGCCGCGGCTGACCTGCGGCATGCGCGAACCGGGCGGGAAGTGGCCGCCGGCGAACTCGAGCAGGGTGCCGTCGTCGCTGGGCAGCCAGACCTCGACGGCGCGGATGAAAGTGCGGCTCATGCGCTCAGGCCGCTGCCTTCTCCACGTGGCCCTGCCGCGTGTAGAGGAAGGCCAGCACTTCCTTGCGGCACTGCACGTAGCCGCGGTCCTCGGCCAGCGCCACGCGGTCGCGCGGGCGGGGCAGGTCCACGCGCAG
>CAZBUU010000379.1:0-3951 GCA_964495125.1 uncultured Rubrivivax sp.
ACCGGCAACTGCTTCAGGTAGGTGAGCGTGGAGTAGCCGGTGCCGAAATCGTCGAGCGCGAAGCGCACGCCGATGCTCTGGCAGCGCGCCAGCAGCGCCGAGGTGGCCTCGATGTCGGCGTGCGCGGCCGTCTCCAGCACTTCGATTTCCAGGTGGCGCGCCAGCGGCTCGTGGTGACGGGCCAGCAGCTCCGACAGCCGCAGCGCGAAGTCGGGCTCCTGCAGGTGACGGGCCGAGACGTTGACGCTGATGGAGAAGTCAAAGCCGTTGCGGCGCCAGCTCTGCAGGTTCTCCAGCGCGCGAGAGATGACCCAGTCCCCGACACGGGACGAGAGCCCGGTGGGTTCGATCACCGGCAGGAACTGCAGCGGCGCGACCAGGCCCTTCTCGGGGTGGTCCCAGCGCAACAGGGCCTCGAAGCCCAGCACGCGGCCGCTGCGCATGTCCACCTTGGGCTGGTAGTGCAGCACGAACTCCTGCCGGTCCAGCGCTTCCTGGATGCGGCTGATGGCCAGCGCGCGTTGCTCGGTGCGGCGACGCTGTTCGGGGTCGAAGAACTGGTAGCCGTTGCGGCCGCCCTGCTTGGCGCCGTACATGGCATGGTCGGCGTGGCGCAGAAGGGTATCGGCGTCGCTGCGGTCCACCGGGTAGACGGTGGCGCCCATGCTGGCGGTGATCTGCACCGGCTCCTGGCCGGGCACCACCACGTAGGGCTGCGAGACCACGCGCAACACGCGCTCCAGGGCGAGCCGGGCTTCGTCCAGCGTGCCGGCGCGCAGCAGCAGCACGAACTCGTCGCCGCCCAGGCGCGCGGCGCAGTCGGTCCACTGCTCGCGGCTGCGCAGCGCGCCGCGCAGCCGGCCGGCCAGTTCCGTCAGCAGGCGGTCGCCGGCGGCGTGCCCCCAATCGTCGTTGACCGGCTTGAAGCGGTCCAGATCGAGGTAGCACACCACCAGCAGGTAGCCATCGCGGTCGGCGGCACGCAGCGCTTCGTCCAGCAACTGCGACAACCTGGCGCGGTTGGGCAGGCGCGTGAGTTCGTCGAAATGGGCCTGGCGTTCAAGGCGGTCGCGCTGGGAGCGCTGCTCGGTGATGTCGCTGATCACCAGCACGTGGTAGCGCAGCGTGGGCTCGCCGGTCTTCACGCCGCGCAGGCTGCCTTCGCTGCCGATGGCCGGGCCATACACCGTGCTGATGGTCGTCTGCAGCACGCAGAGCTCGCCGTTGCGGCGGCGCTCCATCAGTTCGCCACGCCAGCTGCCCTGGTCGCGCAGGCTGGCCCACATGGCGGCACGCTGCTGGCGCGCCAGCGGGTCGGCGGGCGTGGGGCGCAGGAGCGAGGGCACGGTGCCGATGAGTTCGTCGCGTGGCACGCCCAGGATCTGCATGTAGGCAGGGTTGGCGTCCAGCACGCGAAGATCCGGGTCGGTGATGAGCAGCCCCTCGTGCAGATGCTGGAACAGGCTGGCCGACATGCGCTGGCGCTCCAGCGCGTCGCGGCGGTCCTGCACGTCGGCCAGCGTGGCCAAGAGGCGCAGCGGCTGGCCGCCGACTTCGCGCTCGATAACCATGAGCGTCGCTTCGGCCCAGCGCCAGCCGCCGGCGTTCGGAATGCGCACCTCGGCCTCGGCGCGGCCCACCTCGCCGGCCGAGAGCTTGGCGATGGCGTGCTGCAGGGCAGGGCGGTCGTCCGGGTGGACCTCGGCCAGCCAGGCCTCCGGAGACCAGGCGCGCGTGCTGTGGCCGCTGAGCGTGCGCCAGGCCGCCGAGGCGAAGCTGTCCTCCATCTGAAGGTGCCAGTCGGCCACCCCCATGCGCGAGCCGTCCAGCGCCCATTCCCAGCGCTGCGAGCGGCCTCGCCACTGCATGGTGGCGCCATGGGCCATCAGCATGAGGGCCAGGCCGGCGCTGAACCAGGCGGCGAGCACGGGCGTGCCTCCGCCGGCCTGCTTGGCGGCCAGGAGCCCGCACAGCAGCAAGGCCACCGCGGCCAGGGCCAGCTGCTCGCGCAGGGCCAGCATCGTCAGCAGCACCAGGGGCGCGAAGAACGCCAGGGCCGTGAAGGCCGGCGAGGCGTTCGGCGACATCCACAGCATCCAGGCCACGGCCGCCAGGGCCGCCGTGCTGGTGGCGGCCTTGCGCAGCGGCGGGCCGATCTGCAGCGACAACACCGCAGAGCGGTCGACGGCCAGCAGCAGCACGGCACCAGCCACAGCGCCGTTCACCAGGATCACCCATCCGGCCAGCAAAGCCGGCCAGGCATCGCCGGCCGCGCCAGGCAGCGCCCAGGCTGAAACCGCCGCGGCCACGGGCAGGCCCAGGCAGAGTGTCGAGACGCCGGCCAGTGCAGCGATGTCGCCCGGGCGTTCCAGCCGGGCGTCGAAGTCCAGCCAGCGCAGCGCGTGCAGCGACAGCCACGCCGCGAGCCCGACACACAGCGCTGCCGCCGTGGCCAGGGTGACGGGCGTGGCCGCAAGGACCAGGGCGCCCCAGAGTCCCAGCAGGGCGCCCGCTGCGCTGGCCAAGCCCCAGCGCCGCAGGGCCGCCAGCACCAGCCCGCTGGGCAGTGCCATGGCGGCCCAGGGCGGCAGCGCCAGCGCCACGGCCCCGAGGGTGCCCGCCAGCAGCGACGCGAGACCCAGCGCGGCTGCGCGCAGCGCGACGATGGCCGAGGCATTCCAGAGCGCCACCCGCTCGACGAGCGGGAACTCCAGGTGCTGCTGGGAATCGGGTGCGCCGGAGCTCACGGGCTGCCGTTCAGGCGCGCGTTCAGACGGCGAAGTCGGCGAGCGTGCGGCCGGCGGCCAGCGCGGCGGCCAGCCACTTCGGCTTGAGGCCCCGGCCGGACCAGGTTTCGCCGGTCTCCGGATTGCGGTACTTGGCGGCCAGCTTCTTGGGTGCGCGCACGGGGGCCGAAGAGGCACTCAGGGACAGGGGGCGGGCCATGCCGATGTCGGCTGCGCTGAGGCCGAACTGGGCGATCAGCGCCTTGACCTGCGCGATGGCCTGGGTGCGCTCGGCGCGCTGCACCTCGGCGATCTGCTGTTCCAGCGCCGCTTTCTGCGCCAGCAGTTCACCGAGGGTGACGGGGTTGGACATGGGCCGGGCTCCGCTCTTGTTGTAGCGGGCGATTATGCGGGCGGCCCGGCCTTTTGGGCAGTCTCGTGGGCCCTCAGTTCAGGGATTCGCCGGCGGCACATAACCGGCAGGCTTGTCGGCATCGCCACCGAAGAGGAACTGCTCCATCTGCCGCGCCAGGTACTGGCGGGCGCGGGCGTCGGCCAGATTCAGGCGGTTCTCGTTGACGAGCATCGTCTGGTGGCGCTTCCACTGCTCGAAGGCCTCCTGGCTGATGCTCTGGTAGATGCGCTTGCCCAGCTCGCCCGGGTAGGGCATGTAGCTCAGGCCTTCGGATTCCTTCTTCAGGAAGACGCACTGCACCATGCGGGTCATGTCGATTCCTCTTGCTATGCGTTCAGTTTCTTGACCAGCACCTGCGAGCGCCGGTCCCAGTTGTACTTGCGTTTGCGGGCCTCGGGCAGCCAGTCCGGGTCCACCTGCACGAAGCCGCGCCGGATGAACCAGTGCATGGTGCGGGTGGTGAGCACGAAGATCGTGTCCAGGCCCTGGGCCCGGGCGCGCTGCTCCACGCGCTTGAGCAGCCTTTCGCCGTCGCCCTGGCCCTGCGACAGCGGCGACACGGTCAGCGCCGCCATCTCGGCCGTGCGCGCCTCGGGGTAGGGGTAGAGCGCGGCGCAGCCGAAGATGATGCCGTCGTGTTCGATGACGGTGTAGTTGGCCACGTCGCGTTCGATCTCGGTGCGGTCGCGCCGCACCAGGGTGCCGTCGCGCTCGAAGGGCTCGATCAGTTGCAGGATGCCGCCCACGTCGTCGGGCGTGGCCTCGCGCAGGCTCTCGAGCTTCTCGTCGACCACCATGGTGCCGATGCCG
>CAZBUU010000380.1:0-3945 GCA_964495125.1 uncultured Rubrivivax sp.
GTGCCGCGGCCTGCAAGAAGATCGGCTACCGCGGCGCCGGCACCTTCGAGTTCCTCTACCAGGACGGCGAGTTCTTCTTCATCGAGATGAACACGCGCGTGCAGGTGGAGCACCCGGTGACGGAGATGGTCACGGGCATCGACATCGTGCAGATGCAGATCAAGGTGGCCGCCGGCGAGAAGCTGCCGATGACCCAGCGCAGCATCCAGATGCGCGGCCACGCCATCGAGTGCCGCATCAACGCCGAGGACCCGTACAGGTTCGTGCCCTCGCCGGGGCGCATCACGCTGTGGCACGCGCCGGGCGGGCCCGGTGTGCGCGTGGATTCCCACGTCTACACGAACTACTTCGTGCCGCCGAACTACGACTCCATGATCGGCAAGATCATCTGCCACGGCGACACCCGCGAGCAGGCGCTGGCGCGCATGCGCACGGCGCTGTCGGAGACGGTGGTGGAAGGCATCCAGACCAACATCCCGCTGCACCGCGAGCTGATGGCCGACGCCAAGTTCATGGAAGGCGGCACCAGCATCCATTACCTGGAAGGCTGGCTGGCGCAACACCACCGGTAGACAGCCATGTACGAACTCGTGCTGCGCGCGCCGGCGAGCGTCGTCGAGCCCGTCTCCGACCTGCTGATGGACGAGGCCGAGGCGCTGTCCGTCAGCGTCGAGGACGCCGACGCCGGCAGCGAGGCCGAGCAGGCCCTCTTCGGTGAACCCGGCATGCCGCCGCCCGCGGCCGGCTGGGAACGTTCCACGCTGAAGGCGCTGTTCGAGACCGAAGCCGCGGCCGAGCAGGCGGCGGCTCTCGTGCTGGCGCACCATGGCGACGACGGCGTGCACCTGCAGTCGCTTCGGGTCATGGATGAGCAGGACTGGGTGCGCCTGACGCAGTCGCAGTTCTCGCCCGTGGCCGTGACCGAGGACTTCTGGGTCGTGCCCAGCTGGCACGAGGTGCCCCCCGCCGCGCGCCATGTCATCCGGCTCGACCCGGGCTTGGCCTTCGGCACCGGCACCCACCCCACCACGCGCATGTGCCTGAAGTGGCTGGCCACGCAGGGGCCCGCGAAGGACCTCTCGCGCGTGCTCGACTACGGCTGCGGCTCGGGCATCCTGGCCATCGGCGCCGCGCTGATGGGCGCGCAGGCCATCGACGCCGTGGACATCGACCCCGCCGCCGTGGGCGCCACGCGCGACAACGCCCAGCGCAACGGCGTCACGCTGCAGCCTGGCCTGCCCGACCAGGCGCAGGGCACCTACCCGCTGGTGCTGGCCAACATCCTGGCCACGCCGCTGAAGCTGCTGGCGCCGCTGCTGGCCGGCCACGTGGCGCCGGGGGGCTGGCTGGTGCTGGCCGGCATCCTGGAGCGCCAGGCCGAGGAACTGCAGGCCGCCTATGCGCCCTGGCTGGCGCTGCAGGTCAGTGACCGCGACGACGGCTGGATCCTGATGACCGCGCAGCGCTGACAATCGGCAGGCCATGGCCACCGGTCTTGCCACCCGCTGCACCGCCTGCGGCACCGTCTTCCGCGTCGTGCCGGACCAGCTGCGCGTGTCCGAAGGCTGGGTGCGCTGCGGGCGCTGCTCGGAAGTCTTCAACGCGGCGGCGGCGCTGCTGGACCTGGAAACCGGTCTGCCGCGCCCAGCGCCGGAGGACTACGGCAGCGGGCGCCCGCCGCCCTCGCCGCCTTCCACGGCCCCGGCCCGGGCGGCGGTGCAGGAGTACCGCGTCGATGACCGCTCGCCCGAGCCGCCCCCGCCACCGCCTCCTGTGCCGATGCCGGTGGTGGACGACTCGGCCTCCCGCTTCGCCGCCAGTGCGATGGCCGACGACAGCAGCCCGGCCGTGGCCGATCCGCATGCCGAGCCCGACGACAAGCCCCTGCCCGCGCCTTCCTTCGTGCGCCAGGCCGAGCGGGCGGCACGCTGGCGCTCGCGGCCCGTGCGGCTGCTGCTCTGGCTGCTGGCGCTGCTGGGCACGGCCGGCCTGGGTGCCCAGGTGCTGCACGAATACCGCGACCTCGTCGCCGCCCGCCAACCGGCGCTGCGCCCGGCGCTGGAAGCGGCCTGCAAGGCGCTGGGCTGCGAGGTGGGCGCCGCACGTTCGATCAACGACGTGACGGTGGAAAGCAGCGGCCTCGTGCGCGTGGAGAAGTCCACCATCTACAAGCTGAGCGTGGCGCTGCGCAACCGCGCCGGCTTCGACGTCGCGCTGCCGTCGCTGGAGCTGTCGCTCACCGACGCGCAGGGCCAGCTCGTGGCGCGCCGCGTGCTCAAGCCCGCCGAACTGGGCGTGAACCCCGCCACGGTGCAAGCCGGCCGAGAACTGTCGCTGCAGGCCACACTCCAGGCCGCCACCGCGCCCGTGGCCGGCTACACGCTCGAACTCTTCTATCCCTGACGGCAAACGCGCCGTCGCTCCTTCTTCCCAGCCTCCCGAAAGCCCCTTGCCATGCCCGCCCTCATCTGCGGTTCGCTCGCCTTCGACACCATCACCACCTTCCCCGGGCGCTTTGCCGAGCAGATCCTGCCCGACCAGGTGCACATCCTGAACGTCAGCTTCCTGGTGCCTACGCTGCGCCGCGAATGGGGCGGCTGCGCCGGCAACATCGCCTACAACCTGCAGGCCATCGGCGGCGCGCCCGTGCTGCTGGCGGCGGTGGGCGTGGACGGCGGCGAGTACGTCGCGCGCGTGGCCGGCTGGGGCGCGGACACCTCGCTCATCTACCGCGACAAGGAACTGCACACCGCGCAGTGCCACATCACGACCGACCGCGACAACAACCAGATCACCGCCTTCCACCCCGGTGCCATGGCGCATGCGCACCAGATGCGCGTGCCCTCCAAGGCCGAGCGCGGTGATCTCGCCATCGGCATCATCGCCCCCGACGGCCGCGACGCCATGTGGGAGCACGCGCACCAGATGCACGAGGCCGGCATCCCCTTCATCTTCGATCCCGGCCAGCAGCTGCCGCAGTTCGTGGGCGAGGAGCACCGCCGCATCCTGGGCATGGCGCGCTGGGTGGCGATGAACGACTACGAGGCGCGCATGCTCGAAGAGCGCACCGGCGAGACCATCAGCCAGATCTCGTTGCGCCCCAACATCCGGGGCGTGATCGTCACGCTGGCGGCCGAAGGCTGCGAGCTGTGGATCGAAGGCCAGCGCACCCACATCCCCGGCGTGCCGGCGGCTGAAGTGCTGGACCCGACGGGCTGCGGCGACGCCTTCCGCGCCGCGCTGCTCTACGGGCTGGAGCGCGGCTGGGAGCTGCGCCGCTGCGTCGAGCTGGGCAACCGCATCGGCGCGATCAAGATCGCGGCGCGCGGGCCGCAGAACCATTCGCTCGAGCCGGTGAAACACCTGCTCTGACGAGCCGCAACGAGAAAGGGCCGGGCATGAAGCCCGGCCCTTGTCATTTCCGCGGCGCCGAGATCAGTTCACTTGTTGCGCCAGTTCGCCCTTGGCGTAACGCGCGGCGACTTCCACCAGCGTCTGCCCCTTGATCTTGCCGCCCTGGCCTTCGCAGCCGAACTCCAGGTAGCGCTGCTTGCACACCTTGTAGGCCGCTTCGCGCGCCGGCTTGAGCCACTCGCGGGCGTCGAACTTGTCGGGGTTCTCGGCCAGGAACTTGCGCACCGCGCCCGTCATCGCCAGGCGGATGTCGGTGTCGATGTTGACCTTGCGCACGCCGTGCTTGATGGCTTCCTGGATCTCTTCCACCGGCACGCCGAAGGTCTCCTTCATCTTGCCGCCGTACTGGTTGATGATGGCCAGCAGCTCCTGCGGCACCGACGAAGAGCCATGCATCACCAGGTGCGTGTTCGGAATGCGCTTGTTGATTTCCTTCACGCGGCCGATGGCCAGGATGTCGCCCGTGGGCTTGCGGCTGAACTTGTAGGCGCCGTGGCTGGTGCCGATGGCGATGGCCAGCGCGTCCAGCTG
>CAZBUU010000381.1:0-3940 GCA_964495125.1 uncultured Rubrivivax sp.
GCAGGCTCTGGTAGCCGTTGGCCTTGGGCCGCGCGATGTAGTCGTCGAACTCGCCTTCGATGGGCGTCCAGGCCTCGTGGACGCGCGCCATGGCGGCGTAGCAGGCCGCCACGTCCTGCACGATGACGCGCAGTGCGCGCATGTCGAAGATGCGGCTGTAGTCCAGGCCCTTGCCCTGCATCTTCTTCCACAGGCTGTACAGGTGCTTGGGCCGGCCCTGCACGTCGGCGGCGATGCCGGCAGCGGCCAGCCGCCCGGCCAGCTGCGCCCGCACCGCGGCCACGCCCTGCTCGCGCTCGGCACGCTTTTCGTCCACCAGGCGCGCCACGCGCTGGTACTCCTCGGGCTTGAGGAAGCGGAAGGACAGGTCCTCCAGCTCCCACTTCACCTGCCAGATGCCCAGACGGTTGGCCAGCGGGGCGAAGACCTGGAGCGTCTCGGTGGCCAGCTCAGGAGGGCAAAGCCGGCGGGTGGCCGCGAACCAGCGCAGCGTCTGCAGCCGCGACGCCAGGCGAAGCAGCACCACGCGCAGGTCGCGGCTGAAGGCCAGCAGCATCTTGCGCACGCGCTCGGTCTGTTGCGCTTGCTGACCCTGCACCACTTGCGCGGCGCGCGCCGCACGCTGGATCTGCACCAGCTTGCGCGTGAGCGTCACCAGGCTGGCATAGCTGTCGCCGAAGGCCTTGCGCACCACTTCCTCGGGGCGCTGCAGGTAGTCGCCCGCATAGACCAGGTAGGCCGCCGCGCACAGCGCCGGGCCGCCGCCCATGCTGCGCAGCACGGCCGCCGTGCCGTCGGCATGGCCCATCGCTTCTTCGCCTGTGTCCAGGATCTGGCCGCTGAGCAGCGGCTCGGCGAAGGCGCGGGCACGCTGCGCGGGGTCGCCGTCCTGGAGGCCGTCGGCGCTGGCGAGGTGGACGATGGCCGCCGTGCCTTCCGGCGCGGCCGCGACCTCGGTCTTCATGGCCTGCGCGTCACTCCAGAAGGAAACCGCGCACCAGCGCGCGCTGGTCGGCGGCCACCAGCGTGGGGGCGTGGCCCACGCCGGCGAGTTCATGCACGCGGGCGCGCGGGCCGCGCTGCGCCATGGCCTGCGCGGTGGCAGCGGTCAGCAGGTCGGAATCGGCGCCCCGAAGCAGCAGCGTGGGCGCGGTGATGCGGTCCCAGGCCTGCCAGAGCAAAGCCTCGCTGGCAGCTGCCAGTTCGGGCGTGGTGCTGCGGAAAGGCACGCCGATGGCCGGGTCGTAGTGCGGCTTGAAGCCGGGCACGCCGTCCTGCGTCGTGGGCACCAGTTGCGGCCGCGTCAGCGCCAGCCACTCCTCGCGCGAGTGAGGGCCGAAACCGGCGCTGATGAGGCGCAGCGCGTCGGCGGCCTCGTCCTCGGTGCGCCAGAAGGCCGGCAGGCCGACATAGGTGCCGATGCGGGCCAAGGCCACGGGTTCGATGACCGGGCCGACGTCGTTGACGACGAGCCGCCGCACCGGTGTGTTCGGCAGCGAGGCCAGCGCCATGCCGATGATGCCGCCCATCGACGTGCCGACCCAGTCGACCTGTTCCACACCCAGTCGGGCCACCAGCGTCACCATGTCGGCGACGTAGGTGGGGATGACGTAGGCCATGGGGTCGGCCAGCCAGTCGCTGTGGCCACGGCCGGCGACATCGGGGCAGATCACGCGGCAATGGCGGGCCAGGTCTCGGGCCAGGGTGTCGAAATCGCGCCCCTGGCGCGTGAGGCCGTGCACGCAGACGACGACATGCGGGTTCGCCGCGTCGCCCCATTCGACATAGGCCATGTGGTGCAGGCCACGGGCATCCAGGCACTTCACGCGGCCCGTTCGGGGTTCGGTCATGTTCGGTTCAGGCTGCGCTCGATAATCACGGGATCGTATCAACGCCCACCGGGGAATCGCGCCATGCTCCAAGGAAAGACCGCTCTCGTCACCGGCTCCACCAGCGGCATCGGCCTGGGCATGGCGCTGACCTTCGCCCGCCAGGGCGCCCGCGTGATGATCAACGGCTTCGGCGAGGTCGAAGGGGCGCTGGCGCAGGTGCGCGCGCTCGACCCCGGCGCCGTGTACCACGGTGCCGACATGAGCAAGCCCGAGCAGATCGCCGACATGGTGAAGTCCTGCGAGGCCCAGCTCGGCAGCTGCGACATCCTGGTGAACAACGCCGGCATCCAGCACGTGGCGCCGGTGGAGGACTTCCCGGTGGATCGCTGGGACGCGATCATCGCCATTAACCTCAGCTCGGCCTTTCACGCCATGCGCGCGGCGCTGCCGGGCATGAAGGCGCGCGGCTGGGGCCGCATCCTGAACATCGCCTCGGTGCACGGCCTGGTGGCCAGCGCCAACAAGAGCGCCTACGTGGCGGCCAAGCACGGCATCGTGGGCCTCACGAAGGCCGCGGCGCTGGAGAACGCCACCTCGGGCGTCACCATCAACGCCATCTGCCCGGGCTGGGTGCTGACACCGCTGGTGCAGAAGCAGGTGGACGCGCGCGCTGCTGCCGACGGCGTCAGCAACGAAGAGGCCAAGCGCCGCCTGCTGGCCGAAAAGCAGCCCTCGCTGCAGTTCACCACGCCCGAGGAACTGGCCGAACTGGCCGTGTTCCTGTGCTCGCCGGCGGCCGGCAACATCCGCGGCGTGGCCTGGGCGGTGGACGGGGGCTGGACGGCGCAGTAAGGCGCCGCCCACGCCGGGCTCACTTCGTCATCTGCACGCTGCCGGTCACGTTGGCGGTGACGGTGGCCTTGCCGCCCTCGGTGGGCAGCGCCCCGCTGTCGGCCACAATGGCCTGCGCCATCTGCAGTCGCGCGCGCGGCACCACCATCATCGCCGTCGCATCCGACGTGACGTTGACCTCGCGGATCGAGTAGCCGCCGAAGCCGAACTGGCGGCTCACCGCTTCGGCGCGTGCCCGGAAGCTATCGATGGCTTGGGAAGCCACCTCGGCCTCCACCTTCTGCCGTGCCTCGCGCGACAGCGAGAAGCCCACGCGCTGCACCGTCAGCGTCTGCACCTTGCCGGCCAGAGCCGCCACGGCCACCGTGTCGCGGCCTTCCACGATGAGCTCCACGTTGCCCTGCCAGCCGGCGATGCCGCCCTTGGGCGTGTAGCGCGGGTTCAGCGAGAAGTTGCCGGTCTGCACCTCCACCTGTCCAGGCCTGGCGGCCTTGCGGGCCTCATTGAGCGCAGCGTCCAGCGCTGTCTTGAGCTGCGCCTGCACGGCGGCCGCGTCGCTGCCGTCGCGGCTGGTGGAGAACACGATGGTCAGCCAGTCGTTGGCCACCTCGACCGAGGCACTGGCGCTCAGGTTCACCACGTTCTGCGGCACGGGCAGCGTCTGCGCATGAGCCTGGCCGCCCGCCAACGCCAGGGCAGCCGCCGCAGCGGCCAGGGTCGAACGTTTCATCGGGATTCCTTGGAAAGGTCTGGGTGACGGTACCCGCCATCTTGAACGTGGCGCACCGCACGAGAGGGTGATCCCCAGCGGCACGGCGTGCCGAAAGACTTGTAACAGATGGTCAGACCACCCCCAAAAGCCCCGGCCGGCCCGCCGACCGACGTCCACAATGCCGCTGTTACAAATTCGGAGTCCCCCATGACCACGCCCGCCAACGCCCGCGCCGACCGCATTGTCGTCGTCGACGACGACGCGCGCATCCGCGACCTGCTGCGCCGCTACCTGTCGCAGGAAGGCTTCGACGTGCTGCTGGCCGAGGACGCCAAGGCCCTGAACCGCGTGCTGACGCGCGAAACGGTGGACCTCATCGTGCTGGACCTCATGCTTCCCGGCGAAGACGGCCTGTCCATCTGCCGCCGCCTGCGTGCCGCCAACGACCAGACGCCCATCATCATGCTCACCGCCAAGGTGGAGGACGTGGACCGCATCGTCGGCCTGGAGGTGGGCGCCGACGACTACCTGCCCAAGCCCTTCA
>CAZBUU010000382.1:0-3939 GCA_964495125.1 uncultured Rubrivivax sp.
CCGTTGCCGCGCACCGGGCCGTCCAGGCGCTGCAGGTTGCAGTTGATGACGAAGACCAGGTTGTCCAGCTTCTCGCGCGCCGCCAGGCCGATGGCGCCCAGGCTCTCGGGCTCGTCCATCTCGCCGTCGCCGCAGAACACCCAGACCTTGCGATTGGCGGTGTCGGCGATGCCGCGCGCGTGCAGGTACTTCAGGAAGCGCGCCTGGTAGATGGCCATCAGCGGCCCCAGGCCCATGCTGACCGTGGGGAACTGCCAGAACTCGGGCATCAGCTTGGGGTGCGGGTAGCTGGAGATGCCCTTGCCGTCCACCTCCTGGCGGAAGTTCAGCAGCTGCTCCTCGGTCAGCCGGCCTTCCATGAAGGCGCGGGCGTAGATGCCGGGGGCGCTGTGGCCCTGGATGTACAGCAGGTCACCACCGTGGCCTTCGCTCTCGGCGTGCCAGAAGTGGTTGAAGCCGGTGCCGAACATGGTGGCCACCGACGCGAACGAGGAGATGTGGCCGCCCAGGTCGCCGCCGTCGGCCGGGTGCAGGCGGTTGGCCTTCACCACCATCGCCATGGCGTTCCAGCGCATGTAGGTGCGCAGGCGTTCCTCGATGTCCACGTTGCCCGGCGTGCGCTCTTCCTGGTCGGCGGGGATGGTGTTCACGTAGGCCGTGTTGGCCGAGAACGGCACGTCGATGCCGGCCTGGCGGGCGTGGTCGATGAGCTGTTCGAGCAGGAAATGCGCGCGCCCCTCGCCCTCTTCACCGATGACGGCGGACAGGGCGTCCAGCCACTCACGGGTCTCCTGGGCATCGGTGTCGTTGGCGGCAGCGCCGAGGAAGGACTCCGGCATCGCGGACATGCTTGTCTCCTTGTTGCAAGGCTGTTGTGATCGGGCGCGAGTGTGTCATATCGCGACCATTTTTCAAATAGTGCCGCTTGATTTCATAATGCGAAAGAAACACGGGCGGGCACAAGGCCCACCGATAATCGCCCCGTGTCCACGCCCCCAGTGACCCCGCCGTCAGCCCCTTCCGTCTCGGCGCCCTTGCCGGCGGTCAAGCGGCTGGTCGGCCGCTGGTGGCGCCGCCAGTCACCGGCGCGCCAGGACCGCTTCGCCACGCTGGGGCCGTTGCTGTCGGTGCTGCTGTTCCTCGCGGCGATCATTTCCGCCTTCTGGTACCTGCGCAACGAGGAAATCGAGCGGGAATCGGAGTCCGTCAAGCGCGACACCGAGATCACGCAGCAACAGATCGGCCTGCGCCTGATCCAGAACCAGGAATCGCTGATGCGCATGGCGCGCGAGATCGTCATGCGCACCACCGACGCCGACGACTTCATCGGACAGGCCGTCGCCTTCGCTCGCGAGCGCCCCGAAATCACGCACCTCACCTGGCTGGATGCCCAGCGGCGCGTGCGCGCGAGCCACTTCGCCATGCTCTACCGCGTGGACGCCCAGGACGCCCCTCCCGAGCCCCTGCTGCCGCGCGCCGACCCGCCCAACGAGCCCGAGAACACCTTCCGGGCCGCACGCGACAGCCGCGCGCCGACCTACTCGCGCGGCTTCCAGGACGCGACGGGCGCGCCGGCGATGCAGTTGCACATCCCGCTGGTCGAGCGAAACACCTTCGCCGGCGTGCTCATCGTCGAGTACTCGATCGACGCGCTGGTGCGCCACTTCGTCCCCGCCGACGTGGCGCAGCGCCACCTCATCTCCGTCGTCGACGACCAGCAGCGCGTTCTGGCAGCGACCGTCAAGCCCCACCCGGCCCAGGCCGGCCGCCGCGCGCCGATCATCACCGACGTGCCGTTGACACCGGCCATCAACGGCCTGCTGCTTCGCGGCCAGGGCTGGCGCACCAGCATCGGCCTCGTCAACAACACGCTGTTCTGGATGGTCGTGGCGCTGTCGGTGCTGACGCTGTGGATGCTGCTGGGCACCTGGCGCCACATGCGCCGGCGCAGCCAGATCCAGGGCGCCCTGGTGCAGGAGACCAACTTCCGCCGCGCGATGGAAAACAGCATGCCCACCGGCATGCGCGCCATGGACCTCGACGGCCGCATCACCTACGTCAACGCCGCCTTCTGCCAGATGACGGGCTTCACCTCCACCGAACTGGTGGGCCGACAGCCGCCCTACCCCTACTGGCCGCCCGACCGCGTGGAAGAGAACAGCCGCCTGCTGAACCAGGAACTGCAGGGCCGCAGCCCGAGCGGCGGCATCGAGGTCAAGGTTATGCGCAAGGAAGGCACGATCTTCGACGCCCGCATGTACATCAGCCCGCTGATCGACCCCAAGGGCCAGCAGACCGGCTGGATGACCAGCATCACCAACATCACCGAGGCCAAGCGCATCCGTGACCAGCTCAGCGCCAGCCACGAGCGCTTCACCACCGTGCTGGAAGGGCTGGACGCCAGCGTATCGGTGCTGTCGGTGCAGCAGGGCGAGCTGCTGTTCGTCAACCGCAGCTACCGGCTCTGGTTCGGCGGCGACGCCAAGGGCCACCAGCAGCTGGCCGGGGGCGTGGTGGGCATGGAGCCCTTCGCTGCCGACGGCGACGACGAGGTGGACGGCCTGTCGGGCCTGCCCACCCAGGAGCTCACCGAAACCGGCGCCAACCCGCGCGAGGTGTACATCGAGTCGCTGGGCAAGTGGTTCGACGTGCGCGCGCGCTACCTGCAGTGGACCGACGGCCGGCTGGCGCAGATGCTCATCGCCACCGACATCACGTCGCGCCTGCGCGCCGAGGAGCAGGCCGCGGCGCAAGCCGACAAGGCCCAGGTGACGAGCCGACTTGTGACGATGGGCGAGATGGCGTCCTCGGTGGCCCACGAGCTGAACCAGCCGCTCACCGCCATCACCAACTACTGCAACGGCATGGTTTCGCGCGTGAAGGCCGACACCATCCGCAGCGAGGACCTGATCGCCGCGCTGCAGAAGACGGCGCGACAGGCCGAGCGCGCCGGGCAGATCATCCACCGCATCCGCGCCTTCGTGAAACGCAGCGAGCCGCAGCGGCAGCCTTCGCAGGCGCGGCAGATCGTCGAGGACGCCGTGGAGCTGGCCGGCATCGAGCTGCGCCGCCGCAACGTCGCCATCCACACCTACGTGGCACAGCGGCTGCCCGACATCCACGTCGACCCCATCCTCATCGAGCAGGTGCTGCTGAACCTGCTGAAGAACGCCGCCGAAGCCATCGACGGCGAACAGCTGCCGCCGCAGCGCCGCCACATCGAGCTGCGCGTGGTGCCCCGCCACACGCCCGAGGAAGGCGGCGTGATCGAGTTCAGCGTCACCGACACCGGCCCCGGCATCAAGGACGAGGTCATCGACCGGCTCTACGAAGCCTTCTTCTCCACCAAGAAGGAAGGCCTGGGCATCGGCCTGTCCTTGTGCCGCTCCATCATCGAGTCGCACCGCGGCCGGATGCGGGCGCAGAACCTCTACAATGGAACCCAGGCTGTCGGGTGCCGGTTCTCCTTCACCGTGCCGGTGGAGACGCTGCACCGCACCGACGCCCCGGCCCCGGCGGCCGAAGGCGAAACCACTTCTTCCTCCCCTTAGCCCTATCCAGTGCGCGAGCACCGTCCCGCATGAGCCTGATCCCCAAGAAAGGCACGGTCTACGTCGTCGATGACGACGAGGCGGTGCGCGACTCCCTGCAATGGTTGCTGGAAGGCAAGGACTACCGCGTCAAGTGCTTCGATTCCTCGGAATCGTTCCTGTCGCGCTTTGACCCCCGCGAAGTGGCCTGCCTCATCGCCGACATCCGCATGGACGGCATGAGCGGCCTGGAACTGCAGGACCGCCTGCTCGAACGCAAGAGCCCGCTGCCCATCGTCTTCATCACCGGCCACGGCGACGTGCCCATGGCCGTGACGACGATGAAGAAGGGGGCGATGGACTTCATCGAGAAGCCCTTCAAGGAAGAGGAACTGCTGGGCCTGGTGGA
>CAZBUU010000383.1:0-3924 GCA_964495125.1 uncultured Rubrivivax sp.
AGGTCTCTTCCACCGTGGTGAAGGGCAGCTTGCCCTTCTTGCGGATCGGCACGAAGCCGACGTTGAGCTCGTAAGCCACCACGCTGCCGATGATGAAGCCGCGCGCGTCCAGGCCGGCGATGACGTCGGGCCGCACGTCGAAGTAGCGGTGCACGAACTGGTCGATGAGCACGCGGAACACGCGCGGGTTCTGCAGCAGCGGCGTGATGTCGCGGAACATCACGCCGGGGGCCGGCCAGTCGGGCACGGTGCGGATGTTGGAGCGGATGTAGGCGCTGGCGTCCTGCAGCGCATGCAACGGGGCTGGGGTGGGCGGGCTCATGTGGTTGCATCATAGGCAGCAGGTGGCGGCGTGTCCGGCTTTGCACACGCGCTTCGTAAGCCTTCACGGGCCCCTGCCCGAACCGCCCGAACCATGTTTGACGAGGACTTCCACGCCGACTGGCCCGTGCTGAGCCCGCTGCTCGACGAAGCGCTGGGCCTGCCCGCCGACGCGTGGCCGGCATGGCTGGAAGCGCAACAGCAGCTGAGGCTGGCGCAGCGCGAGCGCCTGCGCCGGCTGCTCGAAGAAGCGCCGCGGGCGGGTGATGGCTATCTGGCGTCCTTGCCCGTGCTCTCGAAGCTGCCCGCGGCGCCCGATGAAGGGCTGGCAGCGGGCGCGCTGGTGGGGCCCTGGCGGCTGCTGCGCGAGATCGGCGCCGGCGGCATGGGCACGGTGTGGCTGGCCGAACGTGCCGACGGCACGCTGAAGCGTCCGGTGGCGCTGAAGCTGCCCCGCATGGCCCGGGCAAGCGGCCTGGCCGAGCGCATGGCGCGCGAACGCGACATCGTGGCCACGCTGGAACACCCGCTGATCGCGCGCCTGTACGACGCCGGCGTCGATGCCGCCGGCCGGCCCTGGCTGGCGCTGGAGTACGTGCAGGGCGAACCCATCGACGCCTGGTGCCAGGCGCGCGCGCTGGGGCTGCGCGAACGTGTGGCGCTGCTCGTGCAGGTCTGCGACGCGGTGGCCTATGCGCACGGCCGCCTGGTGATCCACCGCGACATCAAGCCCGCCAACATCCTCGTCACCGGCGAAGGCCAGGTGAAGCTGCTGGACTTCGGCATCGCCCGGCTGGCGCAGCCCGGCCTGGACGACGGGCAGGGCGGGGGCGAGACCGCGGGCGCCACGGCACCGGGCCACACCGAGTTCGCGGGCCGGGCGCTGACCCCCGGCTATGCCAGCCCCGAGCAGATGCGCCAGGAGGCGCTCACCACGGCCAGCGACGTGTTCAGCCTGGGCGCCGTGGCCTATGCGCTGCTGGCGCAGGCTTCGGCCTTCCCCTTCGAGCCGCAGCATGCCGAGGCCTACGCCGCCGCCCTGGCCCGCGGCCCGGCGCGCAACGCCAGCGAGGTGGCGCCGGCGTCGCTGGCCCCGGGCCTGCGTGGCGACCTGGAGGCCGTGTTGGCACGGGCACTGGCGCTCGACCCGCTGGCGCGCCACGGCGGCGCGGCGACGCTGGCGGCCGACCTGCGGGCCTGGTTGGGCGGCGACCCCGTCAGCGCCCGCCGCTGGGGCGCGGGCGAGCGACTGCGGCGTCTGGCCGCGCGCCACCGTGTTGCCGTGGCCGGTGCCGCCCTGGCGGTGCTGGGCCTGCTGCTGGGCCTGGGCATCGCGGCCGACCAGGCCCGCCGTGCGCGCCACGAGGCCGAGTTGGCCGCGGCCGAAGCCGAGAACGCGCGGCGCGAAGCCCGCCGAGCGGCCGCCGTGCAGCGCCTGCTGGAGCAGATCTTCAGCCTCAACGGCATCGACCAACCCGACCCCCTGCGCGCCCAGCGCACCACGGTGCGCGAACTGCTGGACATGGCGGCCAGCAGCCTGGACGAGGTGACGCGCGACACGCCGGAGGCCCAGCTGGAGCTGCTGACCACGCTGCAGCAGATCTACGCCGAGCTCGGCGTCTTCACCCCGGCGGCCGACCTGGCCCGCCGGCGCGTGGCGCTGGCGCGGCGTGCCCTGCCACCGGGCGATGTGCGCCGCGCCGAGGCCCTGCTGGCGCTGGCCGCGCGCCTGCACGACACGCCCGAGCGCCCACTGGCCCGGCAGCTGCTCGACGAAGCCGGCGAGGTGCTGGCGCTGGGCGCCCCCGGTGCCGCGGCGCAGCAGCCCCACCTGGACCTGCAGCGCGCACGGCACGAGCGCTGGGGCCGGCTGGCCACCGGGCTGGTGCTGGGCGAGCGGGCGCTGGCCGGCCTGCGCGAACGCGAGCGCGGCAGCATCCCGCATGTGCGGGCGCTGTACCACGTGGCCTCGATCGCCGAACTGGCCGGCCAGTTCGAGCTGGCGCTGCAGCTGAAGGACGAGTCGCTGGCGATGGTCGGCGAGCTGGGCCCGCGCGGCGGCCGCGCGGCGCTGGTGGCCTATGCCGACCGCGGCCAGCTGCTGGCCGACATGGGCCGCTGGGTCGAGGCCGGCCGCGCGCACGACGACGCGCTGGCCTGGGCATTGCGCCTGCTGGGGCCTGAAAACGTCAGCACGCTGGTCTTGCGCGTGCAGCGGGCGCGCTTCCTCGTCGAGACCGGTCGCGAAGCCGAGGGCGAGGCCGAGTGGGCCGCCGTGCGCGCGCTGGCGACCGGCAGCAAGCCGCCGTTGCCTTCGTGGTGGCTGGACTACGCGGGCTCGCTGATGGCGCGCCTGAACCTCGAGCGCGGCCGCCCCGACCTCATGGAGACCAGCCTGCGCAGCCACATCGTGGCACTCGAAAAGACGGTGCCGCGCTCGGCCGTGCTGGCGCGCACCCGGCACCTGCTGGCGCGCACCTTGCTGGCCCAGGGCCGGGTGGACGACGCCGAGGCCGAGGCCACCAGCGCCCGCGCGCTGTGGGACGAGGCGGCCGAGGGCCTGAGCGGGGGCGCGCTCGACCTGCCCCTGCGGCTGCTGGCGGCCGAGCTTCAGCTCGCGCGGGGCGAGGCCGGCCCCGCGCTGACGTCCTTGCAGGCCATGCACCTGCAACCGGAGGCTGGCAGCGTTCGCCGTGAACACACCTGGCACGCCCTGCTGCTGGCGGCGGCCTTGCGCTCGCAGGGACGGGCCGCCGAGGCGCTGCCAGGGCTGCTGGCCCGCGAGGCCGTGCTGCGCAGCCTGCCGGCGCCCTGGCGGCTGCGTGCCGACGAGGCCGACCTGGCGCACGAACGCGGCCTGGCCCTGCGCGCGCTGGGCCGGTCGGCCGAGGCGCGCCGGGTTTTTGGCGAGGCAGCGGCGCTGCGCCGTGCGCACGACCTGCCGGGCAGCGTGTGGCTGGCGCGTTCGGCGCGCGAAGCCGGACTCAGCCGCGGCCCAGCAGCTTCTCTTCCGCCAGCGCCAGGGGTTCGGGCAGGCCGCTGAGCACCAGCGTGTCGCCGGGTTCCAGCACGTGGTCGGTGGAGGGCGACACCACGCCGCCCGTGGCACGGCGGATCGACACCACCTGGGTGCCGATGGCGTGCAGCGCCAGGTCGTCCAGCAAGCGCCCTGCCCAGGCCGTGGCCTCGGGCAGCGTCACGCTCTGCAAGCGCGCCTGAGCGAGCTCTTCCACCGTGTCGTCGTCGGCGCCGTGGAAGTAGCCGCGCAGCAGGCTGTAGCGCGCATCGCGCGCGTCGCGGGTGATGCGGATGACGCGCTGCATCGGCACGCCCACCAGCACCAGCGCGTGGCTGGCCAGCATGAGGCTGCCTTCGATGGCCTCCGGCACCACCTCGGTGGCACCGGCAGCGCGCAGGCGTTCGATGTCGGCATCGTCGATGGTGCGCACCACCACCGGCACCTTGGGCGCGTGGGCGCGCACGAGGTCGAGGATCTTCAGCGCCGACGGCGTGTCGTGGTAGCTCACCACCACGGCGGCGGCGCGGTTCAGGCCCGCGGCCATCAGGCTGGTCAGCCGCGCGGCGTCGCCGAAGACCACGCTC
>CAZBUU010000384.1:0-3909 GCA_964495125.1 uncultured Rubrivivax sp.
GGACCTGGCGCAACAGTTGCTGGCGGCGCGGCCCGACGCCGCCATGGTCATCGCCGGTGCCGTCGACACGGCACTGATGGCGCAGAACCTGCGCAAGCTCGACGCCCAGGTGCGGATCGCTGCCACGCCCTGGGCCGGCACCGAGGAGCTCATCCAGTTGGGTGGCCGGGCGCTCGAGGGCGCGTTCGTGCCGCAGTACTTTGATCGCGACAGCCGTACGGAGACCTTCGTCGGCTTTTCGAAGCGGTACCGGCAGCGCTTCGGTGAGGACCCGGGCTTTCCGGCCACCATTGCCCACGACGCCGTCACGATGGGACTGGCCGCGCTGCGCCAGCGCGACAAGGGCCAGACACTGCGCGACGCGCTGGCCTCCCGTTCAGAGTACCCGGGGCTGCAGCGGCCGACCCGCATCGACCGCAACGGTGACGGCTCGAATGACATCTACATGACGGTGGTCGAGGGCGGACGCTACCGGGTAGTGGGCCGCTGATGGGCCGTCGTCCCGTACCGCTGCGCCGGCGTCTGTTCCTGCAGTTCTTCGGGATCTCGCTGCTGCCGCTGCTGGCAGTGGTCCTGATCATCGCGGCCGTGATGGCGAAGGGCCTGGTGGGCGAGGTCGAACGCCAGACCGCGACCTTGGGTGTCGCCGTGCGTGACCAGGTTGAAGAGCAACTGGCAGGGCGACAGGCCTCGGTCGAGCTGACGGGCTTCGTCGTCGCGCGTCAGCCGGAGCCGGCGGTTCAGAGTCGCTTCATGCGCGCCGTGATGCGCGTGGACGCCAAGTTCGACGCGCTCTACGTGACCGATGCCAGCGGCATCGTCACCAGTGTCGCGCTCGGCGCCTCCCCGACCTCGCGCGAGGCCGACCTGCTGGGCATCGACCTTGCCTCGCGGCCCTTCTACAAGGCCGCGCGCGCCGCCAAAGCGGTGGTCTGGTCGGACACCTTCCTCTCCACCCTGACCGGCCGCGTGACGGCCGTGGTCGCGCAACCCGTCGGCGGCGCCATGCTGGTCGCGGAACTGTCGCTGCTGTCGCTTTCGAAGACCGTGGAGTCGTTGACCGGCAGCACCGGCGACCTCGTCGTGATCATCGACAGCCAGGGCCGCATCATCGGCCACCCGGACGCCGCACTGGCTGCACGCCAAGTGAGCCTGGGGCACGTTCAGCTCGTGCGCGACGGCATGGCCGGGCGCGACGCCAACGGCAGCTTCGATTGGGACGCCACGGCGTACCTGGGCAGTGTTTCGCACATCGGCCGCACTGGCTGGTCGGTCCTGGTGGCACGGCCGAGCGCGCAGGTGTACGGGCCGCTAGTCCTGCTCTGCTGGGCGGTGGCCGGCGGCGTGGTGCTGGCGCTGGCGGGAGCCATGGCAGCGGCGTTGTGGCTGTCACGGGCCGCGGAGCGGCGCTACCACCAACTCATCGCAGCAGCTGACAGCTATGTGCAGCACGACGCGCCGCCCGCGGTCAACTTCGACATCCTGGAGTTCGACCAGCTCTGGCGCAGGCTGCAGGGTCTGTTGGAGCAGATCGGGCAACGCGACGCCGAAACGCGCGCGGCGCGCGCGCAGCTACAGAACGTGTTCGACGCCACCACCGAGGTGGCTATCATCGCCACCGACGCCGACGGCGAGATCACGGTGTTCAATCGCGGCGCCGAGAAGATGCTGGGCCATGAGGCCGCCGTCATGGTCGGTCACAACACGGTCCTGGTGTTGCACGACGAGGACGAATTGCGACAGCGTGGTCGCGAGTTGTCGACCCAGCTCGGTCGCACGGTGGAAGGGATCGGCTGCCTGGTCTCCGTCGCGCGCGAAGCTGGCTACGAGGTGCGTGACTGGACCTATGTTCGCCGCAACGGCACCCATGTGAGCGTGTCCGTGGCGATCACCGCCGTGCGCAACGGCGGCAGCGAACCCACCGGCTACCTGGCCGTTGCCAGCGACCAGACCGAACGCCACCGTGCCACAGGCCTCGAGGTCGCACGCCAGATCGCCGAGGCGTCGAGCCAGTACAAGTCCGAGTTTCTCTCGCGCGTGAGCCACGACCTGCGTACCCCCTTGAACGCGATGCTGGGTTTTGCCCAACTGCTGGCAATGGACACGAGTGCACCGCTGAGCAAGGTCCAGCGTGATCGTGTCGCCTTGATCGAAACGGCTGGCTGGCACCTGGTGCGGCTCATCGACGACGTGCTCGACTTCTCGCGCATCGAATCGGGCAACCTGCGCATCTCGATGGAAACCGTGGACCTGCTCCCGGCCATCAACGATGCCGTGCGGTTGGTGTCGTCGCAGGCGGCGGCGAATGACGTCACCATTAGCCAGCAACTGCCGACCGCCGCCGGCGCGACGCCGCTGCAGGCCTGGGCCGACCGCACACGCCTGATCCAGGTCTTCGTCAACCTGCTGAGCAATGCCATCAAATACAACACCCAAGGCGGCCAGGTCGGCGTGCGCGTGGGTTCGGCAGACGGCGGGCTGCTGCGGATCGAATTCAGCGACACCGGTCGCGGCATGAACGAAGCCCAGCTGGTGCGCCTGTTCGAGCCCTTCAACCGGCTCGGCATGGAGGCCAGTGCCATCGAAGGCACCGGCATTGGGTTGACCATCGTCAAGCGTCTGCTCGACTTGATGGACGGCACGATCGAGGTCAGCAGCAAGCCCGGCGTCGGCACACGCGTGACGATTGAGGTCCAGCGCAGCGCGCAACAGCAGCAGTCTGTCGCGTTGCACGAGGCGGGGCCCGAACCGACACACCATGCCGCCGGCTCGCTGGACGTGGTTTGCGTCGAGGACAACCCCGTCAACGCCGTGCTGATGAGTCAGTTGTTTGCACTTCGCCCGGCATGCTGCCTGCACATGGCCACGACTGCCGAATCGGGCTTGACGCTGATCCGGCGCCTTCGCCCGCGTTTGGTGATGCTCGACGTGCATTTGCCCGATGGGTCCGGGCTGTCGCTACTCGACCAGATGCGCGTCGACGCGGACATCGCGTCCACGCAGGTGATTGTCGTATCAGCCGATGCGACACAGCACAGCACGCGCGCGGCGCACAGCGCTGGCGCACGAGCCTTCCTGAGCAAGCCGATCCAGATCGCCCAGGCCCTGAAGGAGATCGACGCCGCGCTCGCGTCATCGGGCAGCCCGCAGTCGGGCTCACCTGGCGGCTAACCGATGCGGCCGGAGGCCGCGGTGGCAATACCAACGGAGCTTGCGGTCACCATCTGCGGGCGCGCACGTAGCGAGCGAATGAGCCGCTTCATGCTGTCGCAAACAGCGCAACGACAGTCGCGGCCATCACGGCCGTGGCCAGCCAGCCGAGCCAGCGCAGGCGTTTGCCGATCATATGCACTCCCATCGTGTCACGCCGGGTGGCCAGCAGCATCATCGCCGCCACGATTGGCACCGCGATGACGCCGTTGATGACCGCCGACCAGAACAGCTCCTTGACCGGATCGGTGGGCGTGAAGCACAGGATCACGCCTCCGGCAGTGGCCGCCGCGATCACGCCGTAGAAGCCGCGGCCCTCTCCTCGGTCAAGGCGCAGGCTCAGGCTGCCTCGCCAGCCTGCCGCCTCGGCCACGGCTTAGGCGGCCGACCCAGCAAGGCCAACATGCCGGTGCCGATGATGCCGAGGCTGAAGAGCAGAAAGGTCAGCTCGCCAGCCAGCGGGCGCAGCGCCTCGGCAGCCTGCGTCGAGGTCTGGATGTCGCGCACACCGGCGGCATGCAGCGTGGGCGAGGTACTGAGGATGATGAAGAAGGCGATCAGGTTGGACAGCGTCATGCCGATGAGCGTCTCGACCTTGATGCGGCGCAGGTGGCCGCGCACGTCGGCGGCGCTGTGCTCGCCGCTGCCCGCGACGTCCTCCACCTCCTGCGCGGCCTGCCAGAAGAACAAGTAGGGGCT
>CAZBUU010000385.1:0-3878 GCA_964495125.1 uncultured Rubrivivax sp.
TTCGCCGATCTCCTGGGCCTGCCGACGGTGTGGATCCCGCACAGCTACGCCGCCTGCTGCCAGCACGCGCCCGACGAGCACCTGCTGGCGCCGGTGGCGCGCGAAGCCCTGGGCCTGATGGCCGGGCTGTTCTGGGATCTGGGTGACCAGGCCGCCGCGTTGCCGCGGCGGCGCTGAAACCGGGTTCAGCCGCCGGAGAGGGCCGCCTTGGCACCCTTGCGTGCGGCCGCGGCGTCCTTGACGGCGGCCTTGCAGCCCTCGCTCACCTTGTCGGCCTTCTCCTTCAGGCAGGCGGCGATGCGGCCTTCGCCACGCTGCACGCCTTCGCACAGGGTCTTGATGTCTTCCTTGCAGGCCTTCAGCACCTTGGCCGGCACGGCCGGTTCGGCGGCCTGCGCCGTGAAGGCGGCCAGCACGGGAAGGGCCAGCAGCAAGTGGCGGAGCGTCTTCATCGGGTCTCTCCCAGAAAAAGTGGACGACCGCGATTGAACGCCAAGGCGCGCCCTGGCGTCGACCGCCAGGGCGCGCCTTTGCGCAACTTCACGCTTTGTTTTCGCCCAGGCCGATGGGTGCCGGCGCGTGCTGCAGGATGCGCTGGAACAGCGGCTGGTAGTCGGGCGACACCGAGTGGCCGGTCAGCGGGTCGGCGTTGGCCTCGAAGGCGGCGTCCAGCACGGCCCAGTCGTCCACGCCGAAGTGCTTGCGGGCGGCGGGCAGGATCTCGGTCTCTTCCACCGCCATGTGCTCCAGGTACTGGCGGATGTAGGTCTCGGCGGCGCGCTCGAAGGCGACGCGGCGGGAGTCGCCCATCATCTCGAAGGCGAGCAGCGCGTGCTCCAGGTCGCGCACGGCGCGCTCGCCGCGGGCGTGGTCCTGGTCGAGCTTGGCGATGACATGAGCCAGGTCGGGGCAGCGCGCCAGCACCGCCGGGAACAGCAATTCGCTTTCCTTCGGGTGGTGCAGGCGCTCGGGGAATTCATCGATGTAGAAGAGCATGGCGCGCAGGACTTCGAAGTCCGGCGTCTTGCCCTCGCGCCGCGACTGCGCCAGCAACATTTGCAAGGACCGCAGCATGGCCGCCAGGGCCTGGTGTTCGGCGTGGATGATGTCCAGGGAAGCGTGGCGCATGGTCCCGGCAGCATGGCGGGACGGCGCGCCCGACCGCTTGACTCAGGTCAAGCGCCCGGGCTGCCGCGGCGAACCCGGTGATGCTCGGCCGTCGACGGCGCGAAGGCCGATTCCAGCGCCGCCAGCAGGGCCGACGCGCGCGTGCTGTTGTCGGTGTCGCGGTTGCAGACATAGACATCCAGCGTCACCGCGCCCAGTTCCGGCCAGGTGTGCACGGCCAGGTGCGATTCCGCCAGCAGCACCATGCCGGTGACGCCGCCCGGCGCCGGAAACGGGTGGAACAGTTCGCCCACGGCCTGCAGGCCGGCATCGGCCACGGCGCGCAGGCAGAAGCGGCGCAGTGCGTCGGCGTCGGTCATCAGCGGCGCCTGGGCCGGGCAGCCACGCAGGTCGGCGGTGAGGTGCAGGCCCAGCATGCCGCGGATGATAAGGATCACCCCGAGGCCGCGGCCCGCCCTCCTAGAATCCAGGGTTCCCCCCGATCTGCCAGCCCGCTGCGGCGCCCACTCCGATGCCCCTGCCCCAAGACGCCGCCCCCCTCTCCCTGATGGCCAACGCCGTGCGCGCGCTGGCGATGGACGCCGTGCAGCAAGCCAATTCCGGCCATCCCGGCGCCCCCATGGGCATGGCCGAGATGGCGGTGGCGCTGTGGGGCGGTGTGCTGAAGCACGACCCGGCCTCGCCCCGCTGGCCCGACCGCGACCGCTTCGTGCTGAGCAACGGCCATGCGTCGATGCTGCTCTACGCGCTGCTGCACCTCACCGGCTATGAGTTGCCGATGAGCGAACTGCGCAGCTTCCGCCAGCTGCACAGCAAGACACCGGGTCACCCTGAAGTGGACGTCACGCCCGGCGTGGAAACCACCACCGGCCCGCTGGGGCAGGGCCTGGCCAACGCCGTCGGCTTCGCGCTCGCCGAGAAGCTGCTGGCCGCCGAGTTCAACCGGCCCGGCCACGCCATCGTCGACCACCACACCTGGGTCTTCCTGGGCGACGGCTGCCTGATGGAAGGCATCAGCCACGAGGCCGTGGCGCTGGCCGGCGCCTGGAAGCTGGACAAGCTGGTGGCGCTGTACGACGACAACGGCATCAGCATCGACGGCAAGGTGCAGCCCTGGTACGTGGACAACGTGGCACAGCGCTTCGAAGGCTGCGGCTGGAACGTCATCGGCCCCGTGGACGGGCACGACGTGCCGGCGCTGAACGCGGCCATCGCGCAGGCCCGGGCGGCCAGCGGCAAGCCGACGATCATCATCTGCCGCACCACCATCGGCAAGGGCTCGCCCAACCGTGCCGGCACGGCCAAGGCACACGGCGAACCGCTGGGCGGCGAGGAAATCAAGCTCACGCGCGAAGCGCTGGGCTGGGGCAGCGAGCCCTTCGTCGTCCCCGAGGCCGCCTACGCCGCCTGGGACGCCCGCGCCGCCGGCGCCGCGGCACACGCGCAATGGGTGGCCGCCTTCGACGCCTACCGCAGCGCCTTCCCCGCACTGGCCGACGAGTTCGCCCGCCGCACCAACGGCGAACTGCCCGAAGGCTTCGGTCGCCTGGTGGCCGACACCGTGCTGGACCTGCACGGCAAGGCCGAGACCGTGGCCAGCCGCAAGGCCAGCCAGCAGGCGCTGGAGGTCTTCACGAAGGCCCTGCCCGAACTGCTGGGCGGCAGCGCCGACCTCACCGGCTCCAACCTGACCAACACCAGCCACACGCCGGCGCTGCGCTTCGACGAAGCCGGCATGCCGCGCCTGGCCGACGACGGCCGCCCCGGCCGCCACATCAACTACGGCGTGCGCGAGTTCGGCATGGCCGCCATCATGAACGGCATCGCGCTGCACGGCGGCTTCATCCCCTACGGCGGCACCTTCCTGACCTTCAGCGACTACAGCCGCAACGCCATCCGCATGGCCGCGCTGATGAAGCGCCGCGTCGTCCACGTCTTCACGCACGACAGCATCGGCCTGGGCGAAGACGGCCCCACGCACCAGAGCGTGGAGCATGCCGCCAGCCTGCGGCTGATTCCGAACCTGGACGTCTGGCGCCCCGCCGACACCGCTGAAACGGCCATGGCCTGGGCCATGGCGCTGGCCAACGCCACGCGCCCCACGGCGTTGCTGCTGAGCCGCCAGAACCTGCCCTACCTGCCCAAGCCCGGCATCGCCGACATCGGCAAGGGCGCCTACGTGCTGGCCGAGCCGGCCGAGGTGGGGCTGAAGAAGAAGGCGCAGGCGGTGATCATCGCCACCGGCAGCGAGGTGCAGCTGGCGCTGCATGCGCAGGCCGAACTGGCCAAACTGAAGATCGCGGTGCGCGTGGTCAGCATGCCCAGCACCACCACCTTCGACCGCCAGTCCGTGGCCTACAAGACCAGCGTGCTGCCCGCCGGCGTGCCGCGCATCGCGGTGGAAGCCGGCGTCACCGACGGCTGGTGGAAGTACGGCTGCGCCGCCGTGGTCGGCATCGACCGCTACGGCGAGAGCGCGCCCGCCGGCGAGCTGTTCAAGTTCTTCAAGCTCACGGCCGCCAACGTGGTGGACGTGGTGCGCACGGTGCTGAAGCGCTGAGACCCGGTTTCTCTTCCGAACACTTCCAAGGAGATCGACATGAGCATCAAGATCGGCATCAACGGCTTCGGCCGCATCGGGCGCATGGTGTTCCGCGCTGCGGTGCAGAACTTCCCCGGCATCGAGATCGTGGGTATCAACGACCTGCTGGAGCCCGACTACCTGGCCTACATGCTGAAGTACGACAGCG
>CAZBUU010000386.1:0-3875 GCA_964495125.1 uncultured Rubrivivax sp.
GCGCTGGCCAAGATCGCCGGCATCGAGATGTGCTGGAGCTACAACCGCCAGTACGGCACGCAATACCTGGCGGCCATGCCCACCAACCTGTACGGCCCGGGCGACAACTACCACCCGACCAACAGCCACGTCATCCCGGCGCTGCTGCGCAAGTTCCACGAGGCCAAGCTGGCCGGGCGCGACGAGGTCGTCGTCTGGGGCACCGGCACGCCGCGACGCGAATTCCTCTACAGCGACGACATGGCCGACGCCTGCATCTTCCTCATGCAGTTGCCCGACGAGCGATACCGCGCACTGCTCGGCAGTGACGAATCCGTGACAGGACGCTTCGAACCCCCGCTCGTCAACGTCGGCGTCGGGCACGACGTGACCATCGCGGAGCTGGCCGCGCTGGTGGCGGCCACGGTCGGCTACACAGGCCGCACCGTGTACGACCACACGAAACCCGATGGCACGCCCCGCAAGCTGATGGATGTCCAGCGGCTGGCGCAGGCGGGCTGGCAGGCCGCCACCCCGATCGAGGCGGGACTGAAGGTCGCCTACGCCGAGTTCGCAGCCGCTTACCAACCCAGCACCCAGTAACAGCTGACGCGTCAAGACATGGCCCACTGCGGCCGAAGAAGCGCTGAGCGCTGCCCGCAGGCTCCTCCGGAGCCCCGCCGAGGCAGCGAGTTGCCCTCCTTCTGCACAGCAGGCCATGATTCGCGTCGAAGCCCGACCCCTCTCCGTGCCGGCCACCCTGCTCCTCGTCCTCAGCCTGGCTGCCGCCTCCTGCGGTGGCGGGGGGGGCGGGGCGTCCGAAGCCGGTTCCACCACCGCCACGCCTGCCGCGGGCGGCGGCTCCACGGCCGCCAGCGTGCCCGCACCCGTGGTGCTGCCGGTGGCCGATGCCGTGAACACCGCGCAGCAGATCGCCGCAGCCAACAACGCCGCCTGGCCGTTCCAGGTGCCTGACCTGGCCACGCTGCGCGCTTCACCGAAAAAGGTCTTCGCGCACTACTTCACCCCGTTCCCGGTGTCGATCGACAACCTCGCCGCGCCGGCCGACTACTACGGCAGCCACTACCTCTCGCCGCAGGGCGAAGGCGGCAAGTTCGCGGGCTCGGGCGGCTTCATCAAGCAGCGCCCCTTGCCACGCACGGTGCTGAGCGCGCCGACCTGGTCGCAGACCGACGCCGCCCAGGACGTGCGCCGGGCAGCAGCGCTGGGCATCGACGGCTTCGCGGTCGACCTGCTGGCCAGCTCCGGCGTGCACTGGGACCGCGCGCAGCGCATGCTGGACACCGCCAGCGCCACCGACAGCGGCTTCAGGATCCTGCTCATGCCGGACATGGAGTCCGAGTTCAAGGCCCAGCCCGCGAACATGCTGACCGTGGTGCGCGCCCTGGCGCGACATCCGGCGGCCTACCGCCTGCCCGACGGCCGCCTGGTGCTGGCCCCGTACAACGCGCAGAACCAGTCGGCCGACTGGTGGAAGGCGCAGCTGGCCACGCTGAAGGCCGAAGGCATCGACATCGCGCTGTGGCCGGTGTTCCAGGGCTGGCACCAGCACGCCCAGGCCTTCGCGCCCATCAGCCTGGGCTTCTCGGACTGGGGCGTGCGCAGCCCGGGCGTGAACCGCGCCTGGAAGGACGCCCCGGCGCAGGCCCGCGCATGGAACATGAAGTGGATGGCCACCGTCTCACCGCAGGACGCGCGCGCCAAGGACCTCATCTTCTGGGAGGCCGGCAACAGCGAGAACTACCGCGTGATGTGGGACAACGCCATCGTCGGCGGCGCCGACTGGGCGCACATCGTGACCTGGAACGACTACTCCGAAGCCACCGAGGTGGCGCCTTCCAGCGGCACGCAGTGGTCCTTCTACGACCTCACGGCCTACTACACGGCCTGGTTCAAGAGCGGCGCGGCGCCGGCCATCCACAAGGACGCGCTCTACTACTTCCACCGCCGGCACAGCACCGCCGCGCAGCCCGACCTGACGAAGCAGAGCCGCCGCTACGCGCCCGCCAACGGCAGCGACGCCGCGGCCGACGACATCGAGGTGCTGGTGTTCGCGCGCGCTGCTGCCCGACTGCGCGTGACCGTGGGCACGCAGGTCACCGAGCGCGACGTGCCCGCCGGGCTGACGTCCGTGCGCGCGCCGCTGGCCGAAGGCACGCCGGTGTTCGAACTGCTGCGCGACGGCGGCACCGTGGCCAGCGTGCGCAGCGGCTTCACCGTGAACAACCGCATCGTCTACCAGGACATGCTGTACCGCAGCGGGGCCAGCACCCGCGCTCTGGTGGCGCCGCAGTAGCGCCCCGCCCCTATGATCGACCGCATCGTGCTGATGCGTGTCGATCGGGGGGATGAACGCGTGCGGAGAGGAACCATTGGCCGCCTGGGGGCCGCCCTCGCAGCGGGATTGCTGGCTGCCCTGCTGCTGCCGGGCTGCGGCGGTGGCGCTTCATCCACCACCAGCGGCTCGCAACTCGAAGCACGGGTGGCCGCGTCCGCGAGCCCGGTGGTCGGCGAACCGCTGATGCTCGACGCCACGGCCAGCAACGTGCCCGGCAGCGGCACGCTGGTCTACGCCTGGGTCGTGAAGGACCCGGCCGGCGAGACGGTGGGCCTGGCCGATGCCGACGGCACGCGCCCCTACTTCGTGCCCGCCACCGCGGGCACCTACGGCATCGAACTGCGCATCACGGCGACGGCGACGAGCGGCGCCTCGGCACAGAGCCCGCTGGCGCGATTGGATGTCGCCGTGGCGGCGTCCACCACGCCCACGGCGACCGAAGTGCGTGCACGCGTGCGGAGCCTGGCGTCGGCTGCCAGCGCGCCCGGCGACCCCGACGGCAGCGCACCCACCATCGCCGTCGGCGACCCAGGTGCCGCCAGCCGCATCGCCGGCAGCCGCCTGGTCCCCTGGACACGCCCGGAGTTCATCTACAACGGCGACGTCGTGCAGGCCGGGGCCGTGTACCCGGACTACCTGTTCGGTACCAACCGGGCGGTCAGCGTCACCGGCACAGGGCGCGGAGGCACCTACCTCACGGTGGACTTCGTCACCGACGCCAGCGAGTTCGAGGTTCTGCAAAAGGGCCTGGGCGCGGCCAGCAACCTCTGGCTCGTGGTCGACGGGCGCCTGGCTCGCACGACCGCGGCCACCCTCCCCTCGGACGGCGCGCTGTACCTCACACGGGTGACCTTCTCCAGCAAGGCGTCTCGCCGTATCCGTCTGATGATGCCGAGTCCGCATTTCGGCGGCGTGCGCATTGGAGCCGCTGACGTCGTATCTCGACCCGTCGTCAGCACCCGACTTCGGGCCCTCTTCCTGGGCGACTCCATCACAGAAGGCACAGCGGGCCAGAATGCACGTGCTTCCTTTGCCGCGTTGGCGGGCGAGCGGCTGGGATGGAGCGAATCCTGGATCTCTGGCGTGAGCGCCACCGGCTACCTGGCCGCACCCGCGCCCAAGCTGACGCTGCGCCAGCGCCTGGCCACCGACGTCATCGCCTACAAGCCCAACGTGCTGGTCATCGCCGCAGGCGTCAACGACCTGGGCTTCACCGACACGCAGATCGAGGCTGAGGCCGCCGCGCTCTTTGACGAGATCCAGAGCGGCCTGCCCGACACCCTGGTCTTCGTCACCGGCCCGGTGGCCACGCTCAACCGCGTGCGCGGCGGCGTCAACGCCGCCATCAAGGCGGCCGTGGGCACACGCGCCAACTTCATCTGGGTACCCAACGTCGACGAGCCCTGGCTCACCGGCACCGGCACGGTGTCCAGGCCGCGCGGCGACGGCAATGCCGACCAGTACATCAGCGCCGACATCACCCACCCCACGCCGGCAGGGATCGACTACCTGGCCGGCCGCCTGGCGGACTTCGTCA
>CAZBUU010000387.1:0-3854 GCA_964495125.1 uncultured Rubrivivax sp.
CTGAAGATCATGTGCGACCTCGACATCAGCGAGCGCCGCAAGCCGCAGGACGGCAAGATCAACTTCGCCAAGTTCGTGCCCGGCGTGCGGCTGGAACTGCGCGTGGCCACCATCCCCACGCAGGGCAACCTGGAAGACGCCGTGCTGCGCCTCCTGGCCAGCACCAAGCCGCTGCCGCTGGAAGCGCTGGGCCTGGCGCCCGCCAACCTGAAGCGCCTGCGCGCCGCCGCCGAGCGCCCCTACGGCCTCATCCTCTGCGTGGGCCCCACGGGCTCGGGCAAGACGACGACGCTGCACTCGCTGCTGTCCAGCATCAACACGCCGGAACGGAAGATCTGGACGGCGGAAGACCCGGTGGAAATCAGCCAGGCCGGGCTGCGCCAGGTGCAGGTGAACCCGCGCATCGACTGGACCTTCGCCAAGGCGCTGCGCGCCTTCCTGCGCGCCGACCCCGACGTCATCATGGTCGGCGAAGTGCGCGACGAGGAGACCGCGCAGGTGGCCATCGAGGCCAGCCTCACCGGCCACCTGGTGCTGAGCACGCTGCACACCAACAGCGCGCCGGAGACGGTGACGCGGCTGCTGGACATGGGCATGGACCCGTTCAACTTCGCCGACGCGCTGATCGCCGTGCTGGCGCAGCGCCTGGTGCGCAAGCTGTGCGTGCAGTGCCGCACGCAGCGCGACGCCACGCCGGAAGAGACCGAAGAGCTGCTGCACGACTGGCAGCATGTCACGCAGGGCGTGGCCGATGCGCCCTCGGCCGACGAGGTGCTGGCCGGCTGGCGCGAACGCTTCGGCCAGGGCGGCCGCATGCGCCACCACCACGCGCCGGGCTGCGACCACTGCGGCGGCACCGGCTTCCGCGGCCGCATCGCCATCCACGAGCTGATGACGGTGGACCGCGGCCTGCGCCACATGATCCAGACCGGCCAGCGCGCCGACGAGCTTCAGCGCCAGGCGCTGGGCAATGGCATGCGCACCTTGCGCCAGGACGGCATCGAGAAGGTGCTGGCCGGCGTCACGGCCATCGGCGAGGTGCGGGCCAATTCCTGAAGGCCCGCCGGGCCGGGCGCCGCCCGGCCCCTTCCTGCACTAGAACTGAGCCCAGTCGTCGTCGCCACCGGCAGCGACGGGCTGCGGGGCGGGCGCTGCGGCGGCGGCGGCCGCGGGCTTGGCCACCGGCTTGGCGGCGGGCCGGGCGATGGCCGGCTTGGGCGTCGCCGGGCGGGGCGTCGGCGCAGGCGCGGCGGCCTTGTACACCGGGGCCTCGTTGCCGAGCTTGAACACGGCCACTGCCTCCACCAGCTGCCGCGCCTGCTGCTTCAGGCTGTCGGCGGCGGCGGCGCTTTCTTCCACCAGGGCGGCGTTCTGCTGCGTCACCTGGTCCATCTGGCTCACGGCCTCGCCCACCTGGTGCACGCCGGCGCTCTGCTCGGCGCTGGCGCTGGTGATTTCGCCCACGATGTCGGTGACGCGCTGGATGGCCTGCACGACTTCCTGCATCGTGGTGCCGGCCTGGTCCACCAGTTCGGTGCCCTGCTCCACGCGCTCGACGCTGGCATTGATCAGCGACTTGATCTCGCGCGCCGCTTCGGCGCTGCGTTGCGCCAGGCTGCGCACTTCGCTGGCCACCACCGCGAAGCCGCGGCCCTGCTCGCCGGCGCGCGCCGCTTCCACGGCGGCGTTCAGCGCCAGGATGTTGGTCTGGAAGGCGATGCCGTCGATGACGCCGATGATGTCGGCGATCTTGCGGCTGCTCTGGTTGATGTCCTTCATGGTGTCCACGACCTGGCCCACCACCTCGCCCCCGCGCACCGCCACGCCGCTGGCGTTCAGCGCCAGCTGGTTGGCCTGGCGCGCGTTGTCGGCGTTCTGCTGCACGGTCGAGCCCAGCTGCTCCATCGACGCCGCCGTCTCTTCCAGTGCGCTGGCCTGCTCTTCGGTGCGCTGGCTCAGGTCGGCATTGCCGCTGGCGATCTGCGCCGAGCCGGTGGCGATGCTGTCGCTGCTGTTGCGCACCGTGCCGACGATCTTCACCAGGCTCTCGTTCATGGCCTTCAGCGCGGTCAGCAGGCGGCCGGTCTCGTCGTGCGAGGTGATCTCGATGCGCGAGCCCAGGTCACCGGCGGCCACGCGTTCGGCCACCGTCACGGCCTGCGCGATGGGTTGCGTGATGGAGCGCGTGATCCACCAGGCCATGGCGGCACCCAGCGCGGCCATGCCGGCCAGCAGGCCGAACATCAGCAGCTTGGCCTGGGCGTAGTTGGCGCGGCCCTCGTCGGCGGCCTGGTCGATGAGTTCGATCTGCAGGTCCTTGAGTCCGTCGGTGGCCTTGAAGTAGGCCAGTTGCGCCGGGCGCAGCTTCTCGTCCAGCAGGCCCACGGCCTCCAGCTTGTCGCCCTTCTCGACGAGCGCGATGAACTTCTGCATCAAGGGCAGGTAGGCGGCGCGGGCTTCCTGCAGCGCGGCCAGCCGCTTCTTGCCTTCGTCGCTGGTGATGCTGGGGGCCATCGTGTCCATGATCTTGGCAATGCGCTCGCGCGATTGCGCCACAGCCTCCTGTGCGGCCTTGACCTTGGCCGCGTCCTCGAAGATCAGCATGTTGCGCAGCTCTCGGGCGGCGAGGTTCTGCTCGTCGGTCATGTCGGCCAGGGCCTTGACCTTGGGCAAGCGGTCCTGGTCGATGAGCGTGACGCTCTCGGTGATGTCCGCCAGTCGCGTGATGCCGATGCCCACCACCCCGGCGGCCAGCAGCAGGATGATGGTGAAGACCAAACCCAGGCGTGTGCCGAGCTTCAGGTTCATGAGCGCGTTCAAGGTGTACTCCTGGTCGATGCGCTGGCGGGCGGACGCTGCCCTTGCAGGCCCTGGCCGCAGCGCGACACAGCTTGTTTCGGCCGGCCGCGGCGGGACTTGAGGGGGCGCCCCGCGGCGGGCGTGCAGAATCGGCCGCCGATTTGCCATGAACGAAGCACCCGCCCCCCCGGACCTCGCCACGCTGAGCCTGGCCCTCATCGCCAGCCGCCACTCGGTGTCGCCCAAGCGCCTGGCAGCGCCCGGGCCGGACGCCGCGCAACTGCAGGCCCTGGTGGAAGCCGCCGGCTGCGCGCCCGACCACGAACTGCTGCGGCCCTGGCGGCTGCTGCGCATCGGCGATGCGCAGCGCGACGCGCTGGCCGACGTCTTCGAAGCCTCCCTGCTGGAGCGCGTGCCCGCGGCCGACGGCGCAGCCCGTGCCCAGGCCCGCGAGAAGGCCCACCGCGCCCCCGTGCTGCTGCTGGCCGTGGCGCGGCTGCTGCCGGCGCACGAGGACGTGCCCGACAGCGAACGCTTCATCGCCCTGGGCGCGGCGCTGCAGAACCTGCTGCTGGCCGCCCACGGCCAGGGCTACGCCGCCATGCTGACCAGCGGCCACGCGCTGCGCACGGCGCACTTCGCGCGGGCATTCGGGCTGCGCGAAGGCGAACAGGCGGCCTGCTTCGTGTCCATCGGCACGCCCACGGGCGTGAAACGCCGCCAGCGGCCTTCGGCGCACGAGTTGATGGCCGACTGGGTGCCGCCCGGCTTGCGCTGAGTCAAGCCCGCCGCACAAAGCGGCCCGGGTAGTTCTTCAGGACGATGGCCCGCCGTGGCGGGATCGTCCTTCCGCCGCGGCCCGCCGGACCTTCGGGCGGATGTTCGCGCCGTCCCCAGGGCGAGACATTGGCGTCACCGCTTCGAAAGCCGTGACATGAGCCCAGCGAGCCCCGCCACCCCGATTCCGCGCGCCGCCTGGAGCGTGCTGATCGTCAGCACGCTGGCCTTCACCACCTGCTTCATGGTGTGGATGATGTTCGGCGTCATCGGCATCC
>CAZBUU010000388.1:0-3845 GCA_964495125.1 uncultured Rubrivivax sp.
GTTCTCCACCGACTGGTTCATGACCTGGCAGCCGAACATCCATTCGAGCCTCTTCCTGAACATCCACGAGTACCTCAACAAGGCCGCGGCGCTCGACGAGATCGACACCGTCATCAAGGCCTACCAGCTCTACACCGAGCAGATGCAGGCCCAGGGCCTGGAGCCGCTGCTCAGCGTCACGCGCGCCTGGCGCCTGGTGAAGTTCGTCGACAACGGCATGCTGACGATGACGCCCTGCAGCAAGTGCGGCGGCCACTTCGTCACCCACCCGCACGAGATCGCCCGCCACTACGTCTGCGGCCTGTGCAACCCGCCGGCGCGGGCCGGCAAGGGCAAGCTGGCCGGCAGCCTGGGCGCGGCGCATCCGGCGCTGCATTGCGGGCATTGATCACGTTTCGGCCGCTCCGCCAGCTTCAGTCGCAGCCCCGGGCGGCCGATCCTCCAGAGGTTCATTGTTCGTCTCCTCCTGGCACAGTTCTCTGTGCTTTTGGCGGGCCCTTCGGGGCCCGCTTTTTTGTGGGTCGGCGCCGCGGCCTTCCTGCCACGCACCCCCCGTCTCAAGTCGGGCATGGCCGAGGTCGATATCCGCCACAGGCCCTGAGGCCCTCCTGGCCCGGCCTTCCGACTTGAAGCTCGTCTCGATCTTCCCCGAACAACTCCGCCCGGGAGAACCGCTGCCCTTCGCCTTGCGCGATGCGGGTGGGCGGCTGCTGCTGGCCGCGGGGCTGACGGCCGATCCGGGTCAGTTCGCCGAGTTGGTCGCGCAGCCGCTGTGGGCCGAAGAGCACGAGGCCGCGGATTGGCAGCGCCGTGTCGTGGCGGCGATGGACCAGGCGCTGCGAAAAGGGGCGCTGCTCGGGCAGGTGGCCGCGGCACGCCCCGAGGCGCCGCGCAACACCGCGGACATCGGGCGCGCCCGCAGCTTCGCCGAACAGTGGGACGAAATCGTGCTGCAGCTGGACGTCGCGCTGCGCGAACTGCGTCCCGCCCCCGGCGACGGGCCGGCGCGGGTGGAGGCCGCGCGCCAGCGCGTGCGCGTCATGGCCGAAAGGCGTCCCGATGCGTCGCTCTACCACTTCGTCTATGCGGCCTCGCAACCGCAGGACAAGTACAGCTGCCACCACGCCATCATGTCGATGCTGATGACCGACCTGGTGTCGGCGGCGCTGGCCTTCTCGCTGCCTGAAAAAGATGCCCTGGCGCTGGCTGCGCTGACCATGAACGTCGGCATGCTGCGCCTGCAGGACCAGCTGGCCAGCTCCGAACTGCCGATCACGCCGGCCATGCGCGCGACCATCGACAGCCACGCGGCCACCGGCGCGGCGATGCTGCGCGCCGCGGGCTTCGACAACGCGCTGGCGCTGGAAGTCGTGCGACTGCACCACGAACCCGGGGACTCCGGGGTGCCCCTGGCGGCACTGCCGCCAGCGCGCCGGCTGGCGCGCCTGTTGTCGCGGGTGGATGCCTTTGCGGCCAAGATCAGCCGCCGTGCGTCGCGGCCTCCCATGTCGCCCGTGCAGGCGGCGCGCGAGGCCTGCCTGGGGGTCAACGGACAGCCCGACGAAATCGGCGGCGCGCTGCTGCGGGCCGTGGGCCTGTACCCGCCCGGCAGCTTCGTCGAACTCGTCAACGGCGAGATGGGCATCGTGCTGGCGCGCGGCCGCCGCGCCAACCTGCCGTACGTGGCCTCGCTGGTGTCGGCCAGCGGCAGCGTGCTGGGTGAGCCGGCCCTGCGCGACTCGCTGGACCGGCGCTATGCCGTCAAGGCGGCGCTGCGGCCCGACGCCGTGAAGGTGCGCCCGCCGCACGAGCGGCTGCTGGCGATGCGCTGATCTGCGCCGTGGGCCGGCGGCTTATCCGCGCATGGCCTGCGCCCGGGCTGCGGACACTGCGGTCATGAAGCTCAAGCCTCTGTCGGGCCCCGCCCTGGCACTGCCCTGGCCGCTGCCTGCCCTGCTGGCCTGGGCCGCCGGCTGGGCGGTCTTGCGTGGGCTCGCAGCGGCCGGCCTGGCCCCCCTGCCGGCCCTGGCGGCGGCCGGTCTGGTGTCGGCGGCGCTGGCGCTGACCTGCCGCGGTCGCTGGCGGCGCCTCATCGCCTTTGCGGGCTTCCCGCTTTCCGTCGTGGCCTGGGGCGGTGGCAGCGGGCTGGCCCCCTGGGCGTGGCTGCTGGCACTGGCGCCCTTGCTGGCGCTGTACCCCCTGCGCGCCTGGCGTGATGCCCCGCTCTTTCCAACCCCGGCCGACGCGTTGAAGGGGCTGGACGCCGTCGTTGGGCAGCCGACCCGCGTGCTGGACGCCGGCTGCGGGCTGGGCCATGGCCTGTCGGCCTTGCACCGCCTCTGGCCTGCTGCGGCGCTGGCCGGCGTGGAGTGGAGCCCGCTGCTGGCCTGGCTGGCCGGATGGCGTCATCCCGGGGCGCAGGTGCGCCGCGGCGACATGTGGGCGCTGCCTTGGAGCGGCCACGATCTGGTCTACCTCTTCCAGCGCCCGGAGAGCATGGCACGGGCCTACGACAAGGCGGCGCGTGAACTGGCCCCGGGTGCCTGGCTGGTGAGCCTGGAGTTCGCGGTGCCGGGTCGGCAGCCTCACGCCAGCCTGCAGGGCCCGGGCCGCAAGCCGGTCTGGGTGTACCGCCCGGCCGGCCCCGACTCAACCGCGGCGGTGAGGCGCCGATAACCCATCCAGGACCGCGGGCGCCCTTGCGCACCGGGGTCGTTCACACCGCCCCATACCCTCATGTTCGTCATCATTGGCTGGGCCGTTGCGCTGGGTTGCATCTTCGGCGTGTACATCGTGCACGGCGGCAACATCGGCGTCATCCTCAAGGCATTGCCCTTCGAGCTGATCACCATCGGTGGTGCGGCGGGCGGTGCCTTCCTGGCCAACAACCAGATGAAGGTGGTGAAGTCCGCCGCCGCGGGCCTGGGCCGCTGCTTCAAGGGCAGCAAGTTCAGCAAGGCCCGCTACATGGAACTGCTGGCGCTGATGTACGACATCCTGCAGAAGGCGCGCAAGGAAGGCCTGATGTCCATCGAGAAGGACGTCGAGGACCCGCACAGCAGCCCCTTGTTCCAGAAGTACCCCACGGTGGGCACCGACCACCATGTCACCGAGTTCATCACCGACTACCTGCGCATGATGGTCTCGGGCAACCTCAACGCGCACGAGATCGAGTCGCTGATGGACAGCGAGATCGAGACCCACCACCAGGAAGAGCACGCCGCCGTTGCGGCCATCGCGCGCCTGGCCGGCGGCCTGCCGGCCTTCGGCATCGTGGCCGCCGTGCTGGGCGTGGTGAACACCATGGGCTCGGTCGGCCAGCCGCCGGCGGTGCTGGGCGGCATGATCGGCTCGGCCCTGGTCGGCACCTTCCTCGGCATCCTTCTCGCGTACGGTTTCGTGGAGCCGCTGGGCGGCCTGCTGGAGCAGAAGGTGGAAGACGCCGGCAAGGAACTGCAGTGCATCAAGACCACGCTGCTGGCTTCGATGCAGGGTTACGCGCCGCAGGTGGCGATCGAGTTCGGGCGCAAGGTGCTGTATTCGGGTGACCGGCCGACCTTCACCGAGCTCGAGAGCCACGTGAAGAAGAAGTGATGGTCCCCCCCCGTAGCGCCTTCGGCGCTCCCCCCCAGGGGGGCGCCCCCAGCGGCCCGGCGAAGCCGGTTCCGCGGCGGCCGCTTGAGAGCGGCGGCGCCTCGCGCGCCGGGAGGACCTGATGGCGGGCGACGCGAAGAAGCTCCAACCCATCATCATCAAGCGCATCAAGAAGGGCGGCCATGCCGCCCATGGTGGCGCCTGGAAGATCGCCTACGCCGACTTCGTGACGGCCATGATGGCCTTCTTCC
>CAZBUU010000389.1:0-3843 GCA_964495125.1 uncultured Rubrivivax sp.
CGAGCGCGAAGCCGGCCTTGGTGGTGTGGATCTTGGCGTCCTGGATGCTGAAGCCTGCGCTGTCGAAGTAGCCGCAGATGCGGGCGAAGAGGTCGGTGCGGTCTGGCGCGTAGACCAGCACCTGCAGGCCGTCGCCCACGGAAGACGGTCGCGCGCGCACCACCGGCACCTCGGTGCTGACGTGGCGCCACAGCGAGCGTGCGTGCCAGGCGATCTCGGCCGCGTCGTGGCGCGCGAAGTAGCTCACCTCCAGCGTCTGCCACAGCGGCTCTTCCGTGCCGGGCAGGGCCGAGTGCAGCGCCAGGTCGCGCCGGGCTTCCTGCTTGCGCGCCTCGATCTCGGCGTCCATGTTCGGCTGCGCGCCGCCCAGGGCCCGCAGCGTCCAGCGGTACAGGTCTTCCAGCAGCTTGCCTTTCCAGGCGTTCCAGACCTTGGGGCTGGTGCCGCGGATGTCGGCCACCGTGAGCAGGTACAGCGCCGTCAGCCGGCGCGGCGTGCCCACCAGCTTCGCGAAGCTGCCGATGACCTCGGCGTCGGACAGGTCCTCCTTCTGCGCCACCCGGCTCATGGTGAGGTGGTGCTCGACGATGAACTCGATCAGCCGCGCGTCCTCGGCCTCGATGCCGTGATCGCGGCAGAAGCGGCGCACCTCGCGCGCGCCCAGCGTGGAGTGGTCGCCCTGGCGGCCCTTGGCGATGTCGTGGAAGAGGGCGGCCACGTACAGCAACCAAGGCTTGTCCCACTGCGCGGCGAGCTGGCTGCAGAACGGGTACTCGTGCGCGTGCTCGGGGATGAAGAAGCGGCGCACGTTGCGCA
Organism: uncultured Rubrivivax sp.; assembly: GCA_964495125.1. Taxonomy (GTDB): domain Bacteria; phylum Pseudomonadota; class Gammaproteobacteria; order Burkholderiales; family Burkholderiaceae_C; genus Rubrivivax. The sequence continues at coordinate 817 of CAZBUU010000389.1, forward strand.
CCACCATCAGGATGTGCTGGTCCACGGTGTAGACGTGGAACAGGTCGTGCTGCATGCGGCCGACGATGCGCCGGAACACCCACAGGTAGCGGCCCAGCACGCTGGTCTGGTTCATCAGCCGGAAGGCGTGCGTCACGCCGTTCGGCTGACGCAGGATGTCCAGGAACAGCTCGCGGTTGATGGGGTCGTTGCGGAACTGCGCGCCCATCACGTTGCGCGCGTTGTACAGGGCCCGCAGCGTGCGCGCCGACAGGCCCTGCAGCCCCGGCGTCTGCTGGAAGACGAGGAAGGTCTCCAGGATGGCGTGCGGGTTGTTCAGGTACAGCGTGTCGTGCGCCACTTCCAGCATGCCGCCGCGGTCGTAGAAGCGCGCGGTGATGCGGCGCATGGGTGCGCTGCCCGAGCCGTTGATGTGCTCCTCGATGTTGAGCATCAGGATCTGGTTGAGCTGCGTCACCGCCTTGGCGGCCCAGTAGTAGCGGTGCATCAGCACTTCGGAGCTGCGCTGGTCGGGCGTGGCCTTGTAGCCGAAGCTCTCGGCCACGGCGGTCTGCAGGTCGAAGACCAGGCGGTCTTCGCGCCGGCCGGCCACGATGTGCAGCCGCGCGCGCACCAGGCGCAAGGTGCCCTCGTGCTTGACCAACTGCGCCGCCTCGAAGGGCGTGATGAGCCCCTTGTTGGCCAGCTCCGTCCAGGTGCGGCCCAGACCGGCCGCGCGCGCCAGCCAGATCACCACCTGCAAGTCACGCAGGCCGCCCGGGCTTTCCTTGCAGTTCGGCTCCAGCGAGTAGGGCGTGCCCTCGTACTTCACGTGGCGCTGGTGCATCTCCAGCGTCTTGGCGCGCAGGAAGGCCTTGGCGTCCATGGCCGACGCATGCGCCTTGGCGAACAGCGTGAACAGGCGCTTGGCGCCACAGACATGCCGTGCTTCCAGCAAGGCCGTCTGCACGGTGACGTCGCGCGCCGACTCGGCCAGGCATTCCTCGACGCTGCGCACGGATGAGCCGATCTCCAGGCCCACGTCCCAGCAGGCGGTCACGAAGCGGGAGGCCGCGGCCGCCAGGGCCTCGTCGGCCTCGCGCGGCAGCAGCAGCAACACGTCGATGTCGGAGTGCGGGAACAGTTCGCCTCGGCCGTAGCCGCCCACGGCCACCAGCGCGGCGCCGGCCGGCATGCCGCACTCGGCCCACAGGGCGGACACGGTGCCATCGACGTGCCGGGCCAGCGCCCGGATCAGCAGCGAAGCGGCGCTGGACGTGGCGCGGCTGGCGCGGAAATGCTCCAGCAGCGCGGCCTTGCCTTCGCGGAACTTCGCGCGCAGCGCCGCAAGGCTGGCGCCCCCCACCGCGGCGTCCACGGCGTTCAGGAAGTTTCCAGCGGCGCCGGCGCCAGGCAGGCCTCGGGTTGGGGCTTGCCGTAGCCCAGCGTCGCGAAGGCCGGCGGCGGCGGGCTGCCGGCGCTGACGGTCAGCACCTCGTAGCCGGTGTCGGTGACGAGCACGGTGTGCTCCCACTGCGCGGAGAGAGAACGGTCGCGCGTGACGATGGTCCAGCCGTCATAGGGGCGGTTGCCGCGGCGGTCTTCCTTGATGTCGCGCTTGCCGACATTGATCATGGGTTCGATCGTGAAGATCATGCCCGGCACCAGTTCTTCCAGCGTGCCCGGGCGGCCGTAGTGCAGCACCTGCGGCTCCTCGTGGAAGCGCGCGCCGACGCCATGGCCGCAGAACTCGCGCACGACGCTGTAGCCGGCGCTCTCGGCGAAGGTCTGGATGGCGTGGCCGATGTCGCCCAGGCGCACGCCGGGCTTGACCTTGACGATGCCCTTCCACATGGCGTCGAAGGTCACCTGGCACAGGCGCTTGGCGACGATGCTGCCCTCGCCGATGATGAACATGCGGCTGTTGTCGCCGTGCCAGCCGTCCTTGATGACGGTGACGTCGATGTTGACGATGTCGCCGTTGCGCAGCGGCCGGTCGTCCGGGATGCCATGGCAGACCACGTCGTTGAGCGACGTGCACAGCGAGGCCGGGTAGGCCGGGTAGCCGGGCGGCTGGTAGCCCAGTGTCGCGGGGATGCCGCCTTGCACCTTGACCATGTGGTCATGCGCGATGCGGTCGATTTCCAGCGTGGTGACGCCTGCGCGGACATGCGGCGTGAGGATGTCCAGCACCTCGGACGCCAGTTGCCCGGCGACGCGCATGCCTTCGATCTCGGCGGCCGTCTTGATCGTGATTGCCATCCCTGGATTATCCCACCGGGCCCCTAAAATCGCTGGTTTACCCTGCGCACGACCGCCTCACGTCCGCCTCAAACAGGCCCCGCATGACCGCCACGCCCCTTCACCTGATGCATTTCGAGGGCGGCGACGCACTCTCCCCCTTCCGCGCGCAGGCCCTGCTGGCCCGGCTGCAGGCGGCCTGTCCGCGCGTCACCGGGGTGGCCGCGCGCCACGTGCACTGGGTGGGTTTTGACGGCGTGCCCGACCTCGGTGCGCTCGACAAGCTGCAGGCCCTGCTGACCTATGGCGACGCCTACCACGGCCCCGCCGCCGGCGAACTGGTGGTGGTGATGCCGCGCCTGGGCACGGTGTCGCCCTGGGCGAGCAAGGCCGCCGACATCGCCCGCAATTGCGGTCTTTCCGTGCACCGCATCGAACGTGTCACCGAGTTCAGGCTGTCGCTCAAGGGCGGCCTCTTCGGCGCCGCCAAGGCGCTGGCCGCCGACGAGCGCGCCGCCGTGGCCGCGTTGCTGCACGACCGCATGACCGAGAGCGTGGCCTTCGAGCGCGAGGTCGCCGAGCACCTGTTCGACCCGCAGCCCGCGCCGCCGCTGGCCCATGTGGACGTGCTGGGCGCGGGCCGCGATGCGCTGGTGGCCGCCAACACCGAGTTCGGCCTGGCGCTCTCGGCCGACGAGATCGACTACCTCGTGGACGCCTTCCGCAAGCTGGGCCGCAACCCCAGCGATGTGGAGCTGATGATGTTCGCGCAGGCCAACAGCGAGCACTGCCGGCACAAGATCTTCA
>CAZBUU010000390.1:0-3837 GCA_964495125.1 uncultured Rubrivivax sp.
GTGACGCCGATGCCGATGTCCTCGATGCCGTTGATCAGCACGATGTCGCCGGGGCGCGCGGAATCGGTCATCACGCGTTCCAGACCTTCGAAGGTCAGCACCTGGTTGATGCGGCCCTTCCAGCTCTTGCCGTCCGGGCCTTCCATCACCAGCACGTCCATCATCGGCTTGAGCGTGCCGGCATTGACGCGGCCCACGCCGATGCGGCCGACGTAGGTGCTGTAGTCCAGCGACGAGATCTGCAGCTGCAGCGGCGCGGCGGGGTCGCCTTCGTGTGCCGGCACGTGCGTCAGCACGGTGTCGAAGAGCGCGCTCATGTCGCTGCCCCAGGCCTCGCCGGCCGGGCCTTCCTTCATCGAGGCCCAGCCGTTCAGGCCCGAGGCGTAGACCACGGGGAAGTCCAGCTGTTCCTCGGTGGCGCCGAGCTTGTCGAAGAGTTCGAAGGCGGCGTTGATCACGTAGTCCGGGCGTGAACCGGGCTTGTCGACCTTGTTGACGACGACGATGGGCTTCAGGCCCAGCGCCAGCGCCTTCTTGGTGACGAAGCGCGTTTGCGGCATCGGGCCCTCCTGGGCGTCGATCAGCAGCACCACGCCGTCCACCATGCTGAGCGCGCGCTCCACCTCGCCGCCGAAGTCGGCGTGGCCCGGGGTGTCGACGATGTTGATGTGCGTGCCCTGCCACTGCACGGCGCAGTTCTTGGCCAGGATGGTGATGCCGCGCTCGCGCTCGATGTCGTTGCTGTCCATCACGCGCTCGGCGATCTTCTCGTTCTCGCGGAAGGTGCCGCTCTGGCGCAGCAGCTGGTCCACGAGGGTCGTCTTGCCATGGTCGACGTGGGCGATGATGGCGATGTTGCGAATGGCTGCGTGGCTCATGGTGTGGCCTGGATTTCCAAAGGATTCAGCAATCGGTCGGCGATGAGTTCGCCGGCCGTGATGTGGGCGGTGCCGAGGAAGGCGTGCGGGGTGGTTCCGTACACGCGCACGGCGGGGCTGTCGGCCAGCGCGACGCGGCGGCGCAGGCCGCACAGAAAGCGGCCGGCCTCGTCGTCGGGCAATTGCACGGCGGGCAGGCCGGACAGCAGCATGTCGGCGGGCTTGAGCAGGGCTTCGCGCTGTTCGGGCGTCATGGCGGCGAGTTCGTCCATCGTCACGGCGCCGTCGAGGCCGAGCGCGCCACTGCCGGTGCGCCGCAGCGCCGAGAGATGGGCACCGCAGCCCAGCGCCTCGCCGATGTCCTCGGCCAGCGTCCGGATGTAGGTGCCCTTGCTGCAGCGGACGTCGATCACCAGCGTCTCAGACTGCCAGTCGAGGATGTCGATGGCGTGAATCGTCACCTCGCGGCTCGGGCGTTCGACCTCGATGCCAGCGCGGGCGTAGTCGTACAGCGCCTTGCCCTGGTGCTTCAGCGCCGAGTGCATGGGCGGCGTCTGCCCGATCAGGCCCACGAAGCGCGCGCAGGCGGCCTGCAGGGCCGCGAGATCCACGTTCACCGGGCGCTCCTGCGTCACCTCGCCCTCGCGGTCACCGGTGCTCGTGCGCTGGCCCAGCTTCAGTGTGGCGGTGTAGCGCTTGTCGGCGTCCAGGCTGGCCTGGCTGAACTTGGTGGCGCCGCCGAAGCACAGCGGCAGCAAACCGGTGGCCAGCGGGTCCAGCGTGCCTGTGTGGCCGCCCTTTTCCGCGCGCAGCATGCCCTTGGCCTTCTGCAGGGCGTCATTGCTCGTCCAGCCCAGGGGCTTGTCGAGCAGCAGGACGCCATGAAGAGGCTTGCGCGGCAGGCGCGCCGGAGCGTTCATCAGTCTTCCTTGGCGCGAACCGAGTTGGCCCGCATGATCAGCGAGGAAAGGTCGGCCGCGCGCTCCGTGGTCTTGTCGAAGTGGAAGTGCAGCGTGGGCACGGTGTGGATGGACAGGCGCTTGAAGAGGCCGTTGCGCAGGTAGCCGGCGGCTTCGTTGAGGGCCAGCTCGCTGTCTTCCGCCGAGCCCACCATCACCGAGAAGTAGACCTGAGCGTGCGCGTAGTCGGGCGACACGTCCACGCTGTTGATCGTGACCATGCCCACGCGCGGATCCTTCAGGTCGCGGATGAGCTCCGCCACGTCGCGCTGGATCTGGTCGGCAACGCGGAAGCTGCGGTTCGGGACGGCCTTCTTGTGTCGCATGGTCTGGGTGCTCCAAATGAATCAGCCCCGCCGTTTCGGCGGGGCTGATCGCTGGGGAAGCGTCGTGCCCGCCTTACAGCGTGCGTGCCACTTCCTTCACTTCGAAGAATTCGAGCTGGTCGCCTTCCTTGATGTCGTTGTAGTTCTTCAGCTTGATGCCGCACTCGAAGCCTTCCTTGACCTCGCGCACGTCGTCCTTCAGGCGCTTCACCGATTCGATCTCGCCGGTGTAGATCACCACGTTCTCGCGCAGCAGGCGGAACTTGGCGTTGCGCACCACCTGGCCGGCGGTGATGTAGCTGCCGGCCACGGTGCCGATCTTGCTGGCCACGAACACGGTGCGGATCTCGGCCGTGCCGATGACTTCCTCGCGCTGCTCCGGCGCCAGCATGCCGGACATGGCCGCCTTGATCTCGTCGACCGCGTCGTAGATGATGTTGTAGTACTTGATGTCGACGCCGTTGCCTTCGGCCAGCTTGCGCGCACCGGCATCGGCCCGCGTGTTGAAGCCGATGATCACGGCCTTGGAGGCGATGGCCAGGTTGACGTCGCTTTCCGTGATGCCGCCGACGGCGGCGTGCACGATCTGCACCTTCACCTCGGCCGTGCTGAGCTTCAGCAGGCTCTGGGCCAGCGCTTCCTGCGAACCCTGGACGTCGGCCTTGACGATCAGGCTCAGCGTCTGCGCCGCGCCCTCGCCCATGTTTTCGAACATGCCTTCCAGCTTGGCGGCCTGGCGCTTGTTCAGCGTCACTTCGCGGTACTTGCCCTGGCGGAAGGTGGCGATCTCACGCGCCCGGCGCTCGTCGGCGATGACCATGAACTCGTCACCGGCCTGCGGCACTTCGGTGAGGCCCTGGATCTCCACCGGCAGCGAAGGCCCGGCGGATTCGATGGACTGGCCGTCCTCGTCCAGCATGGCGCGCACGCGGCCGTAGCTGCTGCCCGCCAGCACGACATCGCCCTTCTTCAGCGTGCCGCTCTGCACCAGGATCGTGGCCACCGGGCCGCGGCCCTTGTCGAGCTTGGCTTCGATCACCAGGCCCTTGGCAGCGGCTTCCTGCGGCGCCTTCAGTTCCAGCACTTCGGCCTGCAGCAGCACCTGCTCCAGCAGCGTGTCGATGCCCTGGCCGGTCTTGGCCGACACGGGCACGAAAGGGGAGTCGCCGCCGAAGTCTTCAGGCACCACGCCCTCGGCCACCAGTTCGCTCTTCACGCGCTCGACGTTGGCATCCGGCTTGTCGATCTTGTTCATCGCCACCACCACCGGCACACCGGCCGCCTTGGCGTGCGCGATGGCTTCCTTGGTCTGCGGCATCACGCCGTCGTCGGCCGCCACCACCAGGATGACGATGTCGGTGGCCTGCGCGCCGCGTGCACGCATGGCGGTGAACGCCGCGTGGCCCGGGGTGTCGAGGAAGGTGATGGTGCCGCGCGGCGTGTCGACGTGGTAGGCGCCGATGTGCTGCGTGATGCCGCCGGCTTCGCCAGCAGCCACACGGGCCCGGCGGATGTAGTCCAGCAGCGAGGTCTTGCCATGGTCGACGTGGCCCATCACCGTGACCACGGGCGCGCGCGGCAGCTGCTCGGCGGCCTCGTGGGCGGCGGTCTCTTCCTCCGTGAAGGCTTCCGGGTCGTCCAGCTTGGCGGCGAAGGCCTTGTGGCCCATCTCCT
>CAZBUU010000391.1:0-3826 GCA_964495125.1 uncultured Rubrivivax sp.
CGCGTCACTGGCCGCAGCGACTTGGTCACCATGGTGCACCCGCAGTCGTCTTGGGGAATCCGGCGTTCAACATTGTGTCTCCTTGCCTGTGGTCAGGATTGCATCGCGTGCTGCGCCTTTGTTGCCGCTGATGTAAACCCGCCTCTATTCGCTGGCGAGGTGGCGGTTTTGCGGGCGGGCGTGGACTTGCGGTGAAGTGGCCACGGCCCAACGGCATCGGGGCCTGCATGCAGGCCCTGATGGGGTGGGGTCGGGTGTGAGGCCTGTGCCGGCAAGCATGGCCGGTGAGTGGTGGGTCAGAACGGCGCGTCGGGATCGAACTCAGGCCGCGCCTGGTCGGGCATGAGCTGTTCGCGCCAGGCCTGCTGCATCTGGGGCCCGTAGGCGGCCCACAGTGCCTGGCGCAGGGCCTGAAGGCACTCGGCGACGGCTAGCGCTTGCTCGGGCGTCCAGTGCATGGGCACGACCACCGCGGCGGAGGCTGGCGACGGTGGCCACGGCGACGCGCTCATGCGGCGGCCTTGCGGGACCGCGCCGGCGTTGCCTTGGCCGAGCGCGCAGCCAGCCGCTGGGCCTCGCGCTCTTGGGCTTCCTTGGCCCGGTAGGACTGGCCGTCGATGCGCACCACCTCGGCGCGGTGCATCAGCCGGTCGATCAACGACACCACGCAGGCCGCGTTGGGGAAGACCTCGCCCCAGTCGGCGAAGGCCCGGTTGGTGGTGACCACCGTGCTCTTGTTCTGGTAGCGCCGGCTGACCAGCTCGAACAGCAGATCGGCATGCCGGTTCGAGTACGACAGGTAGCCGACCTCGTCGATGATCAGCAAGTCCGGGGCGGCGTACTGGCGCAGTTTGCGGCGCAGGCCCGAGTCACTGTCGAGCGCGGCCAACTCGCCCAGCAACTGCCCGGCGGTGGTGAACAAGGCGGTGTGCCCGGCCAGCACCGCCTGGTAGCCGATGTTGCAGGCACACATGGATTTGCCCACGCCGTTGGGGCCGACTAAGACGACGTTGCTGGCGTCCTTGACGAAGTCCAGCGTCATCAGTTCTTCGATGGCACTGCGGTCGATGCTCTTGGGCCAGGCCCAGTCGAAGTCGGCCAGCGGCTTGAAGCGCCCGATGTGGGCCTCGCGCAGGCGACGCTCCAGGCTGCGGCGGCTGCGCTCTGCGGCCTCCCAGGCGAGCATCTGCGCCACCCAGCGCGCCTGCTCGGGCTGCGCCATCACCTCGGCCCAGTGCTCGATCAGGCCATGCAGGCGAAGTGCGGCGGCCTGCTCGCGCAGTGCGGTGGGCGTGGCGGTGTCATTCATCGGGGTTCTCCGGTGGATCGGGTTGGCGCTCAGGTTGGCGGTCATAGGACCGCAGGTCATGGGTACGCACCGGCGCGTCGCGCTTGGCCACGTGCTCGGGCAGCACCAACGCCACGGGCGGCGGCTCACCACTGGCCGCGCGGGCACGCTCGAGCGCCAGGCGCACGGCGTTGGGGTGGGCCACGTCGCGCGCCAGCGCCTCGGTGATGGCCGCCTGCAGTGCGACGGCACCCCAGCGCTCCAGCAGCCGCATCAGCGAGGCGGTGATCGAGCCCAGGTTCTCGCCGCGCGCGCCGGCGCGCTGGAGCAACTGCGCGCTGGCCGGCGCGGCCTGGGCCAGGCGGTCACAGGCGCGGTGGGCCCTGCCGCGTCGCTTGGCATCGATCAGGCGCTGCACATGGGCGTCATCCTCGATCTGCGCGTGGCTGTCCCAGCAGCGCCGGTGGCGCGCCAGCTCGCTGGCGCCGTCCAGCACACGCACCCACTGCTCGTCTGCCAGCACCGCCAGCGTGCGCTGCACATGGGTGTGCGGCACCGAGTAGTCGTTCAGATCGAAGCGGACGTAGGGGGTCTTACCGACCTTCACGGCCAGGCGCTCGCCCAATGCGAAGACCGTCTCGGGCAGCGCCATCAAGCTGCGACCCTCGGCCTCGAAGGCCTGACGCACACTCAAGGCGCTGTCCTCGGGCCAACGCCGGTCGGCGGCCAGGCCGGTGGTCCAAGTGCGGGCCTGCGCATTGAGGTCGGGCAAGTCGGTGAACGATCGCCCGGCGAAGAAGCTGTCGCGGATGAACCGGATGGCGCGCTCCACCCGGCCCTTCTCATTGCCGCGGGTAACTGCCACCGGGCGTGGCTCGAAGCAGTAGTGGCCGGCCAATGCCAGCAGTTCCGGGTTGAAGCGGATCGCATCGCCCACCCGTTCCAGCACTGCGCTCTTCAAGTTGTCGTACAGGGCGACCCGGGGGCAGCCGTTGAAGGCGGCGAAGGCCTCGACATGGCCGCGCAGGAAGCTGTCCATGCGGGCGTCCAGGAAGAAGCGCAGGAAGACCATGCGGCTGTGGCTGAGCACCATGACGAAGGCCATCAGCGGGCGCCGCGCGCGGCCGATCTGCAGGTGGCCGAAGTGGCCCCAATCGACCTGCGCCTGCTCGCCCGGCAGCGTGCGCAGGCGCAGGTAGGCCTCGGCTGGCGGCCTCGGGCGCAGTTCGGCGATGAGGTGGCGGAAGTGCGAGTCGCAGCCCACGTAGCCGCGCTCGCCGACCATGGCGTACAGCCGCGCCGCGGTGAGCGTGGGGAACTTGGCCAGCGTCGCGAGGATGAACGGCCGGTACGCATCGATGCGGCTGGGCCGCAGCGGTGATGGCGGCACGGCTTGGCCGCTCTGCGCAAGCACGCGGCGCACGGTGTCGCGGTGTACATGCAGCTGCCGGGCGATGGTGCCGACCCGCCACTTCTCCGCAACATGCAGACGCAGGATCTGCGCGACCAGGTCAGGGGCAATGGTCATGGCGCCACCGTGGACGCACCGGGCGCGGGCCGTGGCGCAGGAAGCCCTGGCGCACCAAGCCGGGCTGCGGCCGGGCACAGCGCCGGCACCGCCAGGGCGTGGTGGCGATGGTCGTGACGGTGGTGGTGGCGGTGGTCGTGGTCGCCATGGCCATCGGGGCGGTGACCGTCGTCTGCGCAGGCTCGGGCGCCGAGGTGGTGTGGTGTGTGCATGCGGCCAGTGGAGCCGCAGCCACCCCGGGCGGGCAACCCTGGTGCGTCACGTTGTGCTGGACGTCCCCGCCGCTGCCATCGCCGCCACCATCACCGCGAGCACGCAAGCGTAGGCGCCAGCGCCGCGACCGCTCGGCATGGGCAATGCGGCCCCGCCGTGACTGTTGGTATCGACGTGCGCTCTCGCGCCGAGCCGCGTCGCGCGCCAGGCGCCAGCACGGCCGGCCACAGTAGCGGTTGCCACGATCGCAGTGGCTGCACAGCACGACCTGCACGCGGCAACGCGCGCACAGGAACAGGCGCCCTGGAGCATCCATGCACACCCCGGTCGACAACCGAAGCTGCAGTGCTGGACGGACGCGTCCCAGCGATGCCACACTGACGTGGCACCACCTTCATCGGCACGGTGTGGGGCGCGGTACGGTTGTCAGGCTTCCCGGCGAGATTGACCGTTGCCCCGCCCACCTTCTTCGGCATGAGCGCTGTTGTATCCCGAGCGCCGCCCCGGACTGCGCATGCACCGCCGCAGTCACAACCACACCCCGATCCGCGTTGACCGCGTTGGCATGGCACCCATGCCATTGCCCGCGCCTGCCCGGCCGCCCTGCAGGGCGGCCGGGCAGGCGCACCCCCTCGAACTCACCGGTCCATCAGCCCATGAGCAAAACCGCCGCCTCACCAGCGAATAGACGCGGTTCCTGGCCAGCGTTCACACGCCTTCAAGCCCTGCACGCCGGACGGCGTCCTCCGCAGATCTACCGCGAGGTACGCATCCGGCATGTCATCCGCATTGGCCTC
>CAZBUU010000392.1:0-3822 GCA_964495125.1 uncultured Rubrivivax sp.
CACACCTTCCAGCCGAAGTGTTCGAGCGCGCGCTCGAGCACGAAGCTGTAGGTCGTGCCGCCGTTCCAGCCCGGCACCCGTTCGACGATGTTGCGCGTGATGTAGTCGCGCGCATCGTCGGGCGTGACCACGCCCACGTAGTGCGCGCTGTCCTCGCCGGCGCTGAAGGTGAAAACGTCCATCTTGCGGTCCGGGTCGAGCACCATGCAGTAAGGCACCAGCCGCTCGAGCAGGATGCTGGTGGTGCCCTCTTCGTGCTCGTGCTCGAACGAGCCCGAGACGTCGATGATGGCGGCTGTTTCCGCCTTCACGTTCGCCACCACGCCGGCCTTGTCGAGCGCCAGCCGCAGCGCGCTGGCCGACTTGTCGAGATTCAGTGAGAGTTTGCTGTTCATGCGTGCTCCTGGTTCAGGGTTTCAACTGGCTGATGATGTCGCGCAGCCGATAGGCCAGCTCACCGGCTTCGGTCTGCGAAACCGTGGTCTTGCTGGCGCCGAGGGTGGTGATGGACGCGATGCTGCCGATGAACGCCGGCATCACGACCAGCGCCACGTTCTGGATGGCGCCGATCAGGCGGATCGGCTGCTCGATCTGCAAATCGCGCGTCGAGCCGGCCTGCCGCATCTGCGCCAGGGTCTGCGTCAGACTCATGCTGCGCTCGGCAAAACACTGCGCCAGTGCGGCGTCGTCCTGGCGCAGGCGCTCCGACAGGAACAGCGCGCCGATGGCCGCGGCCTCGACCTGAGTCGCGGTCTCCTCCATCGACCCGGACAGGCGCAGCAGCCGGTCCTTCAGGTCCAGCAGGGGGTCGAGCGCCCCACCCATGAGCGCCAGCAGCTGCTCCAGCTCGGCTTGGGCCTTGGCCAGTTCGCCCGGCGTGTCGATGCGGCGGTTGATGCCCTGGAACAGCCGCCCCACGACACCGTCGCCGCTGTGTCCGCAGGCGGCCATCAGGTCGATCGATCCCAGGATGTCCATCATCCGCGTGAGGTAAGCCTGCACCTGGCGCAGCACCGGGCTGCGCGCCAGGGCCAGCATCTCGGCGACGAGTTCTCCGTGCGACTTCTGCAGCTCGTGGCCCCAAAGGATCGCCTTGCGCTGCGATGCCTTGGCGACGACGAAGGTGCCGACCAGCGCCCGCGCTTGCTGGTACACCCCGGCATCAGCCCCCGGCGACAACGCCTGCAGATCGCGCGCGGTCACTTCGATCCGCGTGCGCGCGGCGCCCGGAATGGCTGTCGGCTGCCGCACCACCGGCGGCTGCACTACCGGCGCGACAGCAGATGCATGACGCGCCGGCGACGGCATGTCGTGCGCCGGCGGCACGCTCAGCGCAGGGTTGCGCGGCGAAGCGCCTGAAGCGCCGATAACCGTCGGGCGCAACTTGTCCTTCGCAGACGGCACGGCCAAGCTTTCAGGAGAAGTGGCCCAGCACGTCGTTGAACGTGCCCGTGAAGCCGCGGCCGACAGGCGCGTACTCCCAGCCGTTGTCGCCGTGCATGATGCTGCCCAGCTGCACCACGTTGAACTCGCCGAACTCCTTGGACAGCTGGTAGGCGCCCAGCTCGCGCCCGCCCTCGTCGGCGATGGTGACGGTGCAGACCTCGATGTCGGCGAAGGCCGCCTCGTCCTCGGCATCGGAACCTTCGTCGTGCCCCGCGCCGTGTTCGGCCTTGTGGACGGTGGCGAAGAGCGGGATCTCGTTCACGCCCGCCGGAAGTTTCGCGCCTTCGATGACGATGGTTTCGGTGTTGCCCTGCACCCGCACGTCGCCGGAGTGCCGCAGCCCGCCCGAGGGCGTGGCAAAGGAGCCGTCGGCCGCGGTCGGCAGCACTCCGGTTTTCGGACTCATCTTCGTCGTGTTGTACGTGGACAGGATCTCTTCGAGCGCCGAGACCTTGGCGCCATTGCCGCCGTTGCGGGCCTCGAGCGCGTGGATGTCGATGTCGTCCTGATGGTCGGCCTCGCACTGCCAGGCCACGGTCACTTTGAACGCAGCGCCCTTGTTCAGCGAGAGCTGCAGCTTGCGGGCCGGCGCGGCGCCGGGCTTGTCGAGCGTCAGTGTGAGCATGGTTTCTCCGGTGTCGTTGTCAGGCCTGGCGCAGCGCCACGAGCTCGGCGCGCGACTGCTCGAACATTTGCCGCGCCGTCTCGAACTTCGCTTCGGTCTCCTGCTTGGCGGTTTCGACCAGATCGTGGATCTCGCGCGTCTGCGTGATGATCGCGGCGATTTGCTGCGCCTGTGCGACGCGGTTGTCACCGGGCGCCTTGGCCGCGGCGACGGCCACGTCCTTGGTGGCCTGGCCGCGCAGTTGTGTGAGCTGTTGGTCCAGGCGCGCCTGGCGCTCGGCGATCTGCTGCACCGATTTGACGGCGAATGCGCCGTGGATGGCCAGCAGGGTCATCTTGATCGACGCGAAGCGCGAGGACACCGTGGTGGCGGTCTCCTGCAGCGTGGCGATGCCGGCGGCCTCGATCTGCTGGATCACCATCTGGTCGGCTGGCAGGCGCGTGTAGGTGCCTTCGAGCGCAAGGGCCCGGCTTTCCAGCAGCCTGAGCTTGTCCTGCAACTCGCGCAGCCGCGCCTGGGCGGTCATGTCGGCGGGGGCGGCAGCGGCGGTCTCTTGCGCCACGACCTGCCGGGCCTTGTCGAGAAACGCGCGCGCCACGGCGGCATCGACGGTGAAGCTGGCGAAGTGCGTGCCGTACGACTGCTTCAGGCTCTCCAGTGCCTGCAGTTCACCGAACAGCGTCTTCATTTCCTTCGACAGTTCGCCCTCCAGGCGGCCCATCTCGTCGGCCAACGTGCGCGTCCGGCTCGAGATCAAATCGCCGACCTCCTGCATGAACTCGCTGAAGGCCTCTTCGGGCTTGCGGCCGGTGAACTTGGCGAACAGGCCGGCGAAGAACCCCGGATCCTCGCCTTCCTGAATCTTCTCCAGGATTTCAGGCAGCTTGGCGTCATCGACACCTTTCTCAAGGCGCCCGAAAAGCGCGAACACTTTGGACGCCGTCTTCGTGTCGAGCCGGGCCAGAAAGCCGTCCAGCGTCTTTTGCAGCGCCTGTTCGGCACCCAGGCCGATCTTGATGATGTCGCCGGACGGAATGGCCGCGAAGTCGAGCGTGGCCAGTGCCTGCTCGGCTTGCGGCATCTGCTCGGGCCGCAAAGCGATGGCCCCAGTGTCCAAGGGTGCTTGCACCAGCAACTCCTGCGCGGGGGTGGGTACTGCTGCAGTGGCTACCGCAGTCGGGAAAGTGGTGGGTTTCATGAGTTTCTCCTCTGATGACCGGTCGGGACTCCCCAGTCAGGCCGCGCTGTCGACACAGCTTACCCGGCTGGCGCTCCAACGGCGGCCGCAGTCCTCGCATCGCACGCGTTTGGGGCCATCCAGACGACGGGCAAACCCGTTGACACAGCAAGATGGCACGTCCGGCAACACCGCGCTGTCACGGTACTTTGGCTCTCTCGATCTCTTGGTCGACCAGCGCCTCCAATTGTGCTTCCCCGAAGTCGCGCAGCGGCGTGCCGTGGTCTCGCACGCCGGGGCGAAAAACTCATCCCAGGCGGGGAGGAATCGCCAAGAGCGCAGTGTCGACCGGGACGGCTTGCTCACGACATCCTGGCCAGGCTTGCCTGTAACGCGATTGATCGCCGGCCAAGAACGACTAATTCCGTCACGCGCGTGCCGAAATGCGGTGAACTGCCGCACTACATTGAACCCACTCGCTCGCCCCAAACCCTGTAGCTGCTAGACTATTCTGCATGCGTCGTTGGTTCGCCATTGCTCTGCTCGCCTTGCTGCCGTTCCAGTTCACCTGGGC
>CAZBUU010000393.1:0-3822 GCA_964495125.1 uncultured Rubrivivax sp.
ACCGCTGACCTCTTGCATGCCATGCAAGCGCTCTCCCAGCTGAGCTATACCCCCATCGAGCAAGGTTCAGCGCTGTTCAAGCTGAGCCTCGCATTCTAAACCAGATTTTCAGCACCCTGCAAACGCGAGAGCACGGTCTCACGAGGGAAGAGTGCCAGCACCGCGTCGATGGAGGGTGTCTGCACCCGGCCACAGACCAGCACGCGAACGGCCGGGGCCAGCTGCGGCATCTTGAGCTGGTGCGCGGCCAGCGTCTCCTTCATCGCAGCGGCAATGGCCGTCTTGTCCCAGGCGGCCGTGGCGAGCTTGGCGGCCAGGGTGGGCAGCGCCGGCCTCACGGCGGCCGTCACCTGCGCCGCCAGGTCCTCGGGCGCCGGCGTCACCGGGACGAAGAGCATGGCCGTCCAGTCCGCGAGTTCCAACAGCGTCGTGCAGCGTTCCTTGAACAGTGCTGCAGCGCGCTCCAGCAGCCCGAGGTCGGTGGCCACGACGCCGCGCGCGGCGAGCCGCTGCTGCACCAGCCGGGCCAGCCGCTCGTCGGCCGCCTGCTTCAGGTGGTGCGCGTTGACCCAGGCCAGCTTGGCCGGGTCCCACTGCGCAGGGCTCCTGGCGAGATGGCTGCCGTCGAACCACTGCACCATCTGCTCCATCGTGAAGAGCTCGTCGTCGCCGTGGCTCCAGCCCAGTCGCGCCAGGTAATTCAGCATGGCCTCGGGCAGGTAGCCCATCTCTTCGTAGGCGGTGACGCTGACGGCGCCACGTCGCTTGCTGAGCTTGAGCCCGTCGTCGCCCAGGATGATGGGGCAGTGCCCGTACTGCGGCAGCGTGGCGCCCTCGCCCGCCACGGCGCGGAAGATGTTGATCTGCCAGGGCGTGTTGTTGATGTGCTCGTCACCGCGGAAGACATGGGTGATGCCCATGTCCCAGTCGTCGATGACGACGGCGAAGTTGTAGGTGGGCACACCGTCGGGGCGAAGAATGATGAGGTCGTCGATCTCCTCGTTGGAGATGCTGATCGGCCCTTTCACCAGGTCGTCCCACTGCACGTGGCCGTGGGCCGGGTTGGCGAAGCGCACCACGGGATTCACGCCCTCGGGCGGCGCCGGCAGCACCTTGCCCGGCGCGGGGCGCCAGCGGCCGTCGTAGCCCGTCTTCTCGCCGCGCGCGCGCTGCGCCTCGCGCATGGCCTCCAGTTCGTCGGGTGAACACCAGCAGCGGTAGGCGGTGCCGGCCGCGATCATCTCTTCGACCACCGCGTGGTAGCGCTCCAGGCGCTGCATCTGGTAGACCGGCCCCTCGTCGTAGCCCAGCCCCAGCCAGGCCATGCTGTCCAGGATCTGCTGCACGCTGTCCAGCGTGGAGCGCGCGACATCGGTGTCCTCGATGCGCAGCACGAACTGCCCGCCGTGGTGGCGTGCGTAGGCCCAGGAGTACAGCGCGGTGCGCGCCGTGCCCAGGTGCAGGAAGCCCGTCGGTGACGGGGCGATGCGGGTGCGGACGGTCATAGGGTGCTCAGGCCACGCTGCAGGTCGTCGGTGATGTCGTCGACGTGCTCCAGCCCGACGGCCAGCCGGACGAGCCCCTGGCCGATGCCCGAGGCCTGCCGTTGCGCTTCGGTGAGGCGGCCGTGCGAGGTGGTGGCGGGATGCGTGATGATGGACTTGGTGTCGCCCAGGTTGGTGGCGATGCTCAGCACGCGCGTGCTGTCGATGACGTGGAAGGCCGCGGCGCGCGCCGCTTCCGGCGTGGCGGCCCGGACGTCGAAGGACACCACCGCGCCGCCCTGCCCCGACTGCTGCGCCATCGCCAGCTCATGCTGTGGGTGCGATGCCAGGCCCGGGTAGTGGACGCGCGAAACGGCGGGGTGCGCTTCCAGCCAGCGCGCCACCTGCAGCGTGGCTTGGCTCTGCGCCTTCATGCGCAGCGCCAGCGTCTCCAGGCCCTTGAGCACGACCCAGGCGTTGAAGGGCGCCAACGTCATGCCGGCGGTGCGCAGCGTGGGCCCGAAGACATCGACGATGAGCCGGTTCGGCCCGCACAGCGCGCCGGCCATCACGCGACCCTGACCGTCGAGGTACTTGGTGCCGGCGTGCATCACCAGGTCGGCGCCCAGCGCCAGCGGCCGCTGGAGCGCGGGCGAGCAGAAGGTGTTGTCCACCGTCAGCAGCGCACCCGCACCGTGGGCCAGGTCGGCCAGCGCGCGGATGTCGCAGACGTCGGTGAGCGGGTTGGTGGGCGTCTCGGCGAAAAGCAGCTTCGTGTTGGGGCGCAGCGCGGCGCGCCACTCGCCGATGTCGGTCTGCGAGACGAAGCTGGTCTCGACGCCGAACTTGCCGAACTCCTTGCCGAAGAGGCTGAGCGTGGACCCGAACACCGAACGCGAGCAGATGACGTGGTCGCCGGACTTCAGCAGGCCCATCACGAGCAGCAGGATGGCACTCATGCCGGTGGCCGTGGCGATGCAGCCTTCGGCGCCTTCCATCGCCGCCAGGCGCTGCTCCAGGCTGCGCACCGTGGGGTTGCTGGTGCGCGCATAGGTGAAGTCCTCCATCTCGGTGAAGCGCCGTGCCGAGGTCTCGGCATCGGGCTGCACGAAGGCGCTGGTGAGGAACAGGCCTTCGGAGTTCTCGCCATGCTGGCTGGGCGCCAGGGCCGTGCGCACGGCCAGCGTCTCCGGCCGCAGGCCTTCAGGCAGGCGCGCACGGGCGACGCGTGCGGCTTCGCTGTCGCTCATGCTCAGGCCACCTCGCCGCTCTGCAGCGCCAGACGTGAACGGTTGTTCTCGTCCTCTTCGTCGAACTGCAGGCGGCGCTGCGCCTCCAGCGTGGCGAAGTCCTCGGCGGTGACGTCGCCGGTGATGTACTGACCATCGAAGCAGCTGGCCTCGAAGCCGGCAACTTCGGGGGCCAGCTTGCCCACCACGCGCTTCATGGCGTCGACGTCCTGGTAGATCAGCGCGTCGGCGCCGATGAACTCGCGGATCTCCTCGAGGCTGCGCGCGTGCGCGATCAGCTCTTCCTTGGTCGGCATGTCGATGCCGTAGACGTTGGGGAAGCGCACCGGCGGCGCGGCGCTGGCCATGTAGACCTTGTTGGCACCGGCTTCGCGCGCCATCTGCACGATCTCCTTGCTGGTGGTGCCGCGCACGATGCTGTCGTCCACCAGCAGCACGTTGCGGCCCTTGAACTCCAGGCCGATGGCGTTGAGCTTCTGGCGCACGCTCTTCTTGCGCACCGACTGCCCCGGCATGATGAAGGTGCGTCCCACGTAGCGGTTCTTCACGAAGCCCTCGCGGTAAGGCTTGCCCAGGCGGTGCGCCAGCTGCATCGCGCTGGGCCGGCTGCTTTCCGGGATGGGGATGACGACATCGATGTCGCTCGGCGGCATGGTGTTGATGATGCGTTGCGCGAGCGTCTCGCCCAGGTTCAGCCGTGCCTGGTAGACCGAGATGCCGTCCATCACCGAATCGGGCCGTGCCAGGTAGACGTACTCGAAGATGCAGGGATGCAGCGTCGGGCGCTCGGCGCACTGGCGGGCATGGAGCCGGCCCTCCTGGTCGACGTAGATGGCCTCGCCCGGCGCCACGTCGCGCGTGAGCTGGTGGCCCGTGCCTTCCAGCGCCACCGACTCGCTGGCCACCATCACGTCGCGTCCGCCATCGGTGACGCCCTCGCCGAAGCACAGCGGGCGGATGCCGAAGGGGTCGCGGAAGGCCAGCAGGCCATGCCCGGCGATGAGTGCGATGACCGCGTAGCTGCCCTTCACGCGGCGGTGCACGGCGGCCACGGCCTTGAAGACGTGGTCCGGTGTCAGCGGCAGGTC
>CAZBUU010000394.1:0-3815 GCA_964495125.1 uncultured Rubrivivax sp.
CGGCGAGGTGGTGAACCACGCACGCCGCATGGCCGAGCGCTTCAACGCGCTGCCGCCGGGGGCCGTGCGCCAGGCCAAGCGACTGATGCGCGCGCCGCAGCAGGCGCAGGTGCTGCAGGTCATCCGCGAGGAGACCGAGATCTTCTCCGCACGCCTGAAGAGCCCGGAGGCGATGGAAGCCTTCCAGGCCTTCTTCCAGAAGCGCGCGCCGGACTTCTCGAAGTTCTGAGCCCGGGGCACCGCCATGTCGCTGGCCGTCAAGGCACTGCTGATTCCCGTGCTGGTGGCGCAAGCCGTGGTCACGCGCCGCCGCATGCCGCGCCTGGCCGAGCCGGAGGGTGAGCGCCACGGCCAGGTGGGGCAGGGGCCGCTGCTTCGGCTGCTGATCACCGGCGACTCGTCCGCCGCCGGCGTGGGCGTGGTGAGCCAGCGTGAGGCGCTGGCGGTGCAACTGGCCAGCGGCCTGGCGCAGGCCTGCAACGCGCGCGTGGCCTGGCGGCTGCTGGCGCGCAGCGGGCTGAGCACGGCGCAGACGCTGGAACTGGTGCGGCGCGAGGTGCACGAGGACTTCGACCTCGCCGTGGTCGTCACCGGCGTCAACGACGTGGTCGAGCAGGTGCCTTCGCACCACGCCGTGTCGTCGCGCGAGGCCATCGCCAACCACCTGCGCAATGCGCGCGCCGTGCACCACGTGGTGTTCGCGCCGCTGCCTCCGCTGCATCACTTCCCGGGCCTGCCGCAGCCGCTGCGCTGGGTGTCGGGCGCCGACGCGCGGCGTCACAACACGGCCCTCAGGCGCTGGGCCGCCACGCGCGGTGACGTTTCCCTGGTGGACATGCAGATGCCCCTGAACCGCGGCGTCATGGCCGCGGACGGTTTCCACCCCGGCATCGCCGTGTACCGCTACTGCGCGGCCGCGATCGCCGAACACATCCAGGCCCACGTGTGGCCGCAGATCCAGACCCCGGAGACAACGACATGACCCGCAGCCTCGCCGGCAAGACCCTCGTCATCACCGGCGCCAGCCGTGGCATCGGCCTAGCCATCGCCCGGCGCGCCGCCGCCGACGGCGCCAACCTGGTGCTGCTGGCCAAGACCGTGGACCCGAATCCCAAGCTGCCGGGCACCCTGGCCAGCGCCGCCGCCGAGGTGGAGGCCGCCGGCGGCCAGGCCCTGGCGGTGCAGACCGACATCCGCGACGAGAACGCCGTGGCCGCCGCCGTGGCGGCCGCGGTTCAGCGTTTCGGCGGCATCGACATTCTCGTCAACAACGCCAGCGCCATCAGCCTCACGCCCACCGCGATGACGCCGATGAAGCGCTTCGACCTGATGTTCGGCGTCAACGTGCGCGGCACCTACTGCTGCACGCAGGCCTGTCTGCCGGAACTCATCAAGAGCGCGCAGGCCGGGCGCAACCCGCACGTGCTGAACATGAGCCCGCCACTGTCCATGAAGCCGCACTGGTTCAAGGACCACGTGGCCTACACCATGGCCAAGTACGGCATGAGCGAGTGCACCCTCGGCCACGCCGCCGAGTTCAAGCACCTGGGCATTGCCGTCAACAGCCTGTGGCCGCGCACGGCCATTGCCACCGCCGCGCTGCAGATGATTCCGGGCGTGGACCTGGCGCTGTGCCGCAAGCCGGAGATCCTGTCGGACGCTGCCTGGGTCATCCTGACCAGCGATGCGAAGACGACCACCGGCAACTTCTTCATCGACGACACGCTGCTCGCCGAGCACGGCGTGACGGACCTGGACAAGTACGCGGTCACGCCGGGGAACAAGAACTTCATCCCCGACTTCTTCGTCGACTGAAGCTTCAGCGCGGCACCGGCCGCGGCTTGCCCTGCGCGTCGATGGCCACGTAGGTGAGGTCGGCTTCGGTCACTTTCACCACCTGCAGGTTCTCGGGGTTGCGTTCGGCGTAGACCTCCACGTGCACGCTGATGCTGGTGGTGCCGATGCGCGTGATGCGGGCGTAGAAGCTCAGCAGGTCGCCCAGGCTCACCGGCTGCTTGAAGATGAACTGGTTCACCGCCACGGTGGCGATGCGGCCCTTGGCGATGCGCACCGGAAGCACGGCGCCGGCCAGGTCGACCTGGGCCATGATCCAGCCGCCGAAGATGTCGCCGTTGGCGTTGACGTCGGCCGGCAGCGGCATCACGCGCAGCACCAGCTGGCGGTCGCCGGGCAGCGCATGCGGGGACATCACGGGTTGGTGCTCGGGGTGGTTCATCGCGGGTCCTTGTCGAACGGGCCACTGTAGCGGCAACGCCCGGCGGTCCCGGGGCGACGGAGATAATCACCGGATGCTCTGGACGCACCGAGAGGACACCGCACAAGCCCGACAACGCGACCTGTCGCGCCGCCTTCGCAAGCTGGAGCGCCTGTTCCCGGTGCACGACATCCTGGCCGAACGGCTGGACGCCCCCCGCGTGCAGGCCTACTACCGCGAGTGCCACGCGGCCTACCGCAAGCACCATTCGAGCGAGGGTGCAGCGCACATGGCGCTGAACCCTTCGGGCCGCTACGACCCCGACGGCTTCCGCGAGCACCTGCGCCGCATCGAGGCGCGCTGGACGGCCGAATCTCCGCGCGACGTGCTGGAGATCGGCTTCGGCCAGGGCTTCAACCTCGGCTACCTGGTGCCGCGCCACCCGGCCGTGCGCTTCCACGGCATCGATCTCACGCCCGACCACGCCGAGCTCGCGCGCGCCCGCCTGAACGGCCGTCCCAACGTGGCGCTGGCACTGGGCGACATGCACGCGCTGCCGCTGAAGGACGCGAGCGTGGACGAGGCTTTCGCCATCGAGGCCTTCTGCTACGCCCGCGACCTGCCACGCGCACTGGGCGAAGTGGCGCGCGTGCTGCGCCCGGGCGGCCGCTTCACGCTGTTCGACGGCTACCAGCCGCGCCCCAGCGCGCAGCTGGACGCCGACGGCGCCATGGCCGTGGAACTGGTGGCGCGCGGCACGGCGCTGGAGCGCTGGCAGGTGCCCGACGAGCTCATCGCCGAGGCCGGCCGCCAGGGCCTGGCGCTGGAAAAGGTGGAGGTGCTGGACCGCGAGGTGCTGCCCAACCTGCGCCGGCTGGACACGCTGGTGGGCGCCATCATCCGCCTGCCCTGGCTGGCGCGCCGCGCACTGGCGCGCCGCGCGCCGGCGCGCAGCCGCAACGTGCTGTCGGGCTACCTGCTGTACCCCACCGTGGCCATGGGGCTGCTCGGCTACCAGGAAATCGTGCTGCGCAAGGCCGCGGCGTGAGGGGCCGCACGCAAACTGCTGCGGGTGGCCCGCCGCCGGCCGCCACGGGGCCGCGTTCCGACTGGGTCACGCTCAAGCGCCTGCTGCCCTACCTGTGGCGGTACCGCTGGCGCGTGGGCATCGCCCTGGCGTTCCTGCTCGCGGCCAAGGTGGCCAACGTCGGCGTGCCGCTGCTGTTGAAGAACCTGGTCGACGCGATGTCGATCAAGCCGGGTGACGCCAGGGCCTTGCTCGTGGTGCCGGTGGGCCTGGTGGTGGCCTATGGCGCGCTGCGCCTGTCCACCTCCTTCTTCACCGAACTGCGCGAACTGATCTTCGCCAAGGCCACCGAAGGCGCGGCGCGCAGCATCAGCCTGCAGGTGTTCCGCCACCTCCACGCCCTGAGCCTGCGCTTCCACCTGGAGCGCCAGACCGGCGGCATGACGCGCGACATCGAACGCGGCACGCGCGCCGTGCATTCGCTCATCTCCTACTCGCTCTACAGCATCTTCCCCACCCTCGTGGAAGTGACGATGGTGCTGACGCTGCTGGCGGTGAAGTTCGACCTCTGGT
>CAZBUU010000395.1:0-3794 GCA_964495125.1 uncultured Rubrivivax sp.
GTGGTGTCGCCGGCCGGCCAGCAGGCCATCGCGGCCTACAAGATCGGCGGCGAGCAGCTGTTCTTCCCCAACGCTTCGCCCAAGTGAGGGCGCTCGTCTCCTGGCTGGGTGGCGTGGCGCTGCTCGTGGCCGGCGGCGCCGGCGCGCAGGAGCCGGCACTGGAAGTCCACGCCGCCGGCAGCCTGCGCGGGGCCTTCACCGAACTGGCCACGGCCTACGAAAAGGCCGGCGGCGCCAAGGTCAAGGCCAGCTTCGGGCCCTCGGGCCTGCTGAAGGACAAGCTGCTGGCCGGCAGCGGCCCAGGACTCTTCGCCTCGGCCAACATGGAACACCCGCAGGCCCTGGCGGCGGCTGGCCGCAGCGAGCCCGCCCAGCCCTTCGCGCGCAACGCGCTGTGCCTGCTGGCGCGGCCCGAGTTCACGCTGAACGGCCAGAGTGTGGCGCAGCGCCTGCTGGATGCGGGTGTGCGCGTGGCCATGTCCACGCCCAAGGCCGATCCGGCGGGCGACTACGCCTGGGCGATGTTCGAGCGCATCGAAGCCACAGGCGCCGGCCCGGCCGGCGCGGCGGCGGCGCTGAAGGCCAAGGCGCAGCAGCTCACCGGCGGGCCGAACTCTCCCCCTGCGCCGGCCGACGGCCGCAGCCTGTACGGCCAGCTGCTGGCCGAAGGCCGCGCCGATGTCTTCGTCGTCTACTGCACGGCTGCGGCACAAGCGCGGCGCGAGCAGCCCGCGCTGCAGGTGCTGCCTGTTCCCGAGGCCATCAACGTCTCGGCGCTGTACGGCGCCGCGCTGCTGAAGCCGGTGTCGCCGGCGGCCCAGACCTTCCTCGCCTTCGTGCAAGGGCCGCAAGGGCGCGCGGTGCTGGCATCGCACGGCTTCCTGGCGCCATGACGCGTCGGCGCTCGCTGCTGCTGGCCGGCGCGGCCGCGGCCGTGGGCGCACCGGCCTTCGCACAGTCCACGGTCACCGACGGCGCCGGCCGCCGCGTGGCCGTGCCGAAGAAGGTGGAGCGCATCTTCCCGGCCGGCCCGCCGGCGGCCATCCAGCTCTACACGCTGGCGCCCGAGGCGCTGCTGGGCTGGCCGCGCGCCAACCGGCCCGAGGAGCTGGAGTTCCTGCTGCCCGGCATCGGCAGTCGGCCCGAGCTGGGCCGCATCACCGGCCGCGGCAACAGCGCCAACCTGGAAAGCGTGCTGGCACTGAAGCCCGACCTCATCGTCGACGCCGGCAGCACGCGCGCCACCTTCGTCGAGCTGGCCGACAAGGTGCAGCAGCAAACGGGCATCCCCTACGCGCTGCTGGACGGCCGCTTTCCCGCCATCCCCGCCAGCTACGAGACGCTGGGCGCCCTCACCGGCCGCACGGCACGCGCGAAGGAGCTGGCCCAGGCCGCCGACGACATGCTGCGCACGGTGCAGGGCCGCATCGCCAAGGTGCCGGCCGACCAGCACCCGCGCGTGTACTTCGCGCGCGGCCCGGCGGGGCTGGAGACCGGGCTGGGCGGCAGCATCAACGTCGAAATCATGGGCCACATGGGCCTGAAGCTCGTGAGCGCCGGCACGCCCGGCGGGCTGGCCACGGTGTCGCTGGAGCAGGTGCTGGGCTGGGACCCGGACGTCATCGTCACCATCGACAGGACCTTCGCCGCCACCGTGCGCGACCACCCGGTGTGGCGCACCCTGCGCGCCGTGCGCGAAGGCCGCGTGCACCTGAGCCCCAAGCTGCCTTTCGGCTGGGTGGACTTCCCGCCCGGCGTGAACCGGCTGCCGGGGCTGTGGTGGCTGGGCAAGATCGTCTACCCCACGCTCTTTCCCGAAGACCTGGCGGTGCTGACGCGCGATTTCTACAAGCGCTTCTACCAGGTGGAGCCGAGCCCCGCCCAGGTGGCGCGCGTGCTCGCCGGCCGCGACTGACAGCCCGGTGAGCCGCCCCGCCTGGCCCGGCACGCTGCTGGCGCTGGCCCTGCTGCTGGCGGCCGTGGCGCTGGCCTTCGCGCTGGGGCGATTCCCGGTCGGCGTGGGCGACCTGCTGCGAGCGCTGGCCTCGGAACTGAGTGGCACGCCGAGCGGCCTGCCGCCGGCCGTGGAAGCGGTGGTCTGGCAGATCCGCGGCCCGCGCGTGCTGGCGGCGCTGGCGGTGGGTGCGGCGCTCGCGGTGGCGGGTGCGGCCTTCCAGGGGCTTTTCCGCAACCCGCTGGTCTCGCCCGACATCCTGGGCGCTTCGGCCGGTGCGGCCTTCGGCGCGCTGCTGGCCATCTTCTTCTCGCTGGGGCTCTTGGGCATCCAGCTCGCGGCCTTTGCCGGCGGGCTGCTCGCGGTGGCAGCCGTGGTGGGGCTGGGCAGCACGCTGCGCGGCGGCGACCCCCTGCTCGGGCTGCTGCTCACCGGCATCGTCGTGGGCTCGCTGCTGGGCGCGGGCATCGGGCTCGTGAAGACCCTGGCCGACCCCTACAACCAGCTGCCGGCCATGACCTTCTGGCTGCTGGGCAGCCTGGCGGGCACCGGCCCCAAGGACCTGCTGCCGCTGCTGGCGCCGGTGGCGCTGGGCACGGTGGTGCTGATCCTGCTGCGCTGGCGCATGAATGCCCTCTCGCTGCCCGACGAGGAAGCGCGCTCGCTGGGCCTGCCGACGGGTCCGCTGCGCGTGGCCATCATCGCGGCTGCCACGCTGGTCACGGCGGCCAGCGTGGCCGCGGCCGGCATCGTGGGCTGGATCGGCCTCGTGGTGCCGCACCTGGCGCGCGCGCTGGTGGGGCCCTCGTTCCCGCGCCTGCTGCCGGCCACGTCGTTGCTGGGCGCGGCGCTGCTGCTGGCCATCGACACGCTGGCGCGCACGATGGCGCCGGTGGAGGTGCCGCTGGGCATCCTCACGGCGGTGATCGGCACGCCTTTCTTCATCGTGCTGCTGCGGCGCACCCAGCGGGCGTGGTCATGAACCCGGCCTTGCTGGAAGCGCAGGAACTCGCCATCGGCTATCCCGGCCGCGAAGTCGGCCGCGGCTTCTCACTCTCGCTCACGCCCGGCCGCGTGCTGGCGCTGCTGGGGCCCAACGGCGGCGGCAAGACGACGCTCCTGAAGACGCTGCTGGGCCTGCTGCCGCCGCGTGGCGGCGAGGTGCTGCTGGAGGGCCAGCCGCTGGCCCGCTGGCCGATGCGCGAGCGCGCCCGGCGCCTGGCCTACGTGCCGCAGGCCGGTGCCACGCCCTTCGACTACAGCGTGGCCGACGTCGTGCTGATGGGCCGCAACGCGCACGCCGGGCTGCTGTCGCCACCGGGCGAACGCGACCGCGCTGCCGCCACGGCCGCCATCGATCGCCTGGGCCTCACGCCGCTGGCCCACCGCCCCGTGACGCGAATCTCCGGCGGCGAGCGCCAGCTGGTGCTGGTGGCCCGCGCCCTGGCCCAGGAAGCCCGCGTGGTGGTGCTGGACGAACCGACCGCGAGTCTGGACTTCGGCAACCAGGGCAAGCTGCTGCGCGAAATCCGGCGTCTGGCCGGCGGCGGCCTGGCCGTGCTCTTCAGCACGCACGATCCCAACCACGCGCTGCGCGCCGCCGACGACGCGCTGCTGGTCCAGGGCGGCCGCACGCTCACGCAGGGGCCCGTGGCCGCTGTGCTGCAGCCGGACACGCTGGCCCGGCTGTACGGCGCGCCCGTCGACACGCTGCTGGCGCCCGAGGGCCGCCGCGCCTTCCTGCCCGGCTAGATCGCCCTTCTGGCATGGGGCCGACAAGCCCCATCAGGGTTACTCCGGGGGAAACCCTCCTGGCCTATGCACATCATTGCATAGGCCC
>CAZBUU010000396.1:0-3781 GCA_964495125.1 uncultured Rubrivivax sp.
ACGGCATCATGCGCGTGCGCGCCTTCACGCAGGACGACGGCCACATCTTCTGCACGGAAGACCAGATCCAGGGTGAAGTCGTGGCCTTCACGACGCTGCTGCAGAGGGTCTACAGGGACTTCGGCTTCACGGACATCATCTACAAGCTGTCCACGCGGCCCGAGAAGCGCATCGGCACGGACGAGAGCTGGGACAAGGCCGAAGCCGCCCTGGCCGAAGGGCTGCGCGCCTCGGGCTGCGACTTCGAGATCCTGCCGGGCGAGGGCGCCTTCTACGGCCCGAAGATCGAGTACACGCTCAAGGACGCGCTCGGCCGCCCCTGGCAGTGCGGCACCATCCAGGTCGACCCCAACCTGCCCGAACGCCTGGGTGCGGAGTACGTGGCCGAGGACAGCTCGCGCAAGCACCCGGTTATCCTGCACCGGGCCATCGTCGGCAGCCTCGAGCGCTTCATCGGCATCCTCATCGAGCAGCACGCCGGCGCGCTGCCCGTCTGGCTGGCGCCGCAGCAGGTGGTGGTGGCTTCGATCACGGAAGCCCAGGGCGACTACGCCGTGGAGGTGGCGAAAACGCTGCAAAAACAAGGAGTTAGGGCGCTGGCGGATTTGCGGAACGAGAAAATCAGCTATAAAATCCGCGAGCATTCGATGCAGAAGGTCCCGTTCATCCTGGTCGTCGGCGACAAGGAGAAGGCAGGCGGGGCCGTTGCCGTGCGCGCCCGCGGGGGCCAGGATCTCGGTGTGATGCCGCTCAGCAGCTTCCAGGAGAAGATTGCCAGCGACATCGCCACCAAGGTCTGAGCGCCCGCAGGCGCGTTGTCGTCTTTATCGTGGCCCGACCTGCCTTCGGGTTGCATCAGGAGCTGGAACCATCGCTACCTTCATGGACCGCCGCGTGCCCAACGCGGAGCGCAAACACCGGTTGAACCGGGAGATCATGGCACCGCAGGTGCGGCTCAACGGAGTCGAGAACGAGCCGCTGGGCATCGTCTCCACGATGGAAGCGCTTCGCATGGCCGGGGAACTGGACGTTGATCTCGTGGAGATCGCCGCCACCGCAGACCCCCCCGTGTGCCGGCTCATGGACTACGGCAAGTTCAAGTACCAGGAGCAGAAGAAGGCGGCCGAGGCCAAGGCCAAGCAGAAGGTCATCGAGGTCAAGGAAGTGAAGTTCCGGCCGGGCACCGACGACGGCGACTACGCGATCAAGATGCGCAACCTGCGCCGCTTCATCGCGGAAGACGGCGACAAGGGCAAGGTCACGCTGCGTTTCCGCGGACGCGAGATCACGCACCAGGACATCGGCATGCGCATGTTGGAACGCATCCGCGACGAACTCGCCGATGTCGCGATGGTGGAGCACATGCCCAAGCTCGAAGGCCGCCAGATGATCATGGTGCTGGCGCCCAAGAGGAAGCAGTAGCGAGACAGGGATTCGCTGCCACGGTCTGGTCACCGTGGCTGTGAAGAGAAGCGGTTTCAGGCCATCAAGAGCACCGGAATCCGGGGCCGCCTGCAGCAGCAATCAAAGAAGGAGCAGTCATGCCCAAGATGAAGACCAAGAGCAGCGCCAAGAAGCGCTTCCGCGTGCGCCCGGGTGGCACCGTCAAGCGGGGTCAGGCGTACAAGCGCCACATCCTCACGAAGAAGAGCACCAGCCGCAAGCGCAACCTGCGCGGCGCCGTGAACGTGCACGAGACCAACATGGGGCACATCGCCCAGATGTTGCCGTTCGCCGGCCTGTGACCCACTGAACACGCAAGAAGGAGCTCAACATGCCTCGCGTCAAACGTGGTGTAACCGCGCACGCCCGCCACAAGAAGATCCTGGCCCTGGCCAAGGGTTTCCGTGGTCGCCGAAAGAACGTCTTCCGCATCGCCAAGCAGGCGGTGATGAAGGCCGGCCAATATGCCTACCGTGACCGTCGCACCCGCAAGCGGGTGTTCCGTCAGCTCTGGATCGCGCGCATCAACGCCGCGAGCCGCGAACTGGGCGTCACCTACAGCAAGTTCATGGCCGGCCTGAAGAAGGCCAACATCGACATCGACCGCAAGGTCCTTTCCGACATGGCCATTCACGACCCCGCTGGCTTTAGCAGCATCGTCGAGAAGGTGAAGGCTCAGCTGGCTTGATGTTTCGCCGCTGGGGGCCCGTGGTGGGCCACCGGCCGATCAAGCCCTCGAAGGCCGTCGCCCCCGGACGGCCTTTTTTCTTGTCTTTTCTCCTGTCATGAACGACCTCGACACCCTGGTCCTGTCCGCCGAAGCCGACTTCGCTGCCGCGACCGGCGCGGCTGCGCTCGAAGACGCCAAGGCGCGCTACCTCGGCAAGGCCGGCCGCGTCACCGAGCAGCTCAAGGCCATGGCCGCGCTGCCGCACGAGCAGAAGAAGACCCGCGGCGCCGAGATCAACCAGGCCAAGGCGCGCATCGAGGCCGCGCTGCAGGCCCGCCGCGAGTCGCTGGCCGCTGCCGATCTGGAAGCGCAGTTGCGCGCCGAGGCCCTGGACGTCACGCTGCCCGGCCGCCGTCGCGGCACGGGCGGACTGCACCCCGTGAGCCGCACCATCGAGCGCATCGAGGCCATATTCGGTTCCATGGGTTTCGACGTGGCCGACGGTCCCGAGATCGAGACCGACTGGATGAGTTTCACGGCCCTGAACAATCCCGAAAACCACCCGGCCCGTTCGATGCAGGACACCTTCTACGTCGAGTTGAAGGATGCCGAAGGCCGCTGGCTCAACCTGCGCCCGCACACCAGCCCGATGCAAGTGCGCTATGCCCGTGCTCATGCCGCCCGGTACGCGAACGTGCACCCCATGCCCGAGATCCGCGTCATCGCGCCGGGCCGGGTGTACCGCGTGGACAGCGACGCCACGCACTCGCCGATGTTCCACCAGATCGAAGGCCTGTGGCTGGGCGAGAACGTCAGCTTCAAGGACCTGAAGGTGGTGTTCGCCGACTTCATCCGCCAGTTCTTCGAGACCGATGATTTCGACGTGCGCTTCCGCCCGTCCTACTTCCCGTTCACGGAGCCCAGCGCCGAGATCGACGTCCGCTTCGGCAGCGGCCCGCTGGCCGGCAAGTGGCTGGAGGTGGCCGGCTCCGGTCAGGTGCACCCGAACGTGGTGCGCAATTTCGGCCTCGACCCCGAGAAGAACATCGGCTTCGCCTTCGGCATCGGCGCCGACCGTTTCGCGATGCTTCGCTACGGCATCGACGACCTGCGCCTGATGTTCGACGGCGACCTGCGTTTCCTCCAGCAGTTCAACTGACATGCAATTCCCGGAATCCTGGCTGCGCGAGTTCTGCGACCCGCCGCTGTCCACCCAAGAACTGGCCACGCTCCTGACGATGTCCGGCATGGAGGTGGAGGACTGCCACCCCGTGGCGCCGCCCTTCAGCGGCGTGGTGGTGGCGAAAATCCTCAGCGCCGAGCCGCACCCGCAGGCCGACCGCCTGCGCGTCTGCAGCGTGGACGCCGGCAGGCCCGAGCCGCTGCAGATCGTCTGCGGCGCGCCCAATGCGCGCGCCGGTATCCGCGTGCCGCTGGCCATGGTCGGGGCCGAACTGCCGCCGGGCGACGATGGCAAGCCCTTCAGGATCGGCATCGGCAAGCTGCGCGGCGTGGAAAGCCGGGGCATGCTGTGCTCGGCGCGCGAACTCAAGATCGCCGACGACCACGGCGGCCTGTTGGAACTGGCCGATGATGCGCCCGTCGGCAGCGACATCCGCGGCTGGCTGAAGCTCGATGATCACGTCTTCACGTTGAAGCTCACGCCCA
>CAZBUU010000397.1:0-3775 GCA_964495125.1 uncultured Rubrivivax sp.
CTGCGCCGCCGGGTGTAGTGGCTGCTTGGGGCCGGTCAGCGTGAGCAGAGCCGTCAGCGACGACGGACCGCAACCGCTGCACAACGAGCGTTCATCGCAGCGCGGAGTCCAGGGCCGAGAAGTTTCGCGATGCCCAACTGCCCAGGAATCGGGTCGCGGCATGCCGGGTGACGCTGTTCAGGACGAAGTTTGTCGAGATCGACACTTCCAGGGCTGGCTCAACCCCTGGTGATTGCGACTTCTCATGCCGCTGTGGCCGAATCACCACGCCGGATCGCTAGGCTTTTCGCGGGGTGCCGATTGCGACTGTTTCTTGGTCAGAACAACCAGGATGCCCGCAGGTGCCGATGGTCCTCTTTCAGTGGCCGGCACCGACTTGGGCTCATCTACCGAAGACCGGGCGCCGGTCCCTCCCGCGCGCCCTGCGGGACGCGCGAGGGCGACCAGATCGCCACCCCGGATTCGGTGAGCAGGAGGGCGCTGCCGCGACCCGCAGCGGCCACCGATTGCAGAATCGGTGCGCCCACGTGGAGGGCTTCCGCGGGCGACGCGGTTGTCGTTTCGAAGGCTCCCACACCGAGCCAGTCCTGCGTCGGGAGCAGCAACCAAGGGCCGACCCGCGCGGAGATGTCCAGGTCGCGCGCGCCGAGGCGATGATTGGTCAGGCCCGTCGCCATCCGCTCGGCCACCAGCGCAGAGCCCTGGGCCCTGTAGCGATGCAGGACGCCCCCGAGGTGCGGCGTGTGCACGGCCCAGATCTCGCCATGGGCGGGGAGCACGCTGGCGGGTGAAAGCCAGCGGTTGCGTGAACCGAGGGCCGGCCCTGTGGCTGCCCGCTCGAGTTTCGAGGGCGCGTCCGGTGAGGCGGCGACGACCACGAGCTGCGCCCCCCAGGGACCTGACTGAACCGTCACGAGCCCGGTGCGTCCGTCGGGCAAGGCCCAAGGTCTGAGCAGACGGTCCTCGAAGACCAACGGACCGTCGATCTGAAGCGAACGCAGGGGCTCCAGGCTGTGGCGTTCCAGCCAGAGCACCCGGGTGGCCTCGATGTCGTCACCCAGCACGGCGTGCGGATAGCGCCCCGCATCCGGCCCGGCCAGCACGGCGATGTGGGCGCCACCGTGGCGGCCGTCGAGATCCACGGCGACGGGAACGGCATCGGGCAAGACAGGCTCGCGGCTGCGTGCGACCACCTGCCACTGGCCGCTCGCATCGGGCTCGAAGCGCGCCAGCAAGTGGCTGCCCGCATGTTCGACCACCGCGACGATCGCCAGCCGCAGGATGCAGATGCCGCCATGGGGCGCCAGAGGCACTGCTGACCGCCCGGGCGCTGCGCTTGGCCGCTGGGTGTCATGGACCCAGAGACGTCCGTCGAGGCCCCGAGCGGCCACGCGGCCATGCCCCGTGGCCAGCGTGCCGGTCGGAGCCAGCCCGTGGGCACGCTGTTCGGCGTCACCGTTGGCAGCGACGTGCCAGAGTCGGCCGGACCTGTCCCGCGCCCACCATCCATCGTGCTCAGCCGCGTCCACGCGCTGGATGTCTCGAAGCGGGATCTTGCGCAGCGTCCCGCTGACCTTGCTGCTTGCCGCGAGGTCCGCCGCCCGAGGCCAGGGTGTGTCGAGCGTCACGGCGCGCGCCGGGCCGATCCCGAGCAAGGCCAGGGCCGAAGAAATCGACCGCAGCAGATGGCGTCGCGAGCCCAGGCGGTTCACCAGCGCAGCACGCGAGGCCCGAGCACCGCGCCGACGGCACCGGTGAGGGCGATCCCCAGCGTGTACCAGATGGCCACGAACGCGGGCGAGGCTTCGGGGCAGGACAAGGAATAGCCGAAGGCCCCCAGCGAGCCTGCGAGCAGCCCCGCCGCGAAACCCGCTGTCCGGGGCAGCGTCGGCGCGAGGCCGCGCACCGCCCAGAGCGAGGCCACCAAGGCGGGCAAGGACAGCGCCAGCACGCTCCATGGGCAGGTGGACCACGACTTGCCGAGCAAGGCGTCCAGCCGGGCGCCGGCTGGCGCCGTGGCCAGCGAGACGCCGCCGACCGCCGCCATCGCCAGCAGCACCAGGCCCGTGGCGCGTCGCGGCTGGGCGATCGGCGCTGCCGGTCGCGACAGGCGCGCTGTCCACCAACCCGCAGCCAGCGCCAAGGCGCCGGCATAGGCCATCTTCGTCCATGGCACGGCGGTGGCGAACAGCGCTGCAGGGATGGTGCCGAACCAGACGGTTGCGATCCCCGCGCTCACGAGCAGTCCGGCCAGCGCGGCGGGGGACAGCCGGCGCGCGGCGAGTCCGCGTGGGGCCGGGCCTGCGTCGCGGGCCAGGATGTCGATGAGGGTGTCGGTCTTCATTCGGAAGGTTCGTGAACGGGCCGGCTCATGCCCAGGTCGTGCGGGCGGGGCTGCTGGCGCGGGCCACCGCCGGCGTCACCTCGAACCAGGGCTGCAAGGCGCTTCAGGCCGCGGTGCACCTGCACCTTGATGGCCGATTCGGAAGCGCCGGTGCGCGTCGCAGCCTCGGCGACCGACAAGCCTTCGATCTTGGTCAACACGATGGCCTGCCGCTGGGCCTGCGGCAAGGCCTCGAACAGGGACTCGAGATCCCGCCGCGCCCCGCCGTCGTCGGGTTCCGCCGCCAGCAGCTGTTCGTCCACATCGTCGATGGCGTCGTGGAGGTTTTCGCGCCGGCCGCGCCGGCGCCACAGGTCGACCAGCTTGTGCCGCGCAACGGCCACCGCCCAGGCGCTGACGGGCAGCGTCGGGTCGTAGGTGCCACGTTGCAGATGCAGGGCCAACAGCGTCTCCTGAACCAGGTCCTCCACCTCATCGGGCAAGCCCGAAAGGCGGCGCTTCAGATAAGCGCGCAGTCGCGACGCCAGCAAGCCCAGGGCTTGCCGATAGGCCGCGTCATCGCCCGACTGCGCACGCAACCACAGCGGCTTGAGGGCTGACTCGAAGTCGCCAGGGCTTTCGTCAACAGGCATTTCGTCGCTCGGGGGCCTTGGGTTACATCGGCTCGCCGTGAGGACGTTCGGCCGCAGAAGAAGCGAAGGGTTCGGCGGATTGTGCCGTTCGGGCCTGCGGAGTTTCCCGCCGCTGACGGTGCTGTAACCGTTCGGCCGGTCTGTACGACTACCCATCGTCGCTCCATTTCCATCCGACCGCCCATGCACGCCACGCTGCCCTTGCTTGCTGCCACCGACTTCCCGCCCATCCGGCGCCGAACGCTCGACACCCTGCAGGTCAACCTGGGCTACAAGTGCAACCAAAGCTGCCTGCATTGCCACGTCGCAGCCAGCCCGCAGCGCACCGAGATGATGGACGGCGACACGATCGCCCAGGTGATCGAGGTGCTGCGTGCGCGCAAGGTCGGAGCGCTGGACCTCACGGGCGGTGCGCCGGAGCTGAACGAGCACTTCCGCCACCTCGTGCGGCAGGCCCGGGCGCTGGGCGTGCGGGTCATCGACCGCTGCAACCTGACCATCCTGTCCGAGCCCGGGCAGGAAGACCTGGCGGCCTTCCTGGCCGGGCACGGTGTGGAAGTCACCGCCTCGCTGCCGTGCTATTCGCCGGCCAACGTCGACCGCCAGCGTGGCGATGGCGTCTTCGAACGCAGCATCGCCGGGCTCCGCCAGCTGAATGCGCTGGGTTATGGTGACCCGGCCCGCGGCCTGGTGCTGAACCTTGTCTACAACCCGCAGGGCGCGGTGCTGCCGCCGCCGCAGGGGCCGCTGGAGGCCGACTACAAGCGCGAGCTGCTGCTGCACTTCGGCATCCGCTTCG
>CAZBUU010000398.1:0-3773 GCA_964495125.1 uncultured Rubrivivax sp.
CCGTCGTGATTCAGCCGGCGCAGATCCCGCGGCTGTCAGCGCAGGCCCGGCAGCCTGCCCCGAGGCCGATCTGCTCGCAGGGGTGCTCAGCCGGGCTATCGAAGCTGCTGGACAGCTTGCTGCCGCCGCAGACGAGTCCCGCGCCGCCGGGGCTGCCTGCGTCGCAGAGTACGACGCGCTGACTCCGTGAGGCTCGCCCGCCTCACCGTCGAAGCGCTGCTGTTCCTGCCGCTGTGGGGCATCGGGCTGGCGGTGGTGGCGCGGGATCTGTGGCGGCGCCTTGTGCGGGCGGATCCTCCCAACTTGACGCGCTGAGGGCGGGTTCCGCGCCTGGCGCGCGACTTCGCCACCTATGAGGCCGACCCGCGCGGGATGCGCGGATCGTGTTCGAAATCCGGCGTACAGGTTCTCCTGTACCGAGGGTTCGAATCCCTCTCTCTCCGCCAGTCCGCCCAAGAGCCCGCCACTGCAGCGGGCTTTTTTCCGTGCAGGGGCCAGCCGCTGCACTCAGGCCGATCCAGGTTCTCCGAAGAGCTCGAAGACGACGCCCCGCAGCCACTGGTGCGCGGGTGACCGGTGCACCTTGGCGTGCCAGAACACGTTGATCGCCACCTCCGGCAGTGCAACGGGGTGGGGCCGCCATGTCAGTCCGAAGGGTTCCACCAGGCTCTCGGCCAGCCGCTCGGTCACCGTGGCCACCATGTCGGTGCTGCACAGGAGCTGCCCCACGCTGACGAAATGCGGGATGGTCAGGCGCACGTGGCGTTCGACCCCGGCGCGGCGGATCAGCTCGTCCACCTTGCCGTGGCCCGTGCCCGGCGAGACGATGACCAGATGTTCGGCCGCCTTGAAGTCGGCCAAGGTCAGCCGTTTGCGATCCAGCGGGTGCCCCTGGCGGAAGAGGCACACGTAGCGCTGCCTGAACAGGCGGCGCTGGAAGAAGCCGGCCTTCAGCTGCGGCAGCGGGCCGATGGCCAGGTCCACCTTGCCCGACTCCATGTCCTCGCGCAGGTTGGTGGCGGTGGTACGCACGGTGCTCAGCGAGACGCCGGGCGCTTCCTGGCGCAGACGCTCCACGAGCCGGGGCAGGAACACGATCTCGCCGATGTCCGTCATGGCGATGGTCACCGCCTGCGTCACGCGGCCCGGTTCGAAACGGCTGTGCTGGTTCAGCCCGCTGTGGATCATGCCCAGCGCGTAGCCGATGGGCTCGGCCAGCTGTTCGGCGAAGGGCGTGGGCAGCATGCCGGCGGGCGTGCGCACGAAGAGTTCGTCGCCGAACCGGCGGCGCAGCTTGGCCAGGGTGTTGCTGACCGCCGGCTGCGTGAGGCCGAGTTTCTCGGCCACCCTGGACACCCGCCGCTCGACCATCAGGTGGTGGAAGAGCACGAGCTGATTGAGGTCGATGTCCGAGAGCTCCATGCCGACCCCATCACTGCGGGTGATACATCACATTCACGCCATTCTATTTGCTGAGGGCTTCAAAGCCGGAATCATCGGCGCACCGATTCAAAGCCGCCATGGACGTCCTCGTTCAACCGCTCAAGCGCGTGATCCGGGTCGAACCCGGGGCCAACCTGCTGCAGGCCCTGCAGGCCGCGCAGGTGCCGATGTCCTATTCCTGCATGGCCGGGCGCTGCGGCACCTGCCGCTGCCGGGTGCTGGACGGCGAGGTGATGGAAGGCCGGGGCGAGCAGCAGGGGCCGCTGGACGGCAGCGAGAACTTCGTCCTCGCCTGCCAGACCTACCTCACCGAGCCCTGCACGATCGAGATCCCGGAACCCGACGAGGTGGTGGTGCACCCGGCGCGCATCGTCAAGGCGACGGTGACCGCCATCGAGGATCTCACGCACGACATCCAGCGGCTGCTCCTGCGCCCGGCCAAGCCCATCGAGTTCTCGCCGGGCCAGTACGCACAGCTGCAGTTCACGCCCGAGCACGTGCGGCCGTACTCGATGGCCGGGCTCCCCGGCGATGCGCTGCTCGAATTCCACGTGCGCCGCGTGCCGGACGGCCGTGTCACGGGCTACATCGCGAACCAGCTCAAGGTGGGCGACGCCGTGAAGGTGAGCGGGCCGCTGGGTTCGGCCTACCTGCGGCGCAGGCATGCAGGGCCGATGCTGTGTGTGGCCGGCGGCACGGGGCTCGCACCCATCCTGTCCATCCTGCGCGGCGCCGTCGCCCAGGGCATGAAGAACCCCATCCATCTGTACTTCGGCGTGCGCTCGCCGCGCGACGTCTACGGGCTGCCTTGGCTCCAACAACGCCGGCGCGAACTCCCGCGGCTGAGCGTGCACGTGGTCGTGAGCTCCGGCGGCAACCCGGCCACGCAACGCTGCGGCCTGGTCACCGACGCCATCGAGCAGGACCACGGCGACCTGAGCGATTGGCGCGCCTACCTCTGCGGCTCGCCGCCGATGGTGGAAGCGGCCACCGAGGCGGCCCGCCGCAAGGGCATCGCCGCGGGCCACATCCACGCCGACGCCTTCTACACCCAGGGCACCTGAGGACACCCCATGAATGCTGCCAAGCTCTCGCCCGACGAACAGCGCCAGCGCACCGACTACTACGAACGCATCGGCACCCGCCACATGACGCCGCTGTGGGAAGTGCTGGGCGCGCTGGTGCCGCCGCAGCCGCGATCGCCGGTGGCGCCGCACCTGTGGCGCTATGCCGAGCTGCGCGAGCAGGTGCTGGAGGCCGGCCGGCTGATCTCTGCCGAAGAGGCCGAGCGACGCGTGCTGATCCTGGAGAACCCGGCGCTGCGCGGCCAGTCCTGCATCACGCAGTCGCTCTATGCCGGGCTGCAGCTCATCCTGCCGGGCGAAGTGGCGCCTGCGCACCGCCACACCCAGTCGGCGCTGCGCCTGGTGCTGGACGGCGAGGGTGCCTACACGGCGGTCGACGGCGAGCGCACCACCATGCGCCGCGGCGACTTCATCATCACGCCGTCCTGGACCTGGCACGACCACGGCAATCTCGGCGACCAGCCGGTGGTGTGGCTGGACGGCCTGGACATTCCGATCGTGCGCTTCCTGGATGCCGGCTTCGCCGAGCGCAGCGAGCAGCTGTCTCAGGCGCCGTTGCGGCCCGAAGGCGATGCCCTCGCGCGCTACGGCGCCAACATGCTGCCGCTGGACTACCAACCCCGACCGATGGATCCCACCCGGGTCTTCGTCTACCCCTTCGAGCGCACGAAGGCGGCGCTCGTCGGCATCTCCAGCGGCACCCCGGACGCGCACCACGGCTTCAAGCTGCGCTACGTGAACCCGGCCACCGGCGCCTCGCCGATGCCGACCATCGGCGCCTTCGCGCAGCGCTTGCCAGCCGGTTTCGAGACGAAGCCCGTGCGCTGCACCGACGGCACCGTGCACGTCTGCCTGGAAGGCGGCGGCGAGGTGCGCGTGGGCGACCAGATCTGGCGCTTCCAGGAGAGCGACGTGTTCGTCGTGCCGTCCTGGCATGCGCTGCAGTTGCGCGCCGACCGCGACGCGGTGCTGTTCAGTTTCTCCGACCGGCCCGTGCAGCAGGCACTGGGGCTGTGGCGCGAAGCGCGTCAATGAGCCCATTCGTCGAAGGACCGGCGTGAAACTCGCTCTCGAACCTCTGCCCCTGCACACGCTGGAGAAGTGATGCGCGGCGAAGTGCAGGGGCTGGGCGCCATCGAGGTGCGCGTCATCGGCTGAAGAGCGGCAAGAGCCGTCCGCATCGAACCCCAAGGAGACAAGCCATGAACGAGACATCCACGGTCTTCCCCGGGCAGCCCGTTTGGG
>CAZBUU010000399.1:0-3765 GCA_964495125.1 uncultured Rubrivivax sp.
CCACCTCGCGGCTGTCGATGAGCTCGTTCTTGCGCAGCGCCAGGTAGATGCGCCTGGCCAGCGTGTGGTTCTCCGGCGCGTCGGTGCTGTGCCAGTTGTCGAAGGCGATGTGGAAGCCGTCCAGGTAGCGCGGGCGGCCGGCGGCGATCTGCGCCACGAAGGCCTGCGGCGTGAGCCCGGCCTTCTCGGCGGCGATCATGATCGGCGCGCCGTGGGCGTCATCCGCGCAGACGAAGTGCACCTCGTGGCCCTGCATGCGCTGGAAACGCACCCAGGTGTCGGCCTGGATGTACTCCATCATGTGGCCGACGTGGAAGCCGGCGTTGGCGTAGGGCAGGGCGGTGGTAACGAAGAGCTTGCGCGACATGCCGGAATTCTAGGCCGCCGCCCTGCGACGCCTCAGCTGGCGCGGCGCAGCGTCGAGTCCACCTTCTGCAGCAGGCTCTCCAGGTCGGCGATCTGCGACGGCGACAGCCCCTGCCGCCCGAGGCTGGCGCGCGAAGGCGCGTCCAGCGCCACGCGCCCGGTGGCGTCCATCGGCAGCGCGACACCGCCCACCGAGACGCTGCGGATGGGCGGCTGCGCCAGGTCGGCGCCGATGCGAAGCGGCATGCTGAAGAAGTCGCGCGTCAGCAGGTAGCGGCCACCGCTGCTGTCGTGGTTGATGGACACCTGCACGCCCAGCGGCATGACCAGCGGCTGCAGCAGCGTCAGCTGCGGGTGGCGGCCGGTCAGGGTGCCGACCTGGTCGGCCACTTCGTTGATGACGGCGCAGCCGCCCAGCGAGGCGGCGACGAGCAGGACGGGCAGCGTGCGGAAGAGGGTGTTCGTGGTCATGGCGGGCTCCGGGGGTGAAGGCGCCGTCTCGGGTGGCGGCCAGGCCATGCTCGGCACGGCGGGCTGCCGGGTCATCCACCGGCCTGGGCAGGGCCGCCGGCCACCATCCACAAGCCTGTGGGCGCACAGGGGCCGGGACGCTGCCGCTAGACTCGTCCGCTTTCGCCTCCCCTCGTCCGAAAAACACCATGTCCGCACCCGCCACCGAAGCCGCGCTGCTCGAAGCCCTGAAGTCCGTCGTCGACCCGAACACGGGCAAGGACTTCGTCTCCACCAAGGCGCTGAAAAACCTGCGGGCCGACGCCGGCGACGTGTCCTTCAGCGTCGAGATGGGCTACCCGGCCCGCAGCCAGCATGCGGCCCTGCGCAAGGCGCTGATCAGCGCGGCGCGTGGCGTCGCTGGCGTGGACAACGTGAGCGTGGAGATCACCACCAAGGTCGTGGCGCACGCGGTGCAGCGCGGCGTGCAGCTGCTGCCCACGGTGAAGAACGTCATCGCCGTGGCTTCGGGCAAGGGCGGCGTGGGCAAGAGCACCACCACCGTGAACCTGGCGCTGGCGCTGGCCGCCGAAGGCGCCAGCGTGGGCATCCTCGACGCCGACATCTACGGCCCCAGCCAGCCCATGATGATGGGCATCAGCGGCCGGCCCGAGAGCGAGGACGGCAAGACCATCATCCCGATGGAGAACTACGGCGTCCAGGTGATGAGCATCGGCTTCCTCATCGACCCCGACCAGGCCATGATCTGGCGCGGCCCCATGGCCACGCAGGCGCTGGATCAACTGCTGCACCAGACCCTCTGGGCCCAGCTCGACTACCTGCTGGTGGACATGCCCCCCGGCACCGGCGACATCGCGTTGACGCTGAGCCAGCGCGTGCCGCTGACGGGCGCGGTGATCGTCACCACGCCGCAGGACATCGCGCTGCTGGACGCCAAGAAGGGCCTGAAGATGTTCGAGAAGGTGGGCGTGCCCATCCTCGGCATCGTCGAGAACATGGCCGTCTACTGCTGCCCCAACTGCGGCCACACCGAGCACATCTTCGGCGCCGACGGCGGCAAGAAGATGGCCACCGAGTACGGCGTGGACTACCTGGGCGCGCTGCCGCTGAACCTGTCCATCCGCGAGCAGGCCGACAACGGCCGCCCCAGCGTGGTGGCCGACCCCGACGGCGAGATCGCCGGCCTCTACAAGGCCGTGGCGCGCCAGGTGGCGGTGAAGATCGCGAACAAGGCCAAGGACTTCTCGGCCAAGTTCCCCACCATCACCGTCAGCAAGACCAGCTGAGCGGCGCTCAGCCGGGCAACACCAGCGTGGCGGCCAGGCCGCCGC
Organism: uncultured Rubrivivax sp.; assembly: GCA_964495125.1. GTDB lineage: Bacteria > Pseudomonadota > Gammaproteobacteria > Burkholderiales > Burkholderiaceae_C > Rubrivivax. The sequence continues at coordinate 2,169 of CAZBUU010000399.1, forward strand.
CCTCGCGGTTGGCCAGCAGGATGCGGCCACCGTGGGCCTCCGCGATCTCGCGCGCCAGCGCCAGGCCCAGGCCGGTGCCGCTGCGCTTGGTGGAGTAGAACGGCAGCAGGGCCTGCGCCAGCACGGTGGCGCTCATGCCGGGGCCGCGGTCGCTCACGCACAGGCGCCACTCGCCGCCGTGCTGCTGCACCGAGACCGTCACTTCCGCGGCGTCGCTGCCGGATTCATGGGCGTTGCGGATCAGGTTGATCAGCGCCTGTTCCACCTGTCCGGCATCGAAGTGGCCGGTCCGCTCGGGCAGGTCGCCCCGCAGCGAGAAGCGGCTGTGCGTGGCCAGGCCCTCCAGGAAGGGGGCCCAGGCCACCCGCTCCGGACGAGGCTGCGGCAGCTTGGCGAAGCGGGCGTAGCCGGCCAGGAAAGCGTGCAGGTGCTGCGCCCGTTCGGCGATGGCCTCGAAGACCTGCGGCAAGCGTTCGAGCTGGCCTCTGCGGGCCAATTCGGCGCCGCTGTGGGCCAGCGACGAGATGGGGGCCAGCGAGTTGTTCAGTTCGTGGCTGATGACGCGGATCACGCGCTTCCAGCTGGCCACTTCCTCGCGGGCCAGCTCCCGCGTCATGGCCCGCAGCAGCAGCAGCCGGTGCGGCGCGCCCAGCAGCCGCAACGCCCGCTGCGACAGGTGGTAGTGCTCTTCATGGCCGTTGGCGTCGGCCAGCGAGAACAGCTGGTCGTGCGGCTGCCGCAGCGCGGCGGCCAGCCCGGCCGGCACCCGTTCCAGCACGGCTTCCAGGGGGCTGCCCACGAGGCTGCCGCCGGCGGCCAGCCATTGCCGGGCCGCGATGTTGGCGTAGACCACGGTGCCGTCGTCGGCGCACAGCAGCAGCGCCAGCGGCGTGTTCTGCACCACGGTGTCCAGCAGCAGCTCGCGCTGGGCCAGCTCGCGCCGCTGCTCGCGCAGCGCCCGGCCCAGTTCCGCGTGCAGGCGGAGCAGTTCGCCCAGTTCGCCGCTTCCCTGGGCGCTGATGGACATGCTGAAGTCGCCCTCGCGGTAGCTGAGCACGGCCCCTTGCAGCGCCCGCAGCAGGCGCGCGAGCGGCGCGGTGGCGAGGCTGGCCGCCCACCCGCACAGCGGCACGGCCAGCAGGAGCGTCCACGCCAGCGCCTGCACGCTGCCCGGGAGCGGGGCCTGCATCGGCACCGCCCAGGCTTTGCCGACGGCAGCCAGCAACTGCGGCACGGGCCACACCGTCAGCCCGGCGTGAAGGACCAGCGCCAGCGCGGCGGCCAGCAGCAGCATCCCGGTCAGCCGCAGGCGCAGGCTGGACACGTCAGGGTGCGCCGCTCTCGGGCCCTGGCGGCAGGGCGTAGCGCTCCATCCGCCGGTACAGCGCCTGGCGGGAGAGGCCCAGCGCCTGCGCCGCGCGGCTGACCACGCCCTGGGCTTCGCGCAGTGCGGCCAGCACCGTCTCGCGGCTGGGTTCGTCCAGGCTGCGCGCGGCCGCGCCAGGCGCTTCCAGTTGCAGGTGCAAGGGGGTGATGACCCCGCCGTCCGCCAACAGCGCGGCGCGCGTGATCACGTTCTTCAGCTCGCGCACGTTGC
>CAZBUU010000400.1:0-3750 GCA_964495125.1 uncultured Rubrivivax sp.
ATGGCGGCGCGCTGGCGCACCCCGTCGATAGAACGCGGCAGTACTGAGCGCCCCCAGGGCTGGGCTGCGCCCAGCCCGCCCCCCGCGGGGATTCAAGCAAAGTGGCAGAGCCACATTTGCTTGAGAGCCCGCCTCAGCCGCGCAGCGCCAGCGCCAGCGCCGGCGCCCCGCGCGGCTGCACCTGCTGCATCACCATCAGCAGCAGCCGCTTCAGCGCGTCCCACGCACCGGCCGGCCACTCGGGGTGCTTCAGGCCCTTGCAGATGCCGTCGCACACGGCGGCGGCGTCCAGCAGGTGCGCCACCTGGTGGCCGCTGACCTGCGGCAGCGCGCGCTCGATCAGCCGTTCGCGCAGCCCCCAGGCGCGCGCTTCCTTCACCGCCAGCGGCAGCGGCTTGCCGTCGTCCAGCGCGGCGCGGGCGCGCGCCAGGGCGCGCAGGTCCTCGGCCAGCGTCCAGTGCACCATCACCGGTGTCTCGCCTTCATGGCGCAGGCCGTCCAGCACGCGCAGCGCGCGCGCCACCTGGCCTGTCCAGGCGGCTTCGCTGAGCTTGTTGGTGTCGAAGCGGGCCACGTTCAGCACCGCGGCTTCCACCTGCTCGAAGGCCAGTTCGCCGGGCGGGTACAGCAGCGCCAGCTTCTGCAGTTCCTGGTGCGCAGCGAGCAGGTTGCCTTCGATGCGGTCGGCGAAGAAGGCCAGCGTGCGCTGCCCTTCCTCGCCCTCGCGCACGCGCTGGCCCTGGCGCGTGAGGCGCTGCCCCAGCCAGGCCGGCAGCGCCTTGCGCTCCAGCGTCTCGACCTTGACCGTGAGCCCCGCGCCGTCCAGCGCGTTGAACCAGGCGGCCTTGAGCTGCTGGAAGTCCAGCCGTGCCGGCAGCTGCACCAGCGTGATGACGTCCTCGGGCAGTCGCTCGCAGTAGCGCTGCAACGCTTCCGAGCCTTCCTTGCCGGGCTTGCCCGAAGGAATGCGGATCTCGATCAGCCGCTTGTCGGCGAACAGGCTCAGGACCTGCGCGGCGCCCAGCACGCCGCTCCAGTCGAAGTGGGCGCCGCTGGCGACGAAGACCTCGCGCTCGCTGTGGCCGGCCGCGCGCGCGGCGGCGCGGATGGCGTCGGCCGCCTCCTGCGCCAGCAACGGTTCGTCGCCGTGGATCAGGTACAGCGGCCGCAGGCCGCGCGCCAGGTGGGTTTCGAGCTGATCGGGCTTGATCTGCATGCGCGGCGCCGATGCTGCCACTAGACGTGAACGGCCGCCAGCCGGCGCAACACCTGGGCCACGACGTCGGCCTGCATCTCGCGGTACAGCTCGCCCTCCTCGGCTTCCTTGGCCAGGGCCTGCGTCTCGCTGTAGTTGATGTCGCGCACCAGCAGCAGGTCGGCACGCGGAATGAGCTCGCGGCCGCCCGGCGTGCTGACGCGGAAGCTGAACTTCAGGCGCAGCTGCACTTCACGCACCTGCGCCGCGGAGGTGGAGGCCACCACGCTCTTCTGGCGCGTGTCATCCAGCGCCTGCAGCACCAGCTCGGCCTTCTCGGGCGACTCCAGCACCGTCACTTGGCGCTCCAGTTCCCGGCGAAAGTCCTCGGCCAACGTGGAGCGCCTGGCGAAACCCGTCAGCGCGATGCTCTGGAAGGCCAGCTTGGGCGGCTGGCGCAGGTGGAAGCCACAGCCGCCCAGCAGCGCGGCCGCCGCCGCGCCGGTCAGCACATGTCGGCGGGAAGGTCGTTCAGGCGACGACATTCACCAGCCGGCCCGGGACGACCACGACCTTCTTCACCAGCCGGCCTTCCGTGAAGCGGACGACCTCGGGGGCCGCCTGCGCGGCGGCCTCGATGGCCGTGCGGTCGGCACTGGCGGGCACGCGCAGGGTGCCACGCAGCTTGCCGTTGACCTGCAGCGCCAGCTCGATCTCGTCCTGCACCAGCGCGGCCTCGTCCACCTGCGGCCAGGGCGTGTCGATGAGGTCGCCGCTCGCCTTCGCGTAGCCCAGTTCGCCCCACAGCGCGTGCGCGATGTGCGGTGCCGCCGGATAGAGCGCGCGCAGCAGGATGCCGAAGCCTTCCTGCAGGACCGCCGCGTCGGCCGGCGTGTCTTCCAGCTTCGCGTCTTCCAGCGCGTTGAGCATCTTCATCGCGCCGGAGACGACGGTGTTGTATTGCAGCCGCTCGTAGTCGGCGCTCACCTGGCGCAGCAGCAGGTGGATCTCGCGGCGCAAGGCTGCAGCCGCGGCGCCGGGCGTGCCGGCCTGTGCCGCGGCAAGCTTCGGCGCCACGCGCACGGCGTTGGTCCACAGGCGGCGCAGGAAGCGGAACACGCCTTCGGCGCCGCTGTCGCTCCAGGCCGCGCTCTGGTCGGGCGGGCCGGCGAACATGGTGAACACGCGAGCGGTATCGGCGCCGAAGCGCTTGATGATGTCGCGCGGCTCGACCACGTTGTTCTTGCTCTTGGACATCTTCTCGATGCCGCCCAGTTGCACCGGCTGCCCGTCGGCCTTGGCCACGGCGCTGGTAGGCTGGCCGCGGTCGTCGTAGCTGATCTCCACCTCGGACGGGTAGAACCAGCGCTTCTTGCCGCCCTCTTCCTCGCGGTAGAAGCTCTCGTTGAGCAGCATGCCCTGCGTGAAGAGCTTGGTGAAGGGCTCGCTGTAGCTCACGAGGCCGATGTCGCGCATGGCCTTGGTCCAGAAGCGCGCGTACAGCAGGTGCAGCACGGCGTGCTCGATGCCGCCGATGTACTGGTCCATCGGCATCCAGTACTCGTTGCGGGCGTCCACCATGGCCGCGTCGCTGCCTGGGCAGCAGTAGCGCATGTAGTACCAGGACGAATCCACGAAGGTGTCCATGGTGTCCGTCTCGCGCCGCGCCGGCTTGCCGCACTGGGGGCAGGCCACGTTCAGGAAGGCCGCGCTCTTGTTCAGCGGGTTGCCGCTGCCATCGGGCACCAGGTCTTCCGGCAGCACCACCGGGAGGTCCTTCTCGGGCACGGGCACCGAACCGCACCCCGGGGTTCGACCCCCGGGCCCGTCTGTTCCCTCGCAGTGGATGATCGGGATGGGCGTGCCCCAGTAGCGCTGGCGGCTGATGCCCCAGTCGCGCAGCCGCCAGGTCGTCTTCTTGTCGCCCAGGCCCTTGTCGGCCAGTGCGGCGGCGATGGCGTCCACCGCCAGCTTGTGGTTCAGGCCGCTGAAGTTGCCGGAGTTGATGGTCACGCCGCGCTGCTTGTCGGCGTACCAGTCCTGCCAGTGGTCGTAGGTGAAGTGCGGCTCGTCGTCCACGTGCACCACCTGCAGGATGGGGATGCCGTACTTCTTGGCGAAGGCGAAGTCGCGCTCGTCGTGCGCGGGCACGCCCATCACGGCGCCGTCGCCGTAGCTCATCAGCACGTAGTTGCCCACCCAGACCGGGATGTCCTCGCCGGTGAGCGGGTGCGCCACGCTCAGGCCCAGCGGCAGGCCCGCCTTGTCCTTGAGCGCCATCTCGGCTTCGGTGGTGCCGCCCTTCCTGCACTCCTCGATAAAGGCCGCCACCTTGGGGTGCGTGGCCGCGGCCAGCGTGGCCAGCGGATGCTCGGGCGCCACGGCGCAGAAGGTCACGCCCATGAGGGTGTCGGCGCGCGTGGTGAAGACGAACATCTTGCCGTCCTGCACCAGACGGCCCTCGGCGTCGCGGATGTCGTGCGGGAAGGCGAAGCGCACACCCTCGCTCTTGCCGATCCAGTGCTCCTGCATCAGGCGCACGCGCTCGGGCCAGC
>CAZBUU010000401.1:0-3705 GCA_964495125.1 uncultured Rubrivivax sp.
TTGCACAGGCCGTGGAAGGTGCCGATCCACATGCCGCGCACGGCCACCGGCAGCAGGGTGGAGAGGCGCGTGAGCATCTCCTTGGCGGCCTTGTTGGTGAAAGTCACGGCCAGCACACCGCCGGGCGAGACCTGCCCGGTCTGCATGAGCCAGGCGATGCGCGTCGTGAGCACCCGCGTCTTGCCCGAACCGGCACCGGCCAGGATGAGCGCCGGCACCCCCGGCAGCGTCACCGCCGCCAGCTGCTCTGCATTCAGGTGGCGCAGCAGCCCTGCCGGGCCGGCGGGAGCGTCGAGCGTCGGCGGCGGGGCTTCGTCCATGGCGGCATTCTAGGAGCCGCCCTCCGCGGCGCCGCGGGCCACCTCGTCGGCCAGGGCGGCCAGGCGTTCCAGCGTGTGCTCCTTGTGCAGCAGCCCGCGCACGCCGGCGGCTTCGGCCTGGCGCCGCAGTTCGTCGGAGACGAAGCCGGAGCTGATGACGATGGGCAGACCCGGCTGAAGCTGCCGCGCCCGCACGGCGAACTCGGTGCCCGACATGTCGGGCATGTTGTAGTCGCTGACCACCACGTCGAAGCGCGGGCCGCCCTCGCCGAGCAGGTTCAGCGCCTCGGCGGCGGCATGGCAGCGCGTGACGCGCCAGCCGGCACGCTCGAGCAGCGCCTGTGCGGTGAGCGCCATCACCTCGTCGTCGTCCAGCACCAGCACGTGGCGCCCGATCCCGGGCGCAGGCGCCGCGGCCGGGCCGCCGGCATCGGGCTGCAGGGCGGCCGCCGCTTCGGCCAGCGGCAGGCGCACGTGGAAGGTGCTGCCTTGGCCTGGCGCCGTGTCCACCGAGATGCTGCCCCCATGCCCGCGCACGATGCCATGGGCCACGCTGAGGCCCAGACCGGTGCCCTGCCCCACGGGCTTGGTGGTGAAGAAGGGGTCGAACAGTCGCTCGCGGATGGCGCTGTCCATGCCGCTGCCGTCATCGCTGACCCACAGGTGGGCGTGGCGCTGCGCGCGCAGGTCGGTGGGCGCGGCCTCGGGGTCGCCGGGCACCTCGGCCAGCCCGATCTCGATGCGCCCGCGCCCTTCGGGCAGTGCGTGCCAGGCGTTCGTGCACAGGTTCATCAGCACCTGCTGGAGCTGCGTGGCATCGGCCTCGACGATCAGCGGCGATTCCGACACCACCACCACCAGCCGCACCGTGGCCGGCAGCGTGGCGCGCAGCAGCGCCACCGTCTCCTCCACCACCGGCTTGAGCGGCTGTGCATGCAGGGCGGCGGGGTCGCGGCGGCTGAAGGTGAGGATCTGCTGCACCAGGCTGCGCGCCCGCAGCCCGGCCTTGTGGATGCGGTCCAGGCTGGCCAGCGCCGGGTGCGCCTGCGGCAGCGCATCACGCGCCAACGACGCGTTGCCGAGGATGGCCGCCAGGATGTTGTTGAAGTCGTGCGCGATGCCGCCGGCCAAGGTGCCCAGGGACTCGATGCGCTGCGCTTCGCGCACCTGGCGTTCCAGCGTAGCGCGCTGCTCCTCGCCCAGGACGCGGTCGGTCACGTCGCGCGCCAGCAGGATGCAGCGTGGCTTCTCGCCCGGCGGCACGCTGCGCCGCGACGCCGTCAGCTCGAACCAGCGGCGGCCGGCGCGCAGGTCCAGCGCATAGGGTGCGCCGCTGGCGTGGCCGTTGCGCAGGGCCTCGTGAAGCACACGCATCACCATCGCGGCCGCTTCCGCGGGCAGCGTCTCGCTGACCTGGCGGCCCACCTGCCGATCCGGCGGCAGCACCAGCAGTTCGGCGCGTGGTGCGTGCATGCCGACGACGAGGCCGTCGGCGTCGATGTCGAACAGCAGGTCCGGCACGGCCGCCAGCGTGGCGGCCAGCTCGTCCTGCGCGGCACGCTGCGCGGCCTCGGCCTCCACGGCGGCCGTCACGTCCATGTGCGTGCCCACCATGCGCAGCGGGCGGCCGTCGGGCGCACGCGCCAGCACGCGGCCGCGGTCCAGGATCCACAGGTAGTGCCCGTCACGGTGGCGGATGCGGTAGGTGGCCTCGAAGGCCTCGCTGCGGCCGGCCAGGTGGGCTTCCTGCAACGCCACCACACGCTCGCGGTCGTCGGGGTGCACGAGCCCGCGCCAGCCGGCGTCGTCGGCCGTGATCTCGCCCGGCTGGTAGCCAAGCATCGTGGACCAGCGCTCGTTGACCACCGAGCGGTCGGTGACGATGTCCAGGTCCCACAACGCGAGGTCACCGCCACTGAGCGCCAGGCGCAGGCGCTCGGCATCGGCCGCCTCGCCGGCGCGCCGGCGCTGGGCCCCGCGCAGCGTCAGGAAGGCCGCGGCCGAGGCGGCCGCCAGCGCCGCCATCAGCCAGGCCGTCTGCAAGCGCCAGGGGGCCAGGATTTCATCGACGCCGCGGCTGACCGCCAGCACCAGCGGGGGCTCCATGCCCAGGCCTTCGCCGCGCAGCGTGCGGAAGGCCACCAGCACGGGCACCGGCTGCACCGCCGAAAGGGCCTGCTGGATGCTGGCCGGCCGGCCCGAGGCCAGATGGCGGCTCAATGGTGAATCGGGCCGTGCCGCGTCCTCCCCTTCGGCGCGCGGATCCTGCGGCACGCTGACGGCGACGCGGCCGGCCCCATGCAGGACGGCGGCGCGCATGTCGGGCGCATACAGCACGGCGGCCAGCAGATCCTCGAAGTAGCTGCGGTCCAGGCAGACCAGCAGCGCACCGTCGAAACGGCCCTGCGCGTCGACCAGCGGCAGGGCGAAGTCCAGCACCCAGCGCCCGGGGGCCGCTGCACGCGGCGGCGCGGCGAGCCAGCGCAAGGGATCGGGGCGGGCGCGGGCCATCTCGAAGGCGGCGCCGGGCTCACGGACCTCGTCGGCCGTGCCGGGCGTGCTGTCGCCGCGCAGGCGGCCCTCGGCGTCGCGCCACTCCATCACCAGCACGCCGCTCATGGTGCCGCGCAAGGCAGCCATGCGGCGCTCCACGAAAGCCACGCGCTCCTCGGGCGCCCAGTTCGCTGTCTCGCGCCTGACGGCACGCAAGCCGGCCAGCGTGCCGTTGAGCAGCCGCGCAAGGTTGGCTTCGAGCGCAGCGCCCAGGGTCTCGAGCCGGGCCGATTCCTGGCCGAGAGCCTGGCGCCGCTCCGTCCAGCTCCAGCCCGCGGCCAGGGCCACCACCATCAGCACGATCAGCACCAGCGCCGCGCGTTCGCGGCGGTGTCGGTGGGTCGGATCGAAGCGCATGTCTCCCGAGTTGCGTGGACACTGGAACGGCACCAGCCTAACACCGGCGGCGACCTAGAATCCGTACGTCCGCCGCCGTGCCGGCACATCCCCGGTCGCACCATGGAGATCTTCGACTACGACAACATCCTGTTGCTGCCGCGCAAGTGCCGCGTGGACAGCCGCAGCGAATGCGACACCGGCGTCGACTTCGGAGGCCGCCGCTTCTCGCTGCCGGTGGTGCCTTCGAACATGAAGACGGTGATCGACGAGCCCATCGCCGAGATGCTGGCGCGCAGCGGCCACTTCTACGTGATGCACCGCTTCGACCTCGACAACGTGGCCTTCGCCAGGCGCATGCGCGAGCGCGGCCTCTTCGTGAGCCTGAGCGCCGGGGTGAAACCGGCCGACCATGCGGTGATCGACCGCCTGGCCGCCGAAGGCGTGGGCGCCGACTACATCACCATCGACATCGCGCACGGCCATGCCGACAGCG
>CAZBUU010000402.1:0-3700 GCA_964495125.1 uncultured Rubrivivax sp.
AACATCGCCACGGTGGAAGACCCGGCGGAAATCAACCTGCCCGGCATCAACCAGGTCAACGTCAACGACAAGGCGGGCCTCACCTTTGCCGCCGCGCTGAAGTCCTTTCTGCGCCAGGATCCAGACATCATCATGGTCGGCGAGATCCGCGACCTGGAAACTGCCGACATCGCCATCAAGGCCGCGCAGACCGGCCACATGGTGATGAGCACGCTGCACACCAACGACGCGCCCACCACGCTCACGCGGCTGCTGAACATGGGCGTGGCGCCATTCAACATCGCCTCCAGCGTGCTGCTGATCACCGCGCAGCGCCTGGCGCGCAAGCTGTGCGAGAACTGCAAGAAGCCCGCGGACTATCCGCGTGAGTCCATGCTGAAGGCCGGCTTCAAGGCCGAAGACCTGGACGGCAACTGGAAGCCCTATCGCGCGGTCGGCTGCTCGGCCTGCACCAACGGCTACAAGGGCCGTGTCGGCATCTACCAGGTGATGTCGATCAGCGAGCCCATCCAGCGCATCATCCTTTCCGAAGGCACAGCGCCCGACATCGCCAAGCAGGCCCAGCTGGAGGGCGTGCGCGACCTGCGCCAGTCCGGCCTGGTCAAGGTGCGGGCCGGCGTCACGACGCTCGAGGAAGTGATCTCGGTCACCAACGAGTAACCCCAGGTTCCAGAACCAACCTCCATGGCCACAGCCGCAATCGCCAAAGCTCCCAAGGAAATCATCTTCGAATGGGAGGGCAAGGACCGCAACGGCAAGGTGGTGCGCGGCGAGATGCGCGCCGGGGGCGAAGCGGTGGTGAATGCAAGCCTGCGCCGGCAGGGCATCCTCGTCAGCAAGGTGAAGCGGCGCCGCACCAGCGGCGGGAAGTCCATCAAGCAGAAGGACATCGCCATCTTCACGCGCCAGCTGGCGACGATGATGAAGGCCGGTGTGCCGCTGCTGCAGTCCTTCGACATCGTCGCGCGCGGCAGCACGAACCCGCGCATGACCAAGCTGCTGACGGACATCCGCTCCGACGTCGAGACCGGCACCAGCCTGTCCTCCGCGTTCCGCAAGCACCCGATGCACTTCGACGCGCTGTACTGCAACCTGGTGGAAGCCGGCGAAGCAGGCGGTATCCTGGAGGCACTTCTCGACCGTCTGGCGATCTACCAGGAGAAGACGCTCGCCATCAAGCAGAAGATCAAGTCGGCGCTGATGTACCCGATCGCGGTGATCATCGTCGCCTTTGTCGTGCTGACGGTGATCATGCTGTTCGTGATCCCGGCCTTCAAGGACGTGTTCAAGTCCTTCGGCGGCGAGTTGCCGGCGCCGACGCTGGCGGTGATCGCCCTGTCCGAGTTCTTCGTCGCCTGGTGGTGGCTGATCTTCGGGCTGCTGGGCGGCGGGATGTACTTCTTCTTCGAGAGCTGGAAGCGCTCCGAGAAGATGCAGATGGCGATGGACCGCCTGCTGCTTCGCATTCCGGTGTTCGGCGACCTGATCAACAAGTCCGTCATCGCCCGCTGGACGCGCACGCTGTCGACGATGTTCGCCGCGGGCGTACCGCTGGTGGAGGCGCTCGATTCCGTCGGCGGCGCCTCGGGCAACGCGGTCTACGCGCAGGCCACCGAGCAGATCCAGAAGGACGTCTCCACGGGCTCGGCGCTGACAACCTCGATGACGTCCACCGGCGTGTTCCCCGTGATGGTGTTGCAGATGGCGGCCATCGGTGAAGAGTCGGGGTCGCTGGACCACATGCTGGCCAAGGCGGCCGAGTTCTACGAGGACGAGGTCGACGAAATGGTCAAGGGTCTGTCCAGCCTGATGGAGCCCTTCATCATCGTCATCCTCGGCACGCTGATCGGCGGCATCGTGGTTTCGATGTACCTGCCGATCTTCAAGCTGGGCGCCGTGGTCTGATGCTGTCGGACTCAACGCTGGCGGCGCTGCTGTCGCCGCTGGTGCTGGGCGTGCTCGGGCTGCTGATCGGCAGCTTCCTGAACGTCGTCGTCCACCGCTTGCCTGTCACCTACATGCGGGAATGGTGGCGGCACGACATCGCGGACTTCGTGCTCGCCGATCCCAGGAGCTGGAAAGCTGCCTTCGGCACCCAGGCCGAACAACCGGCCAGTTTCGCACCGGCCTCGAAGGCGATCTTGGGTGCGCTTGACGGCCTGCCCCCGCTGACCCTGTTGCGCCCTCGCTCGCGATGCCCGGCCTGCGGGCATCAATTGCGCTGGTTCGAGAACATCCCGGTCTTCAGCTGGCTCAGCCTGCGTGGCCGCTGTTCGGCTTGCAAGACGCCGATCTCGCTGCGCTACCCGCTCATCGAGGTCGGTACGGCGGCCGCTTTCGCCGGCTGCGCCATGGTGCATGGGGCCTCGGCCCAGACGCTCGTCTTCTGCGCTGCGTTGTCGCTGCTGCTGGTGATGGCCCTCATCGACCTGGACTTCACCTTGTTGCCCGACGGCCTGACCATCCCTCTGGTCGTGCTGGGCCTGATCGCCGCGGCCGCCCACTGGACGACGGTCAGCTTCGCCGATGCAGCGCTGGGCGCACTGTGTGGCTACGGCGTGCTCTGGGCGTTCGGTGCCTTCTGGCACGTCGTGCTGAGGAAGCCCAATGCGATGGCGGAAGGCGACATGAAGATGCTGGCCGGCATCGGCGCGCTCCTGGGTTGGCAGGCCCTGCCTGGGGTCCTGGTGGTGGCGGCCAGCGTCGGCGCACTGGTCGGCATCGGGCTGATCCTCTTCGGCGGCCACAACCGCGAAAAACCGATTCCCTTCGGACCCTACCTCGCGCTGGCCGGACTGGGTGGCGTGTTCTTCGGGGACGCCGTGCGCGGCTTCGGCGATCTCTTGCAGCCGCTGCTGCGCTGAGCGGGACCATGCCCTCGGCGCTCCGCCGGCTCGGCCTCACGGGCGGCATCGGCAGCGGCAAGAGCACGGTGGCCTCGATGCTGGTGGACGCGGGCGCCGCGCTGGTGGACATCGACGCCATCGCCCGATCGCTGACGCAGCCTGGTGGCGCGGCGATGCCGGCGCTGGCCGTGGCCTTCGGCCCCCAGGCGGTGGCCGCCGACGGCGCGCTGGACCGCGCCTTCATGCGCCAGCTGGCCTTCACCGACCCCACGGCCAAGCGTCGGCTCGAAGCCATCCTGCACCCGATGATCGGCGAGCAGGCCTGGCGCGAGGCGGCGGCCGCGGGCGAGCGCACGGTGGTCTTCGACGTGCCGCTGCTGGCCGAGTCGGCCCACTGGCGCGGCCGCGTCGAGCGTGTGCTGGTGGTCGACTGCAGCAGCGAGACCCAGATCGAGCGCGTCTCGCGGCGCCCGGGCTGGACGCGCGATGCCGCAGCCCGTGTCCTGGAACAGCAGGCCCCACGCGAGAGGCGCCGCGCCATCGCCGACGCCGTGATCTTCAACGACGGCCTCTCGCTCGACGGCCTGCGGGCCGAGGTCGGCAGACTGTGGGCCCTGTGGAACAATCGGCCGCCGCAACCCTGAAGCCGCCGCCCCCGCAGCCCGAGCCCGCCTTGGTCCTCTACGAACACCCGTTCAACGAAGGCATCCGCACGATGCTGCGGCTCGAGCACCTGTTCGACCGCCTCGGCCAGTTGGTGGCGCGCGACGCCCCGGTGGACCACCACTTCGCGCTGGCGACCATCTTCGAGATCATGGACGTCGCCTCGCGCGCCGACCTGAAGAGCGACCTGC
>CAZBUU010000403.1:0-3695 GCA_964495125.1 uncultured Rubrivivax sp.
TGCGCGGGTAGAAGGGCGTGGTCTCCTTCTGCGGGATCTCCTGCACCAGGCCGTACAGCTCCGAGGTGCTGGCCTGGTAGAAGCGCGTCTTCTTTTCCAGGCCGAGGATGCGGATGGCCTCCAGCAGCCGCAGCGTGCCGATGCCGTCGGCGTCGGCGGCGTACTCCGGCTGCTCGAAGCTCACGGCCACGTGGCTCATGGCGCCGAGGTTGTAGATCTCGTCGGGCTGCACCTGCTGCACGATGCGCAGCAGGTTCGTGCTGTCGGTCAGGTCGCCGTAGTGCAGCTTCAGGCGCGCGCCATCGACGTGCGGGTCCTGGTAGAGGTGGTCGATGCGGTCGGTGTTGAACGACGACGAGCGGCGCTTGATGCCATGGACGGTGTAGCCCTTGGTCAGCAGCAGTTCGGCGAGGTAGGCGCCGTCCTGGCCGGTGATGCCGGTGATGAGTGCGGTCTTGGACATGCGGTTCATTCTGCGGTCTGGTTCGTTGAAGATAGCACCCTCGTGCGACAGTGCCGGGCGCGGGTGCGCAGCCTGTCGCACTTTGGCCGGCGGGCGAGGCCGCGTGCGCCCGCGCCCCGGGCGAGAATGCCGGCTTTCCTTCAGCGCACCGCAATCCATGAAAGTCACCGTTGTTGGCACCGGCTATGTCGGCCTCGTCACGGGCGCCTGCCTGGCCGAGATGGGCAATCACGTCGTCTGCCTGGACATCGACGAGCGCAAGATCAACATGCTCAAGGACGGGCGCATCCCCATCCATGAGCCGGGCCTGGAGCCCATCGTCCAGCGCAACGCCGCCGCTGGTCGCCTGAGCTTCACCACCGACATCGCGGCGGCCGTGGGCCACGGGACGATCCAGTTCATCGGCGTCGGCACACCGCCGGACGAGGACGGCTCCGCCGACCTGCAGTACGTGCTGGCGGCCGCCGGCAACATCGGCCGCCACATGACCGACTACAAGGTCATCGTCGACAAGAGCACGGTGCCCGTGGGCACGGCCGACAAGGTGCGCGGCGCGGTGAAGGCGGCCCTGGTCGCACGCGGGCTGGCCGACATGGACTTCGCCGTCGTCTCCAACCCCGAGTTCCTGAAAGAAGGCGCGGCGGTGGAGGACTGCATGCGGCCCGACCGCATCGTCGTCGGTGCCGACGACGAGCGCGCCGTGCTGCTGATGCGCGCGCTCTACACGCCCTTCATGCGCAACCACGACCGCCTGCAGCTGATGGACGTGCGCAGCGCCGAGTTCACCAAGTACGCCGCGAATGCCATGCTGGCCACGCGCATCAGTTTCATGAACGAGCTGGCGCTGCTGGCCGAGCGGGTGGGCGCCGACATCGAGGCGGTGCGCAAGGGCATCGGCAGCGATCCGCGCATCGGCACCCACTTCCTCTACCCCGGCACCGGCTACGGCGGCAGCTGCTTCCCCAAGGACGTGAAGGCGCTCATCCGCACCGGCCAGGACAACGGCATGCAACTGGGGGTGCTGCAGGCCGTGGAGGACGCCAACGACCGCCAGAAGCACGTGCTGGTGGACAAGATCGTCAAGCGCTTCGGCGAAGACCTGAGTGGCTGCACCTTTGCCATCTGGGGCCTGGCCTTCAAGCCCAACACCGACGACATGCGCGAAGCGCCCAGCCGCGTCATCGTGCACGAGCTGACGCGCCGCGGCGCCACGCTCAAGGCCTACGACCCGGTGGCCATGGAGGAGGCGGCGCGCGTCATGGAAGGCACGCCGCGCCTGGTGTTCGCGAAGAGCCAGTCCGAGGCCTTGGAGGGCGCCGACGCACTGGTCGTCGTCACGGAGTGGAAAGAGTTCCGCAACCCCGATTTCGACGCCATCAAGGCCACCCTGAAGCAACCGCTCATCTTCGACGGCCGCAACATCTACGACCCGGCTCTCATGCGTCTTGCCGGCATCGACTACCAAGGCATCGGCAGAGCGGCCGTCCTGCCGGCCTGAACAGCCTTCAGGCCAGCGGCGGCAGGTCGGCCTGCGAGAGCATCGGCGCCGCCGCGTCCTTGGGCGCCACCAGCGGCGCCGCGACGGCCGTCGGCAGCGGCCAGGCGATGCCGATGTCGGGGTCGTCCCAGCGGATGCTGCGTTCGCAGTCCTTGGCGTAGGTGTCGGTGGTCTTGTAGAGGAAGTGCGTGTCGTCTTCCAGCGCCAGGAAGCCGTGCGCGAAGCCCTCGGGGATCCACAGCTGGCGCTTGCTGTCGGCGTTCAGCTCCACACCGACCCACTGGCCGAAGTTCGGCGAGCCGCGCCGGATGTCCACCGCCACGTCGAAGGCCGCGCCCTTCACCACGCGCACCAGCTTGCCCTGCGCGTGCGGCGGCAACTGGTAGTGCAGGCCGCGCAGCACGCCGGCCCGGCTGCACGAGTGGTTGTCCTGCACGAAACGGCGGGGCACGGGCAGGCCCAGTTCGCGCAGCGCCGCCTCGAAGCGCGGCTCGTTGAAGCTCTCGCTGAACCAGCCGCGGTCGTCGCCGAAGACGGCCGGCTCGATGATCACGACGCCCGGCAGCCGGGTGGGCAGCATCTTCATGGTCAGTAGGCCTTCTCGCGCAGGACCTGCATGAGGTACTGGCCGTAGGCGTTCTTGAGCATGGGCGCGGCCAGGGCCTCCAGTTGCGCGGCATCGATCCAGCCGGCGCGGAAGGCGATCTCTTCCGGGCAGGCCACCTTCAGGCCCTGGCGCTTCTCCAGCGTGGCGATGAAGTGGCCGGCCTCCAGCAGGCTGTCGTGCGTGCCGGTGTCGAGCCAGGCATAGCCGCGGCCCATGATCTCCACGTTGAGCTGCTGCTGGGCCAGGTAGGTGGCGTTGACGGTGGTGATCTCGAGTTCACCGCGCGCGCTGGGCTTGATCGACGCGGCGATGTCGCACACCTGTTCGTCGTAGAAGTACAGGCCCGTCACGGCGTAGTTGCTCTTGGGCACCTTCGGCTTCTCCTCGATGCTCAGCGCGCGGCGCTGCGCATCGAATTCGACGACGCCGTAGCGTTCGGGATCGGTCACGTGGTAGGCGAACACCGACGCCCCCGTGGTGCGCGCATCGGCGCGGTCCAGCAGCGCGGCGAAGTCGTGGCCGTAGTAGATGTTGTCGCCCAGCACCAGCGCGCTGGGGCCGCCGCCGACGAAGCTCTTGCCCAGGATGAAGGCCTGGGCCAGGCCGTCGGGGCTGGGCTGCACGCAGTAGCTGAGGTTCATGCCCCAGCGGCTGCCGTCGCCCAGCAGCGACTGGAAGCGCGGCGTGTCCTGGGGCGTGCTGATCACCAGCACGTCGCGCATGCCCGCCAGCATGAGGGTGCTGAGCGGGTAGTAGACCATCGGCTTGTCGTAGACCGGCAGCAGCTGCTTGCTGATGGCCAGCGTGGCCGGGTGGAGCCGCGTACCGGAACCTCCGGCGAGGATGATGCCCTTGCGTTGCATGGTGCCCTCCTGGGGCGTCAGCGATTGAAGACTTCTTCGAGCATGCGCTCGACGCCCGCCTGCCAGTGCGGCAGGCGCAGGCCGAAGGCCTGCTGCAGCCGGGCCGTCGACAGCCGCGAGTTCATCGGCCGCCGTGCCGGCGTCGGGTACTCGGTGGTCGGCACGGCGAGGATGGCTTCCGGCGCCACCTTCAGCGCCTGCCCGCGCGCACGCGCCCACTCGATGACGAAGCGCGCGTATTCGTGCCAGGTGGTCTCGCCGCCG
>CAZBUU010000404.1:0-3692 GCA_964495125.1 uncultured Rubrivivax sp.
AGGTGAAGTACGCCGCGCCCAAGGACAACACCGGGCAATCGACGGCGATCATCCGGGAGTGGATCCAGGCCGCCTACGCCGAGCGCGTGCTGCCCGTTGAAATTCCCGACGTCGAGGCTGTTCGCACCGCCAGCAAGGAGTTCGGAACCGTCTACGACGCGAGTCGCGACAACGCCTCGACGCGCACGTTCAAGAGTGCCTTCGAGGCCTACGATCGTTTCGTGGACCTGATCGAGCAACAGATCGAGACGTTCTGGCAGCGCCAGGTGGGAGGTTGATGTGGCCACGCCGAAGAAGGGGCAAGGGATCGCCTTCAAGATCCCCGACCAAGCCGGGGAGCCTCCAGTGACCCCCGAAGCGGCGACCACTGCCAAGCCTGGGAACCCGCGCACTGGTGTTGGGATGCTTTCCCGAATGATCTCCGGTGCGCAGGCCGACACTGAAGCCGTCACGAAGCTCAACGCGGAGATCGAAAAGCTCAAGCTGCAGGTGGGCGAGCAACTCATCGATCCTCGCCAGATTGCGTTGACACGGTGGGCTGACCGCCATCCGGACTCGTTCTCCAGCCAGGCCTTTCTCGAGCTGAAGCAGGAGATCGAGAGTGCCGGGGGCAACGTCCAGCCGATCAAGGTCAGACCGATCCGCGGTGCAGGCGCTGACCACGTCGACGGCCCGCGCTTCGAACTGGTCTACGGTTCCCGTCGGACTCGCGCGTGCCTCGAACTCGGCTTGCCGGTGCGGGCTGTGGTGGACGAGAACATCGACGACCAGTCGTTGTACGTCCAGATGCAGCGGGAGAACCGGGGCCGCGCGAATCTGTCGGCCTGGGAGCAGGGCGTCAGCTACCACAAGGCTCTGAACGAGGGCCTGTTTCCCAGTGCGCGGCGCCTCGCCGAACAGATTGGCCTGGACCACAGCAACGTGGCCAAGGCTCTTCGTGTTGCCGAACTCCCGCAGGAGATCGTTGGGGCGTTCCGCAGTCCGGTCGACATCCAGTTCCGATGGGCTGTCGCGCTGGACAAGGCCTACCAGCAGGATCCAGACGCGGTTCTGTCGGCGGCCCGCTTGCTCGCCGGACGGTCGCCGAAGCCCGCCGCCGCGGAGGTGTTTCGCGCGCTGACGGAGCCGGTCCAGCCGAAGGGCAAAGCCAAGGCAAAGGAGGTCTCCCAAACCTTCGCGCTGACCGACGGTAAGAAGGGCGTGATCCGGGCGGGGAAGGGTGGGGCGGTGACCGTTGAACTGCCCCGCGGAGTTCTCTCTCAGGCGCGCTGGCCGGCGTTCGAGGAAGCTCTTCGAAAACTGCTTTCAGAGCTTCCGGACGCCCCCTGATCAGCCTCCGTGGTACGGTACCACGGAGCGCTTGGGAGCACCGTTTCGTTGGCCTCTTGTGCCCTCGGGAGGTGCCTCTCGGGCCCGCCAAAAATGCGTGCGTGGTACCGTACCACGCGTGCCCGAATCACCCCTGCTGGCGCTTGCCGATTGGGGCGTGTGGTTCCGTACCACACCGTTCTGCAACGCTTGCGCCAACCGGGCGATTTGCGCCTGACTCGCTGGTTGCTTCCTGCTTCCCCGAGGCCGGTTTCGCTGGGGTCTTGCGACCCCGGCCAGAGCCTTCCTCTCCGCAGGCTGGCGCGGTGGAACTCACCGCCACATTCCTTAGGTTCACCGCGGCGTTCACGTCGCGGTCGTGCGTCGTGCCGCAGTAGGCACACGACCAACTGCGCAATGCCAGCGGCAACTGGTCGACCTGGTGCCCGCAGGCCGAGCACGTCTTGCTGCTGGCGAAAAAGCGGTCGGCCAATACAACCTGCCCGCCTCGCATGGCGGCCTTGTATTCCAACTGCCGCCGAAACTCGAAGAAGCCCATGTCGGCAATGGAGCCTGCCAGGGAACGGTTGGCCAGCATGCCGCGCACGTTCAGATTCTCGATGCCGATGGTGTGAAACCGCCGCGTCAGGTCTGTCGTGAGCCTGTGAAGGGCGGCGGCGCGGATGGTCGCGATCCGGCTATGCAGACGTGCCAGCTTGGCCCTGGCCTTCTTCCGGTTGGCCGACCCCTTCGCCTTGCGAGACAGGCCCCTGGAGAGCCGCCTCAGACGGCCTAGGAGGGCCTTGTGGGGCCTCGGGCCGGCAATCACCTCTCCAGTTGAAAGCGTGGCGAGCGCCAACACGCCGAGATCGACCCCCACCGCGCCTTGGTTCTCGGCTGCGGGAAGGTGCGAAAGTTCGTCCGTGTCCACGGTGATGCTGACGAACCAGCGGTCGGCCACACGGGAGATCGTCGCCGACATGATCCGCCCTGTGAAGCGCAACGCCTCTCTCATCCGCATCCAACCCAGCTTCGGAATGCGGATCCGACAGCCGTCGACTGCGAACTTGTCGTTGGTGAGCGTGAAGCGGTCGTGCACGCCCTTTCTGCGGAAGCGTGGATAGCGAGCCCGGCCGGCGAAGAAGTTCTTGAAGGCCTCGCCCAACTGGATGATCGCCATCTGTGGCGCGGTCTTGGTGACTTCCAGCATCCAAGGGAACTGCTCTCGCTTGATCGCGTTCAGCTGGCGGCGCAACGCTGCCTCGGTGGGCAACTCCTGGCCGCCCGCTTTCCAAGCCTTGTACTGCCGTTCCCACTCGGCCAGTCCCCAGTTGAACGCGAAGCGCGCCGTGCCTGCAGCCCGGCCTAGATGGGTGGCTTGGACGTTGTTTGGGTCGAGCCTGATGCGATGGGCAAGCAGCATGACTGGTCATTTTCCCCAGCCAAATGCGTTGTCAAGGGCTACTTCGGCTGGGTTCCTTCCGCCGCTCGCTGCATCGCCCGCATTCCCCTGACCAGGTCTGCGGCGTCGGCCTTCACGTAGACCGACGTCACCCTGAGATCTGAGTGCCCCAGCAGGCTCTGCAGCACCTGGGGCTGCATCTGCTTCACAGCGCTGTTGGCGAAGGTGTGACGCAGCCAGTGGGTCGAGGCATTCAGAAAGTCAGCCGAACCGGGGGCGCCATCACGCGCTGCAGCGGCGACGGCCACGTCGCGAAAGAAGCGACGGAGCACCTTGTAGATCGCCGAGCGCTCCAGCGCGCCATACCGGTCAGCCTGAGATGGCTGCTGGTGGTCAATGAATGGCACGCCGAGCCGGTCCAAATCACGGCGAGGGGGAGGGCGCTTGAGGATCCCAACGAGAGGACGCCAGGCTTCCTGGTGCTCGCTGCGCAAGGCGTCCTGCAATGCCTGCCCCGCACCCACTGCGATGCCATCGTCGAGTCCTTGAGAGGTAGCCGACATGCGTTCGCCGGCAGCGGTGATGGGAAGGCTGTTGGGCGCCTGGACTCTCGCCACGCGTGCGTCGAACCCCAGACCCGCGGCGTCCATGTCCTTGTGGTGCTGTTCGAGCCGGGTCTTGATCTCATCGAAGACCATTACCGTTCGGAGCTTCCCGCCCTTGCCGATGACGTCCAGCAGCCAGGCCTCTTCGCCATCCACGAGCTCGCGCCGGAAGCCCCTCAAGCGGGTCGTGGCCAGCTCCGACAAGCGCAACCCGGTGGTGCTGCCGAGCTCCAGAAGTAGTTGCAGGCGCCGCCGCGCCGGAGTGTCCGGCTTTTCATGTAGCACCTCCATCGCGAAGGCCCACTGACGCTCGCTCAAGGACCGGCGAACGTCGATGCTCGGCTTCAGCAGGCCCAGCGTCCGGCCCAGGTTCGCCA
>CAZBUU010000405.1:0-3673 GCA_964495125.1 uncultured Rubrivivax sp.
TGATGTCCACCAGCAGCTGGCGCGCGATGCGCAGGCCTTCGTGGATGCGGTAGCTCTCGTCGAGGTAGGGGTCGTTGATCAGGCCCTTCCAGCCCACCGTCGTGCGCGGCTTCTCGAAGTACACGCGCATCACCACTTCCAGTTCGCCGGCGTGCTGGTCGCGCAGCGTCTTGAGCTTGCGCGCGTACTCCAGCGCGGCGGCGGGGTCGTGGATGGAGCAGGGGCCGACGATGGCCAGAACGCGGTCGTCCTCGCCGGCCATGATGTGGCGGATGGCGGCGCGCGTGCCCGAGACCAGCGTCTCCACCGGCGTGTCGGCGATGGGGAAGAAGCGGATCAGGTGCTCCGGCGGCGGCAACGGCGTGATGTCGCGGATGCGCTGGTCGTCGGTCCGGCTGGTCTTCTCGCTGAGCGCCAGGCGCTCGTCGGCGGGGGTGATGGGCTTCGGGCTCATGGTGCTGGCTCTCTTCGGTGGTGCTGTCGTCCCGCGCGGTCCCCAAGAAAAAACCGCCGGGGCTGCCGGCGGTTTTCTGGGTGTGGGGTGCGTCTGCTTCGACTTACGCGCTTGCCTCTCCAGCCGCCGTGCGGTGCGAGAACCAAAAATACGTAAAGAAGAAGGACGATGCGGAATGCATGGCCGCGAATGTAGCACGCGCTCCGTGACGCCCCGCTGACGCCTTCAGCCGGCCTTGCCGCGCGGCTTGGGCGGCGCGGGGCGCCTGCCGTCCAGCACGTGGGCGATGGCCAGCAGCGGGTGGCGCAGCAGCATGCGCGGGCCGGCGTGACGCATCACGCCGCGCACGGCCTCGCGCTGCTGCGGGCCGTAGCAGTGGATCTGGCAGTTCGTGCAGGTGGGCTTCTCGGGGCCGAAGGGGCAGCCCGCGAGGCGCTTGCGCGAGTAGTCCAGCTGCTCGGCGCAGGCCGGGCACAGACCTTCGTCGGCGCTGCCGGGCACGGTGCCGCGCACGGCGCTGCCGTGGTGGTCGGTGCAGTAGATGCGCTGCATCGCGGTGAGCGTCTTCATCTCGCGCGTCAGGCGCGGCGTGGCCATGCGTTCGGCGCGGCGCAGCGCGCCCTCTGACGGCGGGACGGGGGCATCCATGGCGCTCATTGTCGGTCCGTGCCCGTGCAGCTGGCCTGCGTTTGGTCAAGGCCCGGCGGGACGGCGCCGCTAGGCTGTCGGCCATGACCGCGCTTTGCCTGTCCTTGCCCGTGTTCGCCTTGCTCACCCTGGGGGCCCACTTCTTTCGCGCCGGCCAATGGCCCGGCGTGGTGCTGTGCGTGGCCCTGCTGGGCCTCTTGGCGTTGCGTCGTCGCTGGGCCTGGGCGCTGCTGCAGGGGGCGCTGGTGCTGGGTGCGGTGGAATGGCTGTGGACGGCCACGGCGTTCGCCCAGCAGCGCATCGAACTGGGGCGGCCCTGGACGCGGCTGGCGCTCATCCTGGGCGCCATGGCCCTGCTGACGCTGGCCGCCGCAGCGCTGCTGCGCGGGCGGCGCCTGCGCCGCTGGTTCCAGGCCTCAGACGATCTGGCTGCCGGCTAGCGCGCGCAGCGGCTTCTTCAGCTTTGCGAAGCCGCCTTCCAGCGTGCACACGAACAGGTGCGCCGGCCACTCGATGGCGGCCAGGCGGTCGATCACCGCCTGCTGTTTTCCGCGCCTGCGGCCCCACCAGGTGAGCGTGACGGCCAGCACGTAGGTGTTCACGCTGGCGTCCGAGGGCAGCACGCGGCGCGCGAGATGCACCGCCGCCACGTGTTCCAGCGCCGCGGGCGTCAGCAGGGCGCGCACGGCCTGGGCGGTATCGCCGTCGGCGGCCACCAGCGTGTGGCTGACGTCCAGCGCGTCCATCTCGCGGGCGCGCTGCGTCTCGAAGGCGTCGCGGGCGCGCCACCGTTCGGCGAAGCGCTCGGCTTCCTCGCCGTTCTTCTGCCGCGTGAAGTAGGCGTGGGCGCGCTCGCAGGCGGCCTTGGTGAACTCGGGGTTCTGCGCGAGGGCCGCCTCCAGCAGCGGCAGGCCGCCGGCGTCGTCGTGGTGCAGGCGCTCGGCGCCTTCGCAGAACAGGCCGCCGGCCTGCCCCGGGTGTTCGGCATTGAAGGCGGCCCAGGCCTCGCGCTGGTCGACGTCGATCTCCAGCGCGGTCTGCAGGCTCAGCATCTCGAAGGCCTGGTCGCGGTCGCGTGCGGCCAGGCCGCGCAGTTCGGCCAGGCGCTGGCGGTCACGCTGCACCTGCTCGTGGCGATCGGCCCAGGGCTGCGCCATACGCTCGGCCCAGGCGGCTTCGAAGCCACGGCGCAGGGTGGGCAGCGCCAGGCCCAGCCAGGCCTCGGCCGCCGTGGGGCCGTCCAATGGTGGCGGGAGCGTGCCGTCCGCACCGGACAGGGCAGCCAGCCGCTGGCGCAACACGGGGTGCGTGTCGGCCACGTCGCCCTGGCGGTCCAGGGCATCCGCCAGCCAGCGCCGGGCGTCGTCTTCCGGTGCGGGCAGCAGCGCCTGCCGGGCCCAGCGCTGGTTCAGGTCGGCGGGCGGGCGGGGGTCCTCCCGGATGCGGTCGAAGGTCTTGCCGATGAAGGCTTCGTAGCGCGGTGCCACGAGGTTCACGCGCTTGAGCGCGTTGGCCGCGGCCGCCGCGCCGACGAGTTCGGCACTGGCGGCATCGGCCTCGTACTCGTTGGCGCGTGCCAGCACGAAGGTGTAGGCGTTGAAGTAGGGCGCGTACCAGCGCACCAGCGGCCGCACCAGACCGGCCAGCCAGCCCTGCAGCTGCTCGGTGAACGCGGAGATCGTGCCCCAGCTGTGGCGCAGCCGGTAGATCCACGCGCCGAAGCGGCCGTGCGAGCCCGCGAGGTGGCCGTACTCGTGGGCGACCACGGCCAGCGCTTCCTCCGGCGGCAGCCCTTCGAGCAGCGGCAGGCCCAGCAGCAGGGTGTTGCGCGGGAAGCCGACGAGCCCGAAGGCCGGGCGCTGCACCACGGCCGCGTTGACCTCGTCGACGATCAGCACCTGGTGGACCCGGGGGCCCTTCATGCGGCTGCGCATGCCGTCCAGGGCCTCGAACAGCGCCGGGGCCTGCTGCCGCGAGATGGGCTCACCCTCGGGAGCCGGCAGGCGCACGAAGAGCGCCTGCACGCCCTGCTTCACCAGGAACCACATCGGCAGCGCGATGAAGAGCAGCAGCTTGCCCAGCTTCAGCAGGAAGAGCAGCGCCGCGCCGCCGCTGAACACCACCGCCAGCACGAAACCCGCCAGCAGCACGATGCCCAGGCCCACCGTGCCCAGAAGCAGCGCCAGGATCAGGAAGCCCAGCCCCGCCAGCGCCGCCACCCGGGCCTTGTAGGCGCCCGGCGCAGCGGCGCTCTCGGCTTCCAGCCGCGACACCATGGCCTTGAAGCGCTCGGCGTCCACTCAAAGCACCTGCGCGTCGAAGCCCGTCTGCGACAGGCGTTGCACCACCTCCTGCACATGGGCGCGGTTGCGCGTCTGCAGCACCAGCTCCACCTCGACGCCCTGCGCCGACAGCATCGAGAAGGCGCGCTGGTGGTGCACCTCGTCGATGTTGGCGCCGGCGTCGGCCACCACGGCGGTGATCCTGGCCAGCACGCCGGGCGTGTCGCGCGCGTTGACGCGGATGCGCGCCAGCCGCCCGGCCCGCACCATGCCGCGGCCGATGATGGCC
>CAZBUU010000406.1:0-3659 GCA_964495125.1 uncultured Rubrivivax sp.
GCACGACGATCTCGCGCAGGAAGGCGCTGAACTTCTGCACCTTGATGCCGCCGATGGCCACTTCCGGGCTCTTGCGGATGAAGTTGAAGAGGCCGATGCGGATGTTCCGCGCGAAGCGCTCGTTGATCACCTCCATCGTCGGCATGCGGCCGCGGACGATGCGTTCCTGGCTCGCCAGGTCGTATTCGCGGATGCCGGTGGACGGGCCGTCCTCCTGCTCGAGCTTCTGGCTTTCGCCGGTGATGCCCTGCAGCAGTGCGTCGACTTCGTCCTGAGAAAGAATCTGCTGATTCATGGCGAGCGCACCTGGACAGCGCGATCAAGCAAGAGCCGACGACGGGGTGCCCCCGGCATCAGGCGAGCGGCCCCCTCGGGGGGTAGCGAGCGAGAGCGAGTTTGGGGGCCCACGATCACTGGATGATGAAGTTCGAGAAGTGGACGGCGGTGATCGGTAGCGGCGCGGCGGCCTTCTTCTTCTTTTTCTTCTTCGCGGCGGCCTTGTCTTCGCTCGCGGGCGCGGCGCCAGCATCGTCGTCCTCGTCGACGGCGAAGCCCAGCACCTTGGCGGTCTCGCGGCGGATGCGCTCGGCCAGTTG
The DNA here is from genome assembly GCA_964495125.1 of uncultured Rubrivivax sp. Taxonomy (GTDB): domain Bacteria; phylum Pseudomonadota; class Gammaproteobacteria; order Burkholderiales; family Burkholderiaceae_C; genus Rubrivivax. Next base: position 597 of record CAZBUU010000406.1, read on the forward strand.
CTGCTTGCCTTCGCGGCCCAGCAGTTCGTTGGCCGTGCGGTCGGCGATGGCCATCAGGATCTGGTTGCGGATGGCCGGCATGTAGGCCTTGATCTGGTCGCCCAGCTTGGCGTCCTCCAGCTCCAGCGTGATGCCCAGCTGCGCGTAGCGCTCGGCCTCGCGGTCGGCCAGGTTGACGGTGAAAGGTTCCAGCGGCACGAAGGTGGGCACGTGCTTGGGGTCGCGCTTGGCGACCACGGCGTGGGCCGCCGGTGCGGCGTCCTCGCCCTCGGCGCCGGCCTCGGCGTCGGGCGCCTTCTTCTTCAGCAGCAGCATCGCGGCGACGCCGCCGATGACGAGCACGAGCGCCACCACGGCGATGATGATGATCAGCTTCTTCTTGCTGCCCTTGGGCGGCGGCGCGGCTTCCGTGGCGGCGGCGGTGGTGGTGGCGGCGGTCGACATGCGGTCTCCTGCAGGGCCGGTGGGTGCCACGGAGGTGGCGCCTTCTCGGCCGGATGCAGGCATTTTTGAACCGCCGAAGCTCGTTCGATGCCCCGATAAGGGGCCGCAAAGCCGCCTTCAAGCGCGCTGTGGCGCGCCGGTCGGCGCTCAGGCGACGAGATCGACGACGCCGCGGCGGCGCAGGGCTGCCGGGGCCGCCACGGCGGCCAGCGGGCCGGAGGCTTCGTCGCTGCCGGCGTCGCGGCCGCGTGGGCTGGCGTTGCCGTTGGCGCCGTCGCGGGCCGCCTGGCGCGGCTGCTCGAAGACACCGCCTCCGGCGAGCGTGAGCCCGGCCTCGCGCAGCGTGCCGGCCAGGGTGGGCAGGGCCTGCTCCAGGGCCTGCCGCGTGGGCGCCTGCTCGGCGGCCAGGTGGACGCGGGCGTTGGCGCCGTCGAGCTGGATCTGCACCGTCACCGGCCCCAGCTCGACAGGATGAAGTTCCAGACGGGCGTGTTCCACGCCATCACGAACGAAGGTGGCCAGGCGGGCGCCGAGCTCGGGGGCGAACTCGGCGCTGCCGGGCCGGGCGGCCACGGCGGCCTCGGCGACGGCGTGTGAAGCAGAGGGGGCTGGCGCAGCGGCCGGCGCCGGGACTGATGGCGGCGGCAGGGCACTCTCGGGACCGGTGGCGCGCAGGGCAGGCTCGGCCTGCGGCAGGGTGAAGGCGAGCTCGTTGCGGACGGCTGCCGTGACAGGGGCGGCCGCTGGCTCGGGCACCGCTGGCGTCGGCCCAGGTTCGGCGGCGGCCGGCAGCGCTGACGCGGGGCCGCGGCCACGCGCCGAGGGGCCGCCCGTAGCGTCGGAGTGGGCGCGGGCCGTCTCGGGCGGTGCCGTGCGCGGTGCCATGAAGGGCAGCACGGCGGTCCAGCCGCTGGCGTCGCCGTTGGCGGCTTCGTCCTTGGCGGCGGCCGGCTCGTCCGGCGCTGCAGTTTCTCCGGTGGCGACCACGGTGGCGGCCGCCCCGTCGGGCAGGGCCGGCGGCGTGGCCTCCGGGCGGGGTGCTTCCTGCGCCGCCGCGGTCTTGATGCCCTCGGTGCGGGCCGGGCCGCGCGGACCCGCGGGCCGCGATTCCTGGGCGCGCCGGCCGCTCTGCTGCTCCAGCACGCGGGCGAAGCTGGCTTCGCCGCTGCCGTCCTCGGGCGCCGGGCTGCCGGGGCCGGCCGGTGGCGCGGCGGGGGTCGGCGCGGCGGATGCGGAAACGGGGCTGGCGAGCATCAGTGCAGCAGCGGGGCGAGGTCGTTGTTGCCGCGCAGGCGGGCGCTGCGGTGGCGCTGCGCCGTGGCGTCGTCGGTGTGGCGCTGCTCGCGGCGGCTGGCGGCGAGTTCGGCCTCCTGGGTGCGGCGCTCGATGAGCTTGCGCACCGAGGCCACGCGCGTCTCCTGCGCCAGCAGCTGGCGGCGCAGGGCCTCCAGCCGCGCAGACGCCTGCGTCTGCTGCCCCTGCAGCTGGGCCAGCGCCTGGTCCAGCCGCAGCATGAAGCCCTGGTGCACGCGCAGCAGCTCGATGGCAGCGCTGCGGCCGCCGGTGGCGGGGTGGCGCGCGCGGTAGTCGTCGCGGTAGCCCGCCAGCTGCGTGGCCTGGCGTTCCAGCTGGCGCTGTTGCGACTCGGCCTGGGCCAGCTGGGACAGCGTCTCGTCGCGCAGGTTCTCGGCGTGCGAGAGCAGGGCGTGCAGGGAGGTGCTCATGGTGGGGGGCCTCGGGGGTTCAGTTCGACATCAGCCGCAGCAGCTGTGCGCGGCTGCTGTCGAGCGCGGCGCGCTCGTGCATGTCCTGCTGCAGCAGGGCGGTCATCTGGGGTTGCAGCCGGACGGACAGGTCCAGCTCGGCGTCGTGGCCACTCTGGTAAGCGCCGAGCTGGATGAGGTCGCGCGCCTTGTTCACGCGCGACAGCAGCTGGCGCATGCGGCGGGCGGCTTCGAGGTGCTGGCGCGGCGACACGGCGGTCATCACGCGCGAGATCGAGCGTTCGACGTCGATGGCCGGGTAGTGCCCGCTCTCCGCGAGTTCGCGCGAGAGCACGATGTGGCCGTCCAGGATGCCGCGCGCGGCATCGGCGATGGGGTCCTGCGGGTCGTCGCCCTCGCTCAGCACGGTGTAGAAAGCGGTGATGGAGCCGCAGCCGTTGAGGCCGTTGCCACTGCGTTCCACCAGCTGCGGCAGCTTGGCGAAGCAGCTCGGCGGGTAGCCCTTGGTGGCCGGCGGCTCGCCGATGGCCAGCGCGATCTCGCGCTGTGCCATGGCGTAGCGCGTGAGGCTGTCCATCAGCAGCAGCACGTGCAGGCCGCGGTCGCGGAAGTGTTCGGCGATGGCGGTGGCGTAGCTCGCACCCTGCATGCGCAGCAGCGGCGGCGCGTCGGCCGGGGCGGCGACGACGACGCTGCGCGCGCGGCCTTCCTCTTCGAGGATGTCCTCGATGAATTCCTTGACCTCGCGGCCGCGCTCGCCGATGAGCCCGACGACGATGACGTCGGCCTCGGTGTAGCGCGCCATCATGCCCATCAGCACGCTCTTGCCCACGCCGGTGCCGGCGAACAGGCCCAGGCGCTGGCCGCGGCCCACGGTGAGCAGCGCGTTGATGGC
>CAZBUU010000407.1:0-3590 GCA_964495125.1 uncultured Rubrivivax sp.
CGTCAGCCAGGTGCAGCTGGTGCAACCCTTCCTGGCGCTGCTGTTCGCCGTGCCGGTGCTGGGCGAACGGCTGGAGCCGGCGACGGTGGGATTTTCGCTGGCGGTGATCGCGGTGGTGTTCCTGGGCCGGCGCATGCCGGTGCGACAAAAGGTGCAGAGGGTGGCATGAAGACCTTGGGAGTTTTGGGCGGCATGAGCTGGGAATCCACGGCGCTGTACTACCGGCTCGTCAACCAGGGCGTGGCCGCGCGCCTGGGCGGGCTGCACAGCGCCAAGCTGCTGCTGCACAGCGTGGACTTCGAAGCCGTGGCCGCGCTGCAGCGCGCCGGCGACTGGCACGGCGCCGCGCGCGTGCTGGCGCAGGCCGCCGCGGGGCTGAAGGCCGCGGGCGCCGAGGGCCTGGTCATCGCCACCAACACCATGCACAAGGTGGCGGCCGTGGTGGAGGCTGAAGGCGGCCTGCAGCTGCTGCACATCGCCGACGCCACCGGGCAGGCCCTGCGCGCGGCCAGCGTGCGCCGCGCCGCGCTGCTGGGCACGCGCTTCACGATGGAAGACCCGTCCATCGTGCGCCAGCGGCTGGAGCAGCAGCATGGCGTCGAACTCGTCGTGCCCGCCGAAGACGACCGCGCGCTGATGCACCGCGTGATCTTCGACGAGCTGTGCCGCGGCGTGGTCAGCGAATCATCGCGCGCCGCCGTGGTGGCCCTCATCGCCCGCCAGCGCGAGGCCGGCGCCGAGGCCGTGATCCTCGGCTGCACCGAGATCACGCTGCTCATCGACGCCGCCTGCAGCCCGCTGCCGGTGTTCGACACCACCGCGCTGCACGCCGAAGCGGCCGTGCGCTGGATGCTCGACGAAACGCACGAAGGCGCTACCCTCTCACCCCCGACCGAAGAGACTCCCGCATGAGCACCCCCTGGCAGATGGCGCGCCGCGCCGAGCGGCTGAACCCGTCGACGATCCGCGAGATCCTCAAGCTCACCGAACGCCCGGGCATCGTCTCGCTGGCCGGCGGGCTGCCGTCGCCCGAGAGCTTCCCCATCGAGGCCATGCGCGTGGCCACCGAGCGCGTGCTGCGCGAGACGCCCAAGGAAGCGCTGCAGTACGCCGCCAGCGAAGGCTTCGCGCCGCTGCGCGAATGGGTGGCCGCAGAGATGGCCACGCACGGCGTGGTGGCCGACGCTTCGCAGGTGCTCATCACCACCGGCTCGCAGCAGGGGCTGGACCTCGTGGGCAAGGTGCTCATCGACCCCGGCAGCCGCGTGGCCGTGGAGTCGCCCACCTACCTGGGTGCGCTGCAGGCCTTCGCGCCCTACGAGCCCGAGTTCGTGGCCGTGGAAGGCGACGACGAGGGCCCCATGCCCGATTCGCTCAGCGCCGCGGTGCAAGGCCGCGAGAAGCCCCGCTTCGTCTACCTGCTGCCCAACTTCCAGAACCCGAGCGGGCGCTGCGTGGCCGCGTCGCGCCGGTTGGCGCTGGTGCAGCGGGCGCGCGAACTGGGCCTGCCCATCGTGGAAGACAACCCCTACGGCGACCTCTGGTTCGACGCCCCGCCGCCGCCGCCGCTGAGCGCCAGCGCGGGGGAGGGCGCCATCTATCTCGGCTCCTTCTCCAAGGTGCTGGCCCCGGGCCTGCGGCTGGGCTACGTCATCGCGCCCAAGGCCCTGTACCCCAAGCTGCTGCAGGCCAAGCAGGCGGCCGACCTGCACACGCCCGGCTTCAACCAGCGCGTCGTGCACGAGGTCATCAAGGGCGGCTTCCTGAAGGCGCACGTGCCCACCATCCGCGCCCGCTACAAGGCGCAGCGCGACGCGATGGCAGCGGCGCTCACCGCGCACATGCCCGAAGGCGTGCACTGGAACGCCCCGGTCGGCGGCATGTTCTTCTGGCTCACGCTGCCGCCGCAGATCGACGCCACGGCGCTGCTGCCGCAGGCCGTGGAGGCCGGCATGGCCTACGTGCCGGGCGCCACCTTCTTCCCCAACGCCGGGCCGGGCCAGCATGCCAACACGCTGCGGCTGAGCTTCGTCACGGCCACGCCGGGGCAGATCGCCACCGCCGTGGCCGCGCTGGCCACGCTGCTGAAGGCCGTGCTCGCATGAAGCGACGTTTCCACCAGGTGGACGTCTTCAGCGCCGTGCCGCTGAAAGGCAATCCGCTGGCCGTGGTGCATGCGGCCACGGGCTTGAGCGACGCCGAAATGGCCGCCTTCGCGCGCTGGACGAACCTGTCCGAGACGACCTTCCTGCTGCCGCCCTCGGACCCCGCCGCCGATTACCACGTGCGCATCTGGACGCCCGGCGGCGAGCTGCCCTTCGCCGGCCACCCCACGCTGGGCAGCTGCCACGCCTGGCTGGCGGCCGGCGGCGTGCCGAAGACACCCGGTACCGTGGTGCAGCAATGCGGCGTGGGCCTGGTTCGCATCCGACAGGACGGCACCCGGCTGGCCTTCGCGGCACCGCCGCTGCGCCGCACCGGCCCGCTGGACGACGCGCTGCTGGCGCGCATCCTGAGTGGCATCGGCGTGGTGCGCGAGGACGTGCTGCATCACCAGTGGGTGGACAACGGCCCCGGCTGGTGCGCGGTGATGCTGCGCTCGGCCAAGCAGGTGCTGGCGGTGCGCGGGAAGGGCGAGCTGCTGCGCGGCATCAAGCTGGGCCTGGTGGGCGCGCACACCGCCGGCCACGACTGCGCCTTCGAACTGCGTGCGCTGTACCACGACACCGAGCAGCTCACCGAAGACCCCGTCACCGGCAGCCTGAACGCCAGCGTGGCGCAGTGGCTCATCGGCGCCGGGCTGGCGCCGGCCGCCTACGTGGCCTCGCAAGGCACGGTGCTGCAGCGCGCGGGGCGCGTGCACGTGCAGCAGGTGGGCGACGACATCTGGATCGGTGGTGACGTGGTGGCGGTGGTCGACGGCGAAGTCACGCTGTGACGGTCTTCGTCGACCACCTTGTCGTCGCGGCCGCTTCGCTGGCGCAGGGCGCGGCCTGGTGCGAAGCCACGCTGGGCGTGGCGCCCGGCCCGGGCGGCCAGCACCCGCTGATGGGCACGCACAACCGGCTGCTGAAGATCGCCAGCGACACCTGCCCGGACGCCTACCTCGAGATCATCGCCATCGACCCCGAAGCCCCGCCGCCCATCCGCGCGCGCTGGTTCGGGCTGGACGATGCGGCGCTGCAGGCGCGGCTGGTGGCCGAAGGCCCGCGCCTCGTGCACGCCGTCGCGCGCTCGACCATGCTGGACATGCACCGCTGGGGCCTCATCACCGTGGGCCTGGCGCCGGGCGACCCCATCGCCGCGCACCGCGACACGCCGGCGGGCCGGCTGGCCTGGCAGATCCTGGTGCGTGAAGACGGCCAGCTGCTGTGCGACGGCGCGCTGCCCACGCTGATCCAGTGGCAGGGCACGCACCCGGCCACGGCCATGCCCGACAGCGGCGTCACGCTCAAGGCGCTGACGCTGCGCGGCGTGCCGCCGCGCGCCCGCGACGTGCTGCGCCTGCGCGGCGCCACGGTGCAGGCCGAGGGGATGCCCGCGGTCGAAGCCACCTTCGCCACACCCCGTGGCGACGTCGTGCTGCAATC
>CAZBUU010000408.1:0-3587 GCA_964495125.1 uncultured Rubrivivax sp.
GCAGCACGCGGCTGCAGGCCTTCGCCTACGGGCTGCTGCCGCAGAACGCGGCCGAACTGACCAGCTACACCGTCTACCGCTGGGAGTGCGCGATCCGCAGTTCGGTGGTGCTGGGCTTCGTCGGTGCCGGCGGCCTGGGACAGCTGATGGACGGCTCGCTGAAGATGTTCGCCGGCGGCGAGGTGCTGACCATGCTGCTGGTGTTCGTGGCCCTGGTCGCGCTGGCCGACCGGCTGAGCGCGGCCTTGCGCCGCGCCCTGGGTTGAAGCCATGCGCCCGGGCGCCGCCAACCGTCCCTACCGGCTGCCGCCGCCGCTGTTCGACGCGCGCTGCCGCGCCTGCTGGCTGGTGGCCGGCGTGCTGGTCCTGGTGGTGGCCAGCTTCGCGTCGCTGGACCTGCACCTGGCCGAACTCGCGTCAGGCCCCGCGCTGGCCAGCATGGGCCGCTTCCTCGCCGAGTTCGCGCCGCCCGAGCTGAGCGCGCCCTTCGTCCGCAGCGTGGCCATCGCGGCCTGGGAGACGCTGGCCATGTCGGCGCTGGGCACGCTGCTGGCGGCGATGGCGGGCGTGCTGCTGGCCCTGCCCGCGAGCCGGCTGCACGCCGAGGACCCGGCGCGCGCACGCACGCCGGCGCGGCTGCTGCTCAACGCGCTGCGCGCGGTACCCGAACTGGTGTGGGCCGCCTTGCTGCTGATCGCCACCGGCCTGGGGCCGTTCGCCGGCACGCTGGCGCTGGCGGTGCACACCACCGGCGTGCTGGGGCGCCTGTTCGCGGAGGCCATCGAGAACGCCCCGCCGGGACCCGCCGCCGCGCTGCGGGTGCAAGGCGGCGGCACGGCACGCCAGTTCCTCTACGCCACGCTGCCACAGGTGCTGCCGCAGCTGATGAGCTACTCGCTGTACCGCTGGGAGAACAACATCCGCGCTGCGGCCGTGCTGGGTGTGGTGGGCGCGGGCGGCCTGGGCCAGATGCTGTCCTTCCACATGAGCCTGTTCCAGATGCACAAGACGGCCACGGTGCTGATCGCCATGCTGCTGCTGGTGGTGCTGGTGGATGGTCTCAGCTTCGCTTCGCGGCGCTGGCTGACGCGCTAGCCTGCCACCGGCGGCTGCGCAGGGGTGCCGGTACCAGCACACGGTCCAGCGCGGCAAAGAGGCCTTGCACCAGCAGCGCCAGCAGGGCCGCCGGCAGTGCGCCGGCCAGCATGCGGTCGGTGTCGTTCACGGCCAGGCCGGCCACGATGCGTTCACCCAGCCCGCCGGCGCCGACAAAGGCCGCCACCGTGGCCGTGCCCACGTTGATGACGGCCGCGGTCGCCACGCCCGCCAGCAGGGTGGGCAGGGCTTGGGGCAGTTCCACCAGCCGCAGCACGGCTCCCGCTTGCAGCCCCAGCGCGCGGGCCGCATCGCGCTGGCCCTCGGGAACCCCCGCCAGGCCTGCCAGCGTGTTGCGCACGATGGGCAGCAGCGCATACAGGAACAAGGCCAGCAGCGCCGGAACGAAGCCGATGCGCCCGACGGCGGCGATCAGGAATGCCAGCATGGCCAGCGACGGCACCGTCTGCAGCATGCCCACCGTGCCCACCACCCAGTGGCCCAGGCGGGGGTGGCGGTGCGCGGCCACGCCCAGCGGGACGCCCAGTGCCGCGGCGAGCAGCACCGAGCCGAACACGAGGCCCAGGTGTTCCAGCAGCAGCCGTCCCAGGTCGGGTGCCAGCAGGTGGCTCAGCAGCGAAGGGGCAGCGCCGGTGGCCGTGCCGGCCGGGACCTGCAGGAAGCCCTGGGCCACTTCGGCGAAGCTCCGCCCGTCCAGTTCCACGGCGGCGTTCAGCGCAATCATCCGCGCTTCGTCGATGCGGCCCGCCAGAGCCGCCAGTGCGGCCTGTGCCGGGTCCGGCAGGCTCGCCCGCATCAGCAGGACCGCGTCATAGCGCGGGAAGAAAGCCAGGTCGTCCTTCAGCACGCGCAGGCCCAGGCGTCCGATCTGCGCGTCGGTGCTGTAGACGTCGATCAGGTCCACCTGGTCTTTGGCCAGCGCCTGGTAGGCCAGGCCATGGTCCAGCGCCGGCGGGTCGGCCAGGGGCAGTGCATAGCGGCGCTTGAGCGCAGGCCAACCATCGGCGCGCACCAGGAATTCGTGCGACAGCCCCGGCCGCAGGCGCGCGGCTTCTGCCGCCGGCAGGCGCGCCAGATCCGACAGGGAGCTCACGCCCAGCCGCTGCGCATCGGCCTCGCGCATGGCCAGCGCATAGGTGTTGTTGAAGCCCAGCGGTACGGCGGCCTTGAGGCCCGAAGGGGCGAGCCAGGCGTTCAGTTCGTCGAGCGAGGGCGGCGGCGCCTCCGCCGGCCACGGGCGCTTGAGCAGTTCGCGCAGGATGGTGCCGGTGTATTCCGGGTAGACGTCGATCTGTCCACTTCGCAGGGCCTGCTCCAGGATGGCGGTGTTGCCCAGGCCCTGCCGGTGCTCGGCTGGAATGCCGGCGCCCTGCAGCGACTGGCGAACCATCTCTCCGAGGATGTAGCTCTCGGTGAACCGCTTCGAGCCCACCTTGACCGACTCCGCAGCTTCGGCAGAACTCAGCGAGCCCGTCACCAGGACGCAAGTCAGAACCAGCAGGACCTGAAGCAGGTGACGAGGCATGGCCCATTGTGGACCGCGACGCTTCGGTGGATCGCCAGAGACCGCGAGCGCCACCAGCTCAGGGCCTTGCTGGCCCCACGCCCTCGCACCGCCACACCCGGCTCACCCACGCCGAAGCCGGCGCCGCCGGCGCCGGTGGTGCCTCGGCACACGCCTGTCGCAGGCCCCGTGCCATCGCCTCGTCGCGCGGCACGGTGTCGGGCAGGCGGCGCGCGGCGCGGCGAACGCGCTCGTCGAAGCTCAGGTGGTCGCGCGAGCACAGGCCCACGCCGTCCAGCCAGCGCGGCGGCGTGCCGTCCTCGTACAGGCACAGCGTGACGAACACGTCGCCTTCGTGGCCCGTCACGGCGGCTGCGGCCCGGGCGGTGAAGAACAGCGACACCTCCTCCACGTCCTTGCCCAGCCACGGGTGCTGGTCCCGTTCGGCCCAGGCCAGTGCCTGCGCGCGGAAGCGCTCGCCATCGGGCCCCTTCGTGGTGTGCACGAACTGGCGCCTGGTGGTGCCGGTGCTGTCGGTCGACGACAGGCCGGGCTCGAAGTCCGGCGCGCCGGGCGCCAGCAAGGCCATCAGCGCCGCCAGGCCGAGCACGGGCCCCAGCACCAGGGCCACGCCCACCGACAAGGGCTCGCGGCGGAAACCCAGTTGCCCGCCCAGCAGGCTCAGCACCAACAAGGCCAGCACGCCGTCGCTGAGCAGGAACAGCGCCAGCGGGTTCTCGTGCACGCGGCCGCCGGGCAGGTCGAAGAGGAAGAAGCCGCCGGCCAGCGCCACGCACAGCGCCAGCACGCGCGCCCGCGACAGCGCCGTGGCCGACCAGTGCGGCGCCTGCGCCACCGCCACCGCGCCCAGGAGGAAGCTGGGAACGTGCAGCACGCCGCCGGCCACGGGAATGGGGATCAGGTAGTCCACCAGCGCGCTGCCACTGCCCCAGACGCCATGCCAGCC
>CAZBUU010000409.1:0-3582 GCA_964495125.1 uncultured Rubrivivax sp.
GCTACATCGGCACCGAGATGGTCCGCGCCATCAAGCCCGAGGTGCTGGAGAAGATCGTCGCCACCATCCCGGTCAAGCGCCTGGGCACGCCGGAGGAGATCGGCTCCATGGTCGGCTGGATTGCCGGCGAGGATTCCGGCTTCGCCACCGGTGCCGACTTCTCCTGCAACGGCGGTCTGCACAAGGGTTGAACGACCTCTGGTCGTTCAACCCTTCGGGTGAGCGTCCGGCTCCCCCGAGCCCCCTCCGCGAGGGGGCTCCAGTCAGGGTTCCATGAAGGCCGGCTTTGCCGGCCTTCTTCGTTCAAAAGCCCACGTATCTTCCCGGGCGGTGATTCACCGCCAGCACGAAGTTCAGCGTCACGGCGCCCAGCACGCTCAATAGAAGTTGCCGCAGGCTGAGCCAGGGCGACGAGGCCAGCAGGATCAGCACGTCCACCACGCCCTGCACGCGGCCGGCGCGCCAGCCCTTGCGTTCCTGCAGCAGCAGCACCAGCACGTTCAGCCCGCCCAGGCTGGCGCGGTGGCGGAAGAGGATGAGCAGCCCCACGCCGGCCAGCAGGCCGCCCAGGATGGCGGCGAAGGCGGCGTCCACGGCCTGCACCGTCACCAGGCGCGGCAGCACTTCGGACAGCACCGACATCAGCGCCACCGCCCCCAGCGTCTTCAGCGTGAAGGCGCGCCCCATGCGCTGCCAGGCCAGCACGTAGAAGGGCAGATTGATGACGAAGAAGGCGGCGCCGAAGGGCACACCCAGGGCGTAGTGCGCCACCAGCGCCATGCCGGCCGTGCCGCCGGTGACGAGCCCGGCGTGCCGCAGCAGCAGCAGCGACAGCGCCACCACCACCGTGCCGGTGACGAGGCCCTGCAGGTCGTCGATGGCGGAATGGCGCGGCGGCGCCGGGGCGGTGGTGTCCATGGCGCGCAGTGTCCCCAGCGCACCGGCGCCGCGTCTTGACGGAGGTCAGCCGCCGCGCATGAAGTACTTGATGATGCCCTTGGCCATGAAACCCACCAGCCCGAAGCCCAGCGCCAGGAAGAGCACGAAGGTGCCGAACCGGCCTGCTTTCGACTCCCGCGCCAGCTGGAAGATGATGAAGGCCATGTAGGCCATGAACGCGCCGACCCCGAAGGTCAGCCCGAACTGGGCGATTTCCTCTTCGTTGAAGCCGAACATGTCAGTGCGGCCCGGGTGCGCCGTTCGCGTCGAGGCTGGCCGTGGCCACCGGTTCGACGAGGTCGACATAGGCGTGCCAGCTGGCGTGCGCCAGCCAGGGCACCACCACCACCAGGCCGACCATGAAGGTGGCCATGCCCAGCAGGGTCAGCGCGAGGAGCAGGGTGGCCCACAGCGCCATGGCGGGCGGGTTCATCAGCGCGGCGCCCACGCTGGTGGCCACGGCGGTGACGACGCCGTGTGGCCGGTCCAGCAGCATCGGGATGGCCACCACGCTGCTGGCGAACATGGGGGCAGCCAGCATGCTGCCCAGCACCAGCCAGGCTTCGAAGAGGTGGCCGGTCTCGTCGAGCACCACGATGCGCAGGAAGTCGGCCGGGCTGTTCACCGGTGCCGGCGCGAAGGCGGTGATGAGCGAGGCCGAGGTCAGCACCCAGCCCGTGCCCGCCAGCGCCAGCAGCAGGCCGAAGGTGACCAGCCGGTGGTCCTTGGGTTTCCACACCCCCAGCGCCGTGGCCAGCGTGGCGCGGCGCTTCTGACCGAGCGTGCGACTGACCTGGTACAGGCCCGTGGCGACGAGCGGCGCCACCAGCAGGAAGCCGCTGAAGCTGCCGGCCAGCAGCCAGAAGCGGTCGCGTGCCAGAGCCAGCAGTACCGCACCCACGATGGCGGCGAAGGCCCCGTGCAGCAGGCCCGGCACAGGGCAGCGCATCAGATCGGCCCAACCCTTGCCCAGCCAGCGCAGGGGTTGCGTCGCCGGCACGGCGCGGATGCGGAAGCCGCGGGCGTAGGTGGGTTCGGTGGGCAGCATCGGGTGCGAAGTGTAGGCAGGCCGGCTTGCACGGCCTTGACCGGGTTCACCCGTGGGTGAGCAGGCCGCGAGCGGCCTCCGCCAGCGCGTGCGGGTTCCAGTCCGCCAGTTCCAGCGCCTGTGCGTCGGCGAAGCCGCGGTAGTTGCGCTCCATCGAGCGCGAGTAGCCCGGGTCGTAGTGAAGCGTCAGCAGTTCCTGCACCACCTCGCGCAGCGCGCCGGCGCGCGCCTGGGCCTGCCAGCGCGCCACCACCGCCGCGCCGCGCTGTTCACGCAGGGCGGAGAGGCGTTCACAGAAGGCCTCGGTGTCGGTCACGAAGTGGGCGTAGTCGTCGAGCAGGAACTCCACCCGTGCGGCCAGCGGCAGGCGCACCTCCACGCAGCGCGCGCCGCGCAGGCGATCGGTCAGGCGCTCGGGCACGCGCAGCCGCCCGATGAGCCGGCTTTCGCCTTCGGCAAAGACCGGGCGCGCGGGATCCAGGTCGCGCAGCGCCTGCCACAGCGCCGTCTCGAAGGCCTTCTGCGAAGGCTGGGGCCGCCCCGGCAGCGGCCCCAGCACGCTGCCGCGGTGGCAGGCCAGGGCTTCCAGGTCCAGCGCCTGGGCGCCAGCCTCCCGCAGCGCCAGCAGCAGGCGGCTCTTGGCCGAGCCGGTGCGGCCGCAGAGCACGCGGAAGTCGAACTGCTCGGCCAGCGGGTCGAGTTCGGCCAGCACGTGGCGGCGGAAGGCCTGGTAGCCGCCTTCGAGCACCTGCACCGAGAAGCCGATCTGCCCCAGCACCAGCGACAGCGAGCCCGAGCGCTGCCCGCCACGCCAGCAGTAGACCAGCGGTCGCCAGCCCTGCGGCAGCGGCTGCACGTGCGTCTCGACGTGGCTCGCGATGTTGCGCGACGCCAGCGCAGCGCCGCGCTTGCGCGCCGCGAAGGGCGAGACCTGCGTGTATTCGAAGCCGATGGCGTGGCGCTCGGCGTCGCTGAGCACCGGCCAGTTCACGGCGCCGGGCAGGTGGTCTTCGGCGAACTCGCTTTCGCTGCGCACGTCGATGACGGCGTCGAACCCGGCCAGGCGTGCGATGGCGTCGGCGGCACTCAGGCGATGGACGCCCATGTCATCCCTGCGGCGCGGTGACGGCGTCGAGCAGTTCGCTCTCGATGCGCAGCTGCGCCTTGGACTTCTGCAGCTCCGGCCCGTCGACGAGGAAGGTGTCTTCCACGCGCTCACCCAGCGTGGTGATCTTGGCCAGCTGCAGGTTGACGTGGTTGCGGGCCATCACGCGGCTGATGGCGTAGAGCAGCCCGGTGCGGTCGCTGGCCGACACCGTGAGCAGCCAGCGCTGCGCCCGTTCGTCCGGCGCCAGCGACACGCGCGGCACCACGGGGAAGCTCTTGACGCGGCGTGACACGCGGCCGCGCCGCGGCTCGGGCAGCGGGCCGTCGCTGGCCAGCGCCAGCGCGGCCTGCGTCTCCACCAGCGAGATCAGGTCGCGGTAGCCGCTGGCGTGTTCGGGCGCGATGCCGTTGGTCGCCACCACCTGGAAGGTGTCGAGCGCGAAGCCGGCCTTGGTGGTGTGGATCTTGGCGTCCTGGATGCTGAAGCC
>CAZBUU010000410.1:0-3578 GCA_964495125.1 uncultured Rubrivivax sp.
CGATCAGGTTCAGGCCTTCCGCATTTGCGCTGGCCATCGGCATGGCGTTCACCGCTGCCGCGCTGGCTCAGAGCGCCGAGGGCTCGCTGTACGGCAAGGCCAAGGGCGGCGCCACGGTCACGCTGCAGGCCGTTGATACGGGCGTCAAGCGCGAGATCAAGGCCGGGAGCGACGGCAGCTTCAACTTCAGCAAGCTGCCTCCGGGCCGCTACAAGGTCACTACCGGTGGTGTCACTCGCGAAGTGAACGTCGCCATCGGTTCGGGCAGTGAGGTGCTGTTCGAAGGTGATGCCCAACGCATCGAAATTGCGGCTTCGCGAATCCGTTCGTCCATTGACGTCTCCAGCGTTGAATCGAACTCGGTGTTCACTTCCGAACAGATCCGCTCCCTGCCGGTAGCCCGCAACGTCAACGCCGTTGCCTTCCTGGCGCCGGGCGTGGTGCAGGGTGACGACGGCTTGGGCGCCGGCAAGCTGCCTTCCTTCGGCGGCGCATCGGTGGGCGAAAACGGGTACTACATCAACGGCTTCGACGTCACGAACATCCGAAATTTCTTGTCTTACGCTGAACTGCCGTTCGAGGCAGTATCTCAGCAGCAGGTCAAGTCGGGCGGGTACGGCGCCGAGTACGGCCGCTCGCTGGGTGGCGTCGTCTCATTGGTCACCAAGCGGGGCACCAACGAATGGAAGGTGGGTGGTGCGGTCTACTACGAGCCAAAGCAGTTGCGCTCAAAGGGCAAGAACGTCGCCAACCTGGAGCCTGACGGCCCGGGTCTACCCGCCGAGGGCTTCACGCTGTTCCAGCGCGATGACGAGCGCACCCGGCTCAGCTACAACATCTTCGCCGGCGGCCCGATCATCAAGGACAAGCTGTTCGTGTTTGCCCTGCTCGAAGGGCGCAATGATGTCGACGTCGACTACGGCCGCTCAGAGGCCACCAAGACCGTCAGCAATCGCCCGCGCGGAATGATCAAGGTCGACTTCAGTCCGGTCGACTCGCTGAACCTCGAACTCACGGCGATCTCCAACAAGGAACGTTTCCGCCTCGACGACTACAGCAATGGAGGTCAGTTGTATGCGACGAGCCTACTGGGCACTTCGGCGAAGAGTGAGCAGACGCAAGGCGGTTCAGTCGTCATCAGCAAGGCGACGGCTTACATCACCGACAACTTGACGGTCTCGGCCTTGTTCGGCAAGACCAACTTCGACCGCCTCAAGTCCACAGGCGCCCGGGGTGACGACAGCCCCAGCAAGCAGTGTCCGCCAGTTGCCGACGTTCAGGCCGTCTTCACCGAGATCGGCTGTTGGGGTCCTCCTTACGATTTCGTCACGATCCGCGACTCCCAGGCACGCCCCTTCGACACCGACAAGCGCAAGGCAGTTCGTTTGGATGTTGAATATGTCCTCGGTGCACACACGCTCCGCGCAGGCATCGACAACCAGAAATTCACATCCTACGAAGCCGGATCGGCTTGGCAAGCGGGCGGCTACTACTACCGCTACTTCATCACGCCTGCCAGCGGCCGCATCAACGGGGTTGGCGGCTTCCAGCCCGGCAGCCAGTACGTCCGACGCCAACAGAATTCGTCGACTTCGGGCGAATTCGAAGTGCTGAACGACGCGTTCTACGTCGAGGACAGTTGGAAGGTGACGAAAAACTGGCTGGTCTATGGTGGTCTGCGGAGCGAGTCCTTTGAGAACCGCAATGCCGACAAGCAGCCCTTCGTCAAGGCGACGAATCTTCTTGCCCCGCGCTTCGGTGCCTCTTGGGACGTGAACGGGGACGCCTCGCTGAAGGTATACGGCAACGCAGGCCGCTACTTCATCCCGGTCGCGGCCAATACCAACATTCGTGCGACGCGTTCCGAGAGCTTCATCCGCGAGTTCTTCCAGTTCCAGAGCCGCGACCCCCGGACGCAGGCTCCCGTGGGACTTGGCGCCACGCAGATCGGTTCGCCGACCATCGTGGCCAGCGGTGCGCTGCCCGATCCTGGCACCATCGCCGACACCAAGCTGCAGCCCATGAACCAGGACGAATTGATCCTGGGCTTCCAGAAGGCGCTGAGCAAGCAGTGGACGGTCGGGGTGAAGTACGTCCATCGCAAGATCAACGACGGCATGGACGACTTCTGCGGCCACTACCCGATGGAGAATTGGGCCGCGGACAACGGCTTCAACAACGCCTTCGCGACCGTGGGCCTGGCCCAGTGCATCATCGTCAACCCGGGCCGCGACGTCACCTTGAAGATGGACGTGCTGGGCGATGGAAACCTCGTGGAGAAGACGATCCCCGCGAGCTACTTCGGTCTGGCGAAATACCAGCGCAAGTACAACGCGCTGGAGTTCTCTGTCGACAAGCCCTTCGACGGCAAGTGGGGGATGAACGCGTCCTACACCTGGTCCAAGAGCCGTGGCACGGCCGAGGGCTACGTGCAGTCCAACCTCAATCAGGAAGACGCAGGCATTACCCAGGACTTCGACTTCGGCTCGTTCACGGACGGCGCCAATGGCTTCCTGCCGAACGACCGGCGTCATGTGATCAAGGCGTTCGGTACCTATGCGCTCACCGACTCGGTGCGCGTGGGCCTGAATGCTGTGTTCGCCTCCGGCCGCCCGAAGAGTTGCATCGGCTTCGTCCCCGATACCGTGCCTGACTTCGCCGAATCGGGTCAATACACCAGCGCCTCGTCCTACTACTGCCAGGGCAAGCTGGGCCAGCGCGGCGCCGCGGGTCGTACGCCCTGGACGTCGAGCTTCGATCTCCAGGTCGCCTACGAGCCCAAGCTCGCCACCGGCAAGCTGACCCTCGCCGTCGACGTGTTCAATGTCCTCAACTCGCAGAAGGTGACGGAGACCAACGAGGTGGGCGACTATGCCCGAAACGACACCCGCCCCAGCCTCAACTACGGGCTGCCCACCGCGTTCCAGGCGCCCCGCACCGTTCGCCTGACGGCGCGCTACGAGTTCTGATTTCGCCTCGACGGATCACTCGACTGAACGCCCGCGTCGGTTTCGACGCGGGCGTTTTTTCTTGGCCGGACTCGAGGGCGAAAGTTGCGCCGACGCCACGACACCGCGACTGCGTGACTCCCGGTATCTGAGTTCAAAGAAAAGTGAACCAAAATGCCGCACGCCTTGGAGGGACGGACGCAGGGAAAACCCTTTGTCGACGGCGCCGACTCGCTACCCGCAGTCGCACCAACCCTTCGAGATTTCCCCACTCACCGGAGAGCTGAATGATTCGGAAAACGGCGATTGCTCGCTCAATTGCACTGGCCTTTGGCCTGGCCACTGCTGGCCTGACCCTGGCCCCCACGGCATTTGCGCAGTCCAACACCACGGGCACCATCTACGGCACGGTCCCGGCTGCTGCCGGTGCCGAGGTGGTCGTGGAAAGCAAGGAGACCGGCTTCAAGCGGACCATCAAGCCCGACGCCTCAGGCCGCTTCAACCTCACCTCCATCCCCGCCGGCACCTACAGCGTCTCGCTGGTGCGCAACGGCCAGGTAGTGAGCAAGCAGGAGGGCATCGAAGTCCGCATCAGCCAGGGCAGCGAGGTCACGCTGAGCGGCACGCAGA
>CAZBUU010000411.1:0-3527 GCA_964495125.1 uncultured Rubrivivax sp.
ACGTCACCAACCGCAAGAACCTGACGCCGGTGGCCATCGCCGAAGGCCGTGCGCTGGCCGACTCGCTGTTCGGCCAGAACCCGCGCAGCGTGGACCTGTCGCTGGTGGCCAGCGCCGTGTTCATGATGCCGCCCATCGCCACCGTGGGGCCGACCGAGCCCGAGGCGCTGGCCGCCGGCCACACGCTGAAGGTCTTCGAGACCGACTTCCGCCCCATGAAGCAGGCCTTCATCGGTGGCAGCGAACGCACGCGCATGAAGCTGCTGGTGGACGCAGCGAGCGACCGCGTGCTGGCCGCGCACATGATCGGCGCCGACGCACCCGAGATCGTGCAGAGCCTGGCCGTGGCGCTGACGGCCGGCGCCACCAAGGCGCACTTCGACCGCACCATCGCCATGCACCCGACGGCGGCCGAGGAGTTCGTGCTGCTGCGCGAGCCGACGCGCACGGTGGCGCCTGCCGGCTGAGCGAAGCGCGCGCCGCACGCGCGGCGCTGGCACGGTGCCTGCTTGGTGGCGACTGGTATACAAGCCAGTGCACCAATGTCGAACACGCCCCGCACCGCCGCCGACTGGCGCCGCCTCGCCGAGAACGGCACCCTGCTGACGGCCCTGTCGGCCCTGCGCGAGCGCGTGATGGGGCGCTCGGGCGACCCGGTGTGGATCCACCGCTGCCCCGCCGCGCCCTGGGCGCGCCAGCTGTCCCGCGTGGCGCAGCGGCTGGGCGAGGCCGCCAGCCCGGCCGAGGCCCTGGCGCGCTATCCGCTGCTGGGCGTGCCCTTCGCCGTGAAGGACAACATCGACATCGAAGGCGAGCCCACCACCGCCGCCTGCCCGGCCTTCAGCCACGTGGCGCCGCGCAGCGCCACGGCGGTGCAGAGGCTGCTGGACGCCGGCGCGGTGTGGGTGGGCAAGACCAACCTCGACCAGTTCGCCACCGGCCTCGTCGGCACGCGCTCGCCCTACGGCCGCCCGGCCAGCGTGGCCGACGCCACGCGCATCAGCGGTGGCTCCAGCTCGGGCTCGGCGGTGGCCGTGGCGCGCGGCGACGTGGCCTTCGCGCTGGGCACCGACACGGCAGGATCCGGCCGCGTTCCTGCCGGCTTCAACGGCCTGGTGGGCCTCAAGCCGACGCCGGGGCGCGTCAGCACTGCGGGTGTGGTGCCGGCCTGCCGCACGCTGGACTGCGTGTCCGTCTTCGCGCATGGCGTGGACGATGCCGCGCAGGTGCTGGCGGTGATCGAAGGCGAGGACGATGCCGACGACTACAGCGACTTCGCACCTGGCCCGGGCGTACTCCCTGCACGAGTTCGGCTGGGCGTGCCGCGCGAGGCCGGGCTGGACGCGGGCGTCGGCTACCCCGCCGCCTGGGCCAGCGCGCTGGCCCGGGCGCAAGGCCTCGGCCACGAAATCGTCGAACTCGACTTCGGGCCGCTCTTCGAGGTGGCCGCCCTGCTCTACGAAGGCCCCTGGGTGGCCGAGCGCCACGCCGCCTGCCGCGACATCTTCGAGCGCCAGCCCGCCGCGATGGACGAGGCCGTGCGGCGCGTCGTCAGCGGCGCCGTCGGTCGCGATGCCACGCAGGTGTTCGAAGCGCAGTACCGGCTGCGTGCCGCACAGCGCCAGCTGCGTTCGCTGTGGTCGCAGGTGGACGCCTTGCTCGTGCCCACCGCACCGACGCACCCCACCTTTGCCGAGGTCGATGCCGACCCGCTGGGCGCCAACGCGCAGCTCGGCCGCTACACCAACTTCGTCAACCTGCTGGGCTGGTGCGCGCTGGCGGTGCCGGCTGGCACCACGGCCACCAGCCTGCCCTTCGGCGTGACTTTCATCGCCCCGGGCGGGCACGACGTGCGCCTGCAGCACCTGGGCCGCGCCTGGATGGGCGCCGGCCCGGCCGCGCCGGGGCTGAAGGCGCCGGCCATCACGCCGATGCTGCCGCTGGCGGTGGTGGGTGCGCACCTGTCGGGTCTGCCGCTGAACGGCCAGCTCACCGAGCGCGGCGCGGTGCTGCTGGAAAGCACCACCACCGCCCCGCACTACCGCTTCTTCGCCCTGCCCGGCACGGTGCCACCCAAGCCCGGACTGCTGCGCGTGGCCGAAGGCGGCGCGGCCATCGCGCTGGAAGTGTGGGCCGTGCCGCAGGCGGCCATCGGCTCCTTCCTGGCGCTGATCCCGCCCCCGCTGGGCCTGGGCAGCGTGCAGCTGGCCGACGGCCGCCACGTGCACGGCTTCCTGTGTGAGCCGCATGCGCTGCAAGGTGCTCAGGACATCACCGCGCTGGGTGGCTGGCGCGCCTACCTCGCTTCCCTGAAACGCTGAAACCCGCTCTGGAGACAGACCCCATGGACCGTCGCGACTTCCTCTCCTCCACCGGCGCCGCCGCGGCCGCGCTCTCGCTGTCGCAGGCCGCCCTCGCGCAGGGCCGGCCGAAGGACGTGCTGGTGGTGGCCAACGAGTTCGGCCCCAACTCGCTGGACATCCACACCGTCGGCGCCAACCGGCCCAGCTACGGCGTCAGCTGGCTGGTCTACGACCGGCTCATGACCTACGGGAGGAAGACCCTGCCCGACGGCCGCGTGGTCTACGACATCGACAAGCTCGAACCCGAACTGGCCGAGAGCTGGAAGGTCGATTCCGAGGGCGTGACCTTCAAGTTGCGCAAGAACGCCAAGTTCCACGACGGTACGCCGGTGACGGCCAAGGACGTGAAGTGGAGCTTCGACCGCGCCGTCACCGTGGGCGGCTTCCCCACCTTCCAGATGGCGGCCGGCTCGCTGCAAAAGCCCGAGCAGTTCGTCGCCGTCGACGATCACACCTTCCGCGTGAAGTTCCTGCGCGCCGACAAGCTGACGATGAACGACCTGGCGGTCGTCGTGCCCTGCGTCTTCAACAGCGAACTGGTGAAGAAGAACGCCACGCCGCAGGACCCCTGGGGCCTGGCCTGGACGCGCAACAACACGGCCGGCGGCGGCGCCTTCAAGGTGGAGGTCTTCCGGCCCGGCCAGGAGATCGTCTACGTGCGCTACGACGAGTGGAAGAGCGGCCCGCTGCCGAAGCTGCGCCGCGTCATCCAGCGCGAAGTGCCCAACGCCGGCAACCGCCGCGCGCTGCTGCTCAAGGGCGACATCGACATCACCTACGACCTGCCGCCCAAGGACTTCTCCGAGCTCAGCAAGGAAGCCGGCAACGTCAAGGTGGCCACCATGCCCATCGAGAACTCGATGTACTACCTGGGCATGAACACCACCAAGCCGCCCTTCAACAACCCCAAGGTGCGACAGGCCGTGGCCTACGCCGTGCCCTACGAGCGGCTGTACGACAACGCACTCTACGGCCGCGGCATCAAGCTCTACGGCGCGCCTTCGGACAAGATCAAGACCACCGCGTGGCCGCAGCCCACGGCCTACAAGGCCGACATCGCCAAGGCCAAGGCGCTGCTGGCCGAGGCCGGGTTCCAGAACGGATTCGAGAACTCGTTTTCTTTAGACATTGTCGTAGATACGGTTTGCGTTCTTATGGCTGTGC
>CAZBUU010000412.1:0-3525 GCA_964495125.1 uncultured Rubrivivax sp.
CGCCGCGGCCGTCGCGGCGGCGGTGGCTGCTGCCGGCGCCGAGCCGCGCACGCCGCCGCGCCTGCGCGTGGCCGCCAAGCCCACCACGCTGGCGCCGCCGATGCCGGCAGCGCGCAGCGTGCGCTCAGCCTCGGTGCCGCAGATCCAGCGCAAGATCGCCGTGCTCATCGGCGTCGACAACTACGTCGACGAGCGCATTCCGGCGCTGGAGAACGCGAACCGGGACGTCGACGCCGTGGCCCGCATCCTGGAGCAGCGACTGGGCTACGAGACGGTGATCGTGCGCGACGCCGGTCGCGAGGCCATGGTGGGCGTGCTCAACAAGCTGGCACTGCAGGTCAAGCCCAGTGACTCGGTCGTCGTCTACTACGCCGGCCACGGCACGGTCATCGACGGCACCGCCCAGGGCTACTGGATTCCGGCCACCGCCGACGCCGAGCGGCCCGAGACCTGGCTGGCCAACCGCGACATCGCGAAGCTGCTGGGCGGCATCCGCGCGTCCCAGGTGGTGCTGATCTCAGACAGCTGCTTCTCCGGCAGCCTGGTCAGCGACAGGCGCTTGCAGGCGGCGGCCACCAACGACGCGCGCACGCTGCTGCAGCGGCGCGCCACGCTGGTGATGTCGTCCGGCGGCGACGAACCCGTGGCCGACGGCGCACGCGGCGGTCATTCGCCCTTCTCGAATGCGCTGATGGGCACGCTGCAGGGCCTGGACAACTGGCGCCCGGGTGGCAACGTCTTCGAGCGCGTGCGCGAGGATGTGACGCGCCGCCTGCCGCAGACGCCGCGCTACGGCCCGGCCCGCGACGCACGGCACGTCGACGGCGGCGACTACGTGTTCGAGCAGCGCGAGCTGGGCGCCCGCTGAGCGCGGCTCAGTCGGGCGCGCCCAGGGCGAGCGCGCGCTCGCGTTGAGCCTGCAGCTCGGTGGCCGCCGGGGCGGCGCCGGGCCAGCCCTGCAGGTGCCGCTCGACCAGCGCGACCATGGCCTCGATGAAGCGCGGCTGGTCGTTGAGACAGGGCACGTAGGCGAAGCGCTCGCCGCCGGTCTCCAGGAAGGCCTCGCGTGCTTCCTGGGCGATCTCCTCCAGCGTCTCCAGGCAGTCGGCCACGAAGCCGGGGCACATCACATCCACCGACTTCACGCCCTTGCCCGCCAGCTCGCGCAGCGTGGGCTCGGTGTAGGGCTCCAGCCACTTGGCTTTGCCGAAGCGGCTCTGGAAGGTGACGACCATCTGGTCGCCCGACAGGCCCAGCCGCCGCGCCAGCAGGCGCGCGGTGACATGGCACTGGCAGTGGTAGGGGTCGCCCAGCAGCAGCGAGCGCTCGGGCACGCCGTGGAAGCTGAGCACGAGCTTCTCGGCGCGGCCACTCTGTGCCCAGTGGGCCTGCAGTTGCTGTGCCAGGGCGTCGATGTAGCCCGGGTCGTCGTGGTACTCGCCGATGAAGCGAAACTCGGGTTGACGGCGTGCCTGCTGCGCCCATTGCATGACGGCATCGTTCACGCTGGCGGTGGTGGCTGCGGCGTACTGCGGGTACATGGGCACGACGAGCACCCGCGTGCAGCCCTCCGCCCGCAGCGCGTCCAGGCCGGCGGCCACCGACGGGTTGCCGTAGCGCATCGCGTGCCGCAGCACGAGAGAGCGACCCGCGGCGGCCAGCGCCGCAGCGATGGCCTGGGCCTGGCGGGCCGTCCACACCGCCAGCGGTGAGCCCTCGGGCGTCCACACCGTGGCGTACTTCGCCGCCGAGCGTGCCGGCCGCGTGCGCAGGATGACGCCGTGCAGCAGCGGCCACCACACGATGCGTGGGATCTCCACCACGCGCGGGTCGCTGAGGAACTCGGCCAGATAGCGGCGCAGCGCCGGTGCCGTGGGTTCGTCGGGCGTGCCCAGGTTCACCACCAGCACGCCGGTGCGTGCCGGCGTGCCGTGGCGGAAGGCCGGTTCGGCGCGGAAGTTCATGGGCGGCCCGATGCCGAGCCCGCGCGGCGGGCCAGCTCGGCCAGCACGGTCTGCAGATCGACGGGCTTGGTCCAGCAGCCATCGAAGCCCGCCAGCTGCGCAGGGCCGGCCACCTGGGCGCCGTCTTCGGCCGTGCACAGGAAGGCGGGCAGCGCAGGCGCTCCCAGGCGCTCGCGCAGCGCGGGCAGCAGCGCATAGCCCGTGGTGTCGGGCAGGTGCAGGTCGATGACCAGCAGGTCGGGCCGCCACTGGGCGGCGAGTTCCAGCGCCTCGGCACCGCTGGCGGCACTGTCGACCTCCACCCCGGCGGCGAAGCGACAGGCCTCGACGAACAGCAGGGTGTTGATGCGATCGTCGTCGACGTACAGCACACGCATGGATCAGGGCGGCCGGTTCAACCCGGCGGCAGGGGCAGCGGCAGCAGGGGCTGCGGTTGGGTGTCGGCCAGGCGCAGCACGTCGAAGCTCACGCAGGCCGAGGCGGGGTCGGCCGGCGAGCCGCCCAGGCCGATGCTGCCGCTGCCGTGCAGGGTGCAGCTGCCGCGTCGCAGGCTGACGATCTCGCCGTCGTTGAAGCGCACGTAGGTGCCGTTGTAGGAGAGGTCGGTGAGCTGGAAACAGCCGCCGTGCCAGTCGAGCCGCGCGTGCGAGCGGGAAACGCGAGAGTCGTCGACATGAAAGGCGGACTGCGGCCCGCGCCCCAGCACCACCGGCATCTGCGCGCTGGCGAACACGCGGTGCAGGCCCCCCCAGATGAGGCGCAGGCCGTCGGGTTCGGTGATGGTGGTGACGTCGCCGAACTGCGTGGCCGCCGGGTCGGCGAAGGCACGCCGACCGCCCATGATGTGCACGGCCACCGGCTCGACACGGCCGCGCAGCACCAGCTTGTCCAGGCTGCGAAAGCGCATCTGCAATTCGGCGCCCAGACCGGTCATCACGTCCTGCGTCACCAGCGTCTCGTTGTCGCCGGCGTGGTCCAGCAGCCGGGCGGCCACGTTGACGGCATCGCCGAAACAGTCACCGCCCATCTCGACGACCTCGCCCCGGGCCATGGCCACCTGCAGGCGCAGGCCGCGCAGGCCGGACGACGCGCCGCGCTCGCTGCCGCGCGAGACCATGGCTTCCAGCACGTCGTGCATCTGCATGGCCGACATCACGGCGCTCGCAGGTTGGTCGAACACGGCCATGAGGCCATCGCCCAGCGTCTTCACCACGTTGCCATCGTGTGCCGCCACGGGCGCGCCCAGGGCGGTGACGCAGTGGGTGACGACCGAGGTGGCCTCGGCATTGCCCAGGGTCTCGAACAGGCCCGTGCTGCCGCGGAGGTCCGCGAAGAGCACGGTACGGTCGGAGATCCGGGTCATGCGGCCAAGTCTAGCGTCTGCACCCGAGAGGCTGGCTGACGCCGGCTCAAAGGTTGTCGAGGTAGGTCCGCAGCTTGTCGGAACGGCTCGGGTGCTTGAGCTTGCGGATGGCCTTGGCCTCGATCTGGCGGATGCGCTCGCGTGTCACGTCGAACTGCTTGCCCACCTCTTCCAGCGTGTGGTCGGTGCTCATCTCGA
>CAZBUU010000413.1:0-3518 GCA_964495125.1 uncultured Rubrivivax sp.
TGGGCGACCTGGAAAAGCCCAAGCTGGTGTTCTTCTTCGACGAGGCGCACCTGCTCTTCAAGGACGCCCCGGGGGCGCTGGTGGAGCGCATCGAACTGGTGGTGCGCCTGGTGCGCTCCAAGGGCGTGGGCGTGTACTTCGTGACGCAGAACCCGCTGGACGTGCCCGACACCGTGCTGGCGCAGCTGGGCAACCGCGTGCAGCACGCGCTGCGCGCCTTCACGCCGCGCGACCAGAAGGCGGTGAAGGCGGCGGCCGAGACGATGCGGCCGAACCCGGCCATCCCCGACCTTTCCGCCGCCATCACCGAACTGGCCGTGGGCGAGGCGCTGCTGAGCTTCCTGGACGCCAAGGGCCGGCCGGCCGTCACGCAGCGCGCCTTCGTGCGCCCGCCGGGCAGCCAGATCGGCCCCATCACGCCCGAGCAGCGCAAGGCCCTGCTGGCGGGCTCGCTGGTGGCCGGGGTCTACGAGAAGGCGGTGGACCGTGAATCGGCCTACGAAAGGCTCAAGGGCCGCGCCGCGGCCAGCGGTGAAGGCGCCCCCGCCACCGGCACGCCCGGTGCGGGCATGCCCACGCCGCCGCGCATGCCCATCGGCACGGCCGGCCCGGCCACGGCCTCCGGCGACGACGGCGGTGGCCTGATGGGCGGCCTCAAGGACATCCTCTTCGGCAGCACCGGCCCGCGCGGCGGCCGCCACGAAGGCCTGGTGGAGAAGGCCGCCGGCTCGGCCATGCGCAGCGTGGGCAGCGCGGTGGGCCGCGAGATCGTGCGCGGCGTGCTGGGCTCGCTGCTCGGTGGCTCGCGCCGTCGCTAAGGTGCTGGGCTGGGCCGGCGCCGCATTGCTGGCGCTGGTCCTGTCGGCCGTGGCTGCAGGACAGCTGGGCCTGCTGCGTGGCCAGCCGCCGGCGGGCCTGGGGGTGAAGGACGGCCGCCTGGCCGCGCCGTCCACCACGCCCAACAGCGTCAGCAGCCAGGCCGACCTGTGGCCCGGCCATCCGCAACAGGCCCGTGCGCGCATCGCACCGCTGGCCGGCGGCGCCGCCACCTTCGCCCGGCTGCCCGGCCTGCTGGCCAGCTGGCCGGGGGCACGCACCGTCGAAGCGCGCGCCGACTACCTGCGCGCCGAGTTCACGACGCCGCTGATGCAGTACACCGACGACGTCGAGTTCTGGCTCGATGCCGCGGCCGGCGTGGTGCACGTGCGCTCGGCCTCGCGCCTGGGGCATGGCGACATGGGCGCCAACCGGCGCCGCATCGAGGCCCTGCGCGCGCGTCTGCTGGCGCCGTGAGGGCGCCACTTCGCGCCCGCCGGCCGCCGGCCGTCGCGGCGGGCTGGCGCCGCGACGCAGCAGCGCGACACTGGCGCTCATGAACCCGCCCTCCGACACCGCCCTGCGCACCCTGTGGCGGCACACGCGTCGGCACGCGCCGCGCTCGGCCCTGTTCCTGGCCGGGTTGTGCACCACCATCGCCGTGTTCCTTTCGGTGCTGGACAGCCGGCACATCGGGCTCAACTTCGCCTACTCGTTCTGCATCGGCACGGCCTGTTCGCTGCTGATGGACTCGGTGCGGCTGGCCACCGCCGCGCTGTCCGACACCTGGTACCGGGCGCGCGGCCTGCCGCCGGACCCCGTCACCTTCGGCCGCGGCTGGCGGGGTGTGGCCATCGCGGCGCCCGTGGCCGCGCTGCTGGGCCCGGCCCTGGGCATGCAGGTCGGCGACCTGCTGCTGGGCCGCGAGTCGCCCAGCCTGCTGGACTGGGGCCGGAGCAGCACCCGGGTGACGCTCACGCTCGGCGTGCTGGGCACCGCGGTCTCGGTGTTCGTGTTCACCATGATCGAACGCCTGGCCATGGCGCGCGCGCAGGCCGAGGCCGCGCAGCGCGCAGCGGCCGAACACCAGCTCAAGCTGCTGCAGAGCCAGCTGGAGCCGCACATGCTGTTCAACACGCTGGCCAACCTGCGCGTGCTGATCGGCCTGGACGCGGCGCGCGCGCAGCAGATGCTGGACCGGCTGATCGCCTTCCTGCGCAGCTCGCTGTCGGCGTCGCGCAGCGACTCGCACGCGCTGGCGGACGAATTCCGCCACCTCGACGACTACCTCGCGCTGATGGCCGTCCGCATGGGCCCGCGGCTGGCCGTGAGCTTCGACCTGCCGCCCGAACTGGCCACCGCCCCGGTGCCGCCGCTGCTGCTGCAACCGCTGGTGGAGAACGCCATCAAGCACGGCCTGGAGCCGAAGGTGGAGGGTGGCCGCATCGCCGTGGCCGCCAGGCGCGACGGCGAACTGCTGGAACTGCGCGTGCGCGACACCGGCCTCGGCCCCGGCGCCGCCGCCGCCACGGCCGGTACCGGCTTCGGCCTGGAGCAGGTGCGTTCGCGCCTGGCCACGCTGTTCGGCGGCCAAGCCACGCTGGCCCTCACCGCTGCTGCCGATGAAGCAGGCGGCACCCTCGTCACCCTGCGTCTGCCTTTGAGCCTGCCATGAATGCCCCCCGCTGTGTCATCGCCGAAGACGAACCGCTGCTGGCCGCCGGCCTGCGCGCCGACCTGGCCGCCTTGTGGCCCGAGCTCCAGGTGGCGGCCCAGGTCGGCGACGGCCTGCAGGCCGCCGCCCAGGCGCTGGCCCTGAGGCCCGAGGTCTGCTTCTTCGACATCCGCATGCCCGGCGCCACCGGGCTGGAAGCCGCGCAGGCCCTGGCCGAGGACTGGCCCGAGGAGGCGCCCTTCCCGCTGATCGTCTTCGTCACCGCCTACGACGACTTCGCGCTGCAGGCCTTCGAGGCGCAGGCCGTGGACTACCTCGTCAAGCCGGTGGACCGCACGCGCCTGGCCGGCTGCGTGGCGCGGCTGAAGGGCCGGCTGGGGGCGCGCGTGCCCCAGGGCGAAGGGCTGAACCAGGCGCTGGCACAGCTGCGCGGGCTGCTGCAGGCGGCGCCCGGGGCAGCGGCCGAGCCGCGGCTGGAGGTCATCCAGGCGCAAGTGGGCGCGCTGGTGCACCTGGTCCCGGTGGGCGACGTGCTGTACTTCGAAGCGGCCGACAAGTACGTGCGCGTGGTCACCGCCGAGCGCGAGCACCTCATCCGGCTGTCGCTGCGCGAACTGCTGCCGCGGCTGGACCCGGCGCTGTTCTGGCAGGTGCACCGCGGCACCGTGGTGCAGGCGCGTGCCATCGCCACCGCCAGGCGCGAGGAATCGGGCAAGGTGACGCTCACGCTGCGCGGCCGCGACGACAAGCTCACCGTGAGCCGGCTCTACGCCCATCTGTTCAAAGGCATGTAGTCCGGGCGCGGCCCCGATAATCGCCGCACCATGTCGAATCCCAAGCCGACGGCCGCCCCGGCCGCCAACTTCCTGCGCAACATCATCGAACGCGACCTGGCCGCGGAAACGCTGGCCGGCCGCCACTTCGGCGGCAGCCCCGGCGATGCCGCGCACCACGCCGCCGGCCCGCTGGACGCGGCGAAGATCCGCACCCGCTTCCCGCCCGAGCCCAACGGCTACCTGCACGTGGG
>CAZBUU010000414.1:0-3513 GCA_964495125.1 uncultured Rubrivivax sp.
AGTCGGCACCACGCGCGCCTGACCTCAAAGAGGTCGCGCCCGGCTCAACATAACTCCGTCAGATGGGCACGCGGGAAGAGCCAGGCCAGGGGGGGAGCCCAATCGCGTTGGACCGGCTCACCGCGTGCGCACAGGCACGCCTCGGCAAATGCAGTACGTCCGTGCCGTTCTTGGGTCTCAGGCGCCGCAGCTTGCGCAGCCTCGCTGCATCTGCACGGGCGGACACTTGACCGAGCCGTAGGAGCAGAACACGCAGCAGTCACCGACCTTCGGCCGCAGCACTGTCTTGCAGTGCTCGCACTCGTAGAAGAACTGGCAGGCGTCGGTCGGCATGAGCTCACGCTTGGCGTGGCCGCACTCCGGGCATGTCAGCATCGACTCCAATTCGGGGACGGCCATGATCACTTCCTCATCGTCGAGGGAAAGCCCGCGTCCGTCGTGGCCTTGACCAGTGCCGAAGCATTGGTCTTGTCGGCGTCAAACGTGACGGTGGCGGTCTTCTTCGCGAAGTCAACCTGCGCCTGGCTCACACCGGCCACCTTCTCCAGCGACTTCTTCACCGTGACCGGGCACAGCCCGCAGGTCATGTTCTGAACGTCAAGCACGGCGGTCTGCGGCGACGCAGCGAGCGCGGCCAAGGGCGTCAGCGCGACGAGAGCGGTCGCGAGCAGCTTGCGCATGGGAGGTCCCTTCAGAGAAAGAGCGGCGCCAACCATGGCACCGACAACAACGCGAGAAGTGCCAGCGCGACCACCCAGAAGATCAAACGCTGGCGCCGGATGACGATGGGTTCGGCACAGGCGGTGCCCGGCTCGCAGACTTGCGGCTGTAGGTACAAGCGCCGGAAGGCCAAGCCCAGAAACAGCAGCGTCGCTGCGATGAACCAGGGCCGCAGCGGCTCCAGTGCGGTCAAGTGGGCGATCCACGCGCCACCGATACCCAGCGCCAGCAGCACCAGCGGTCCCACGCAGCACACCGACGCTCCGATGGCCGCCAGCACGCCGGCGATCAACGAACCCTTGACCCTGAACGTGGCAATCGATGGGTGAACCTTCTCCATGGCGGGCAGTCTAGAGTCCGTACCATGGTACGGAGTCAAGGGGCGCAGATGACGAACGAGCTGACCATAGGGCGACTGGCCGACGAGGCTGGCGTCAACGTCGAGACGATCCGGTACTACCAGCGCCGCGGCTTGATGGCGGAGCCGGACAAGCCGACGAGCGGGCATCGTCGCTATGGACCGGCGGCGATCAAGCGGGTGCGGTTCATCAAGCGCGCGCAGGTGCTGGGCTTCACGTTGGACGAAGTCGGCAGCATGTTGGAGCTGGACGATGCCCGCGCCTGCGCTGAAACGCGCGAGCTGGCCACACACAAGTTGCAGGTCATCGAAGAGAAGCTCGCCGACCTGAAAGCGATGCGCAAGGCATTGATGAACCTGCTGCGCCAATGCGACACGGGGGCGGCCAGGGGCAACTGCCCGATCATCCATGCCCTGGCCGCCGACTGACCCGCTGCCGACAACGGCTACAGCGAGCGCAGCCAGTCCAGCAGCGACTTGCTCTGCTGCCAGGACGGCAGCGCCGCCGACGGCGACTCGCCGGCCACCTTCTCCAGCGCGCGTCGCTTCATCTCCAGGTTCGCACGGGCGTAGATCTGCGTCGTCTTCACGTCCACGTGTCCGAGGAAGTCGCGGATCATCTCCAGCGACACGCCGCTCTGCAGCAGGTGCATGCCCTTGGTGTGACGCATGCTGTGGGGGCTGATCTTCTGCGTGAAGCCGGGCACCGCCGAACGGGCTGCCTGCACGTGGCAGTGCAGCAGGTACCGCAGGCCCGACCGCGACAAGCGCCCGCCCTGGCGGTTCTGGAACAGCGGCAGGTGGCCTCGCTCTGGCCGATCGAGATCGTTCTCCCGCAGGTGGTCACGCAGCAGCCGGGCCGTGGCGTCCATCAAGGGCACGACACGCACCTTGCGCCCCTTGCCCAGCAATCTGACCTGGGCCGGCGTTGTCAGGCGCACATCGTGGGCGTTCAGGTCGATCAACTCCTGCGCCCGGGCGCCGGTGTCGTACAGCACGCTGAGCATCACCGCGTCGCGCCGCCCGGCCGGCGTGGTCGGATCGGGATGCGCCAGCACCTGCGTCAGCTCGTCCTTGGACATGTAGGCCACCGGCACCTGGACATGGCGACGCAGCGGCATCGCCATGATCTTCTGGCACTGCAGCATCCGCTCCGGCACCTCCGACTGTACGTAGCGGAAGAACGCGTGCAGCACCGCCAGACGCTGGTTCAGGGTGCGGATCGAGCAGTGCCGCTCCTGCGCCAGGTGATCGAGGAAGGCCTCCACGAAGTTCACGTCGATGTCGGCCAGAGCCAGGCGCTCGACCGCGATGCCGCGACCGTCACGGCCGAAGCGCAGCAGCAGCGTGAACACATCGCGGTAGGCCTTGATCGTGTTCGGGCTCAGGTTGCGCTGGCCAGCCAGGTAGCGCGTGAGGAAGTTCGTCACGTGCAACGACAGGTCGGTCGGCTTCATGACGGCCTCCCGGTCCTGCGTGGAATGACATCGCTGAAGGCCGCATCTGATCGCGAGACGATCTCCGGGTACAGCTCGGCGGTCATCTGCAGATAGTCCTGCGTGCCCTCGATCGAGGTATGGCCGAGATAGGTGGCCAGCACCGGCATCCTGGCCTGCAGGTCGGCGCCCTCCCGATACCAGCGCAGCAGGACGTGAACGGCGAAGGTGTGCCTCAGATCGTGAAGGCGAGGCCCTTCTCCTCGGCCACCATGGCCGATACCACTCCGGTGCAGCAACTCCCGGTAGTTGCGGTACACGCCGCCACCGTCCAGACGGCCCCCGCGCGGCGACGGGAAGAAGTAGTCATCGTCCGCACGTGACCCCAGCGCGGCCGCGTACCTCCGCAGACGCACGACCAGTGGCCGGGCCGGTGGCACCAGGCGGTCCTTGCGGAACTTGGTGTCGTTGATGCGCAGCACGCCCTGGGCGAGGTCCACGTCGCGCATGCGCAGGCTCAGCGCCTCTTCGAGTCGCAGGCCGCATCCGTACAGCATCCGCAGCAACTCTGGCAGGACGATGTGGCGCATGTGGGTGGACGCCTTCGGCTCGATGCGGTCAGCGGCTTCGAACAGGCGGCGCACTTCCTCATGCGTCAATACACGCGCCAGGAACGACTTCGACTCCTTGGCAGCGACTGCGTGATCTGGCACGTCGGCTGGAAGGTCCAGCCTGCGCATGAACAGGGCGAAGTGGCGAACCAGATTGATCCGATCGCGTTGTGTCTTGCCGTTCTCGTGCGGCTGCTTGGCCAGCCAGGACGAGGTCATGGACCTGGGCAGTTCCACTTGCTGCAGGCCCTGTCGACACAGGTGAGCGTCGAATCGACGCAGGCTCAAGGCGGTGTCGTTGTAGCGATAGCCACAGGCTCTCTTCTCCTGGATGAACTGCGCCATCAGTGGGGCCAGGGGGCTGTTGCCGGTGAATGTTGCGGGCTTA
>CAZBUU010000415.1:0-3506 GCA_964495125.1 uncultured Rubrivivax sp.
CCACGCTGGGCACCGGCCTCACGGCCGACTGCACCGAGCTGAACATCGACGGCCGCGCGCTGGCCGCCACGCGCCCCACCTTCGGCGGCAGCCTGCTGTGCACCATCATGACGCTGGCCTACCGCCCGCAGATGGCCAGCGTGCGGCCGCGCGTGATGAAGATGCCGCGCCGCGACGACACGCGCACGGGGGAGATCGTCGAGATGGCGCTGGGCATGGTGGAAACCGACATCGTCACCAAGCTGCTGGACTTCATCCCCGACGCCACGCGCAACACGGTGAACCTGGCCTACGCCGACATCGTCATCGCCGGCGGCAAGGGCCTGAAGAACGCCGACAACTTCAAGCTCGTGTGGGAGCTGGCGCGCGTGCTGGGCGCCGAGGTGGGCGCCACGAGGGCCGTCACGCAGGCCGGCTGGTGCGAGGCAGAGCGCCAGGTGGGGCAGACGGGCAAGACCGTGCGACCCAAGCTCTACATCGCCGCCGGTGTGAGCGGTGCCATCCAGCACCGCGTGGGGATGGAGGGTGCCGACGTCATCGTGGCCATCAACACCGACCCCGCCGCGCCCATCTTCGACTTCGCGCACTACGGCATCGTCGGCAATGCGATGCAGGTGCTCCCCGTGCTGACCCAGGCGTTCCGCACGCACCTGGACAAGCGCATCCGCAAAGTGGCCTGACCGGAGAAACGCATGGCAGCAGAAAAGTTCGATGCGATCGTCGTCGGCGCCGGCCCGGCGGGCAATGCCGCGGCCTACACCCTGGCCAAGGCCGGGCTCAAGGTGTTGCAGATCGAGCGCGGCGAGTACCCCGGCAGCAAGAACGTGCAGGGCGCCATCCTGTACTCCGACGCGCTGGAGAAGCTCATCCCAGACTTCCGCGACGACGCGCCGCTGGAGCGCCACGTCATCGAGCAGCGCGTGTGGGTGCTGGACGACAACAGCTTCGTCGGCACGCATTACCGCAGCGACGACTTCAACAAGCCGCCCTACAACCGCTACACCATCATCCGCGCGCAGTTCGACAAGTGGTTCAGCAGCAAGGTGCGTGAAGCGGGCGCGCTGCTGATCTGCGAAACGACCGTGGAAGAGCTGCTGATGGACGGCCAGCGCTGCATCGGCGTGCGCTGCGACCGCCAGGGTGGCGAGGTCTACGCCGACGTGGTGATCCTGGCCGACGGTGTCAACAGCACGCTGGCGCGCAAGGCCGGCTTCCATGGCGAACTGGACGCCGGCAACGTGGCGCTGGCGGTTAAGGAGATCCTGTTCCTGCCGGAAGAGGTGCTGCAGCAGCGCTTCAACATCAAGGAGGACGAGGGCGTGGTCATCGAACTGATGGGCACGGTCACCGAAGGCATGGTGGGCACCGGCTTCCTGTACACCAACAAGGACTCGCTCACCATCGGCATCGGCTGCATGCTGGGCGAGTTCAAGGCCAACCCGAACCGCACCACGCCCTACGCCATGCTGGAGAGGCTGAAGCGCCACCCGTCCATCGCACCGCTGATCGAAGGTGGCGAGATGAAGGAGTACGCGGCGCACCTCATCCCCGAGGGCGGCTTCAATGCCGTGCCCAAGGTGTACGGCGACGGCTGGATGATCGTCGGCGACTCCGGTGGCTTCGTGAATGCCGTGCACCGCGAAGGCAGCAACCTGGCCATGACCACCGGTCAGCTGGCCGCCGAGACGGTGATCGCCGCCAAGGCGGCCGGCAAGGCCATGACGGCGAAAACGCTGAAGGCCTACAAGGACGCGCTGGACGACAGCTACGTCATGAAGGACCTGCACAAGTACCGCAACATGCCGCAGGTGCTGCACGACAGCCCGCAGTTTTTCAGTGCCTACCCGAAGCTGGTGAACCAGGCCGCCAAGACCATCTTCACCGTCGACGGCATCGACAAGAAGACCAAGGTCGGCGAGGTGCTGGGCAGCTTCAAGGCCTCGCGCCGCTGGCGCGGGCTGGTGGGTGATGCATTCAAGCTCTGGAGGGCCTTCCGATGAACACCGCCGCGATCGTCGTCAACGTCGAGGACAAGCTGTTCCAGAACCGCTACAAGGTCGATCATGGCCGGCCGCACATCAGCATCAAGGACGCCGAGGTGTGCACCAACGACTGCCAGGCGCAGAGCTGCACCTGGGTCTGTCCGGCGGCCTGCTACAAGACCGAGGGCAACGGCAGGGTGACGCTGATCACCGACGGCTGCCTGGAGTGCGGCAGCTGTCGCGTGATCTGCACGGAGCACAGCAACGTCGCCTGGGAGTACCCGCGCGGCGGCCACGGCGTGCTGTTCAAGTTCGGTTGACCGCCGTGCATCGCCCTCGGGGTGGGGGCGGCCTCGGGAAAACCCGGCGTGCTTCTTGCACC
This sequence comes from uncultured Rubrivivax sp., assembly GCA_964495125.1. Taxonomy (GTDB): domain Bacteria; phylum Pseudomonadota; class Gammaproteobacteria; order Burkholderiales; family Burkholderiaceae_C; genus Rubrivivax. The sequence continues at coordinate 2,365 of CAZBUU010000415.1, forward strand.
TCCCGCGTATCGAGCCTCGGCCTGCTCCAAGGAGGTGCGTGAGATGCAAAGCCGAACTGCCCACGGTGAACGCTCCCATGTGGAGCTGATCACCGTCTACGAGATCTGCCGCATCCTGGGAGCCTCGCTGGACATCACGCGCACCTTCCGTGCGGCGTTGAACGTGCTGGCCGTCCACATGGGGCTGGAGCGGGTGATGATCGTCATGCCGGTGGCCGACGAGAACCGCCTGGGCGTGCACAGCGCCACCGGGCTGACGCGCCAACAGGAGCAGCGCGGCACCTGGAAGCACAGCGAAGGGATCATCGGGCACGTTTATGCGACAGGCATGCCCGTCGTGGTGCCTGACGTCACCCAGGCGCCCGAGTTCATCGACCGCACTGGTGCCTTCCGCGCCGACGACGAGCGCATGCTGGCCTTTCTGGTGGTGCCGCTGAAGACCGACAAGGGCGTGGTCGGCGTGCTGGCCGCGCAACGCGAGGTGCGGGGCGGCGCGCGCCTGACCGACGACCAGCGCATCCTCACCATGGTGGCCACGCTGCTGGCGCAGTCGGCCACCCTGCACGACGCCGTGAGCGACGAGCACCGTCGGTTGCAGCTGGAAACCACGCGGCTGCAGAAGGCGCTGCAGCGCGAGCCCAAACCGGGGCGCTATTCGCTGGACAACGTGATCGGCGAGTCCAAACCGATGCAGCAGGTGTTCGTCGAGGTGCACCAGGCCGCACCGGCGCGCTCCACCGTGCTCCTGCGCGGCGAAAGCGGCACCGGCAAGGAGGCCATCGCGCGCGCCATCCACTTCCAGTCGCCGCGCAAGGACGGGCCGTTCATCAAGGTCAACTGCGCCGCACTCACCGAAAGCCTGCTGGAAAGCGAGCTCTTCGGCCACGAGAAGGGCGCCTTCACCGGCGCCGCCGGCGAACGCAAGGGCCGCTTCGAACTGGCCCATGGCGGCACGCTGTTCCTGGACGAGATCGGCGACGTCTCTCAGGCCTTCCAGGCCAAGCTGCTGCGCGTGCTGCAGGAGCGCGAGTTCGAGCGTGTGGGCGGCAGCAAGGCGGTGAAGGTGGACGTGCGCCTGATTTGCGCGACCAACCGCGACCTCGAGAAGATGGTGCAGCGCGGCGAGTACCGCGCCGACCTGT
>CAZBUU010000416.1:0-3492 GCA_964495125.1 uncultured Rubrivivax sp.
ACGCCGGCCGCACCGGCGGCGGCCCGCCCCGGGGCGGCCGGCCTGGACTGGCCGGCGCTGCGCGAGGCCGTGGCCGGCTGTCGCGCCTGCGGCCTGTGCGAGACGCGCAAGCAGACGGTCTTCGGTGTCGGCCACGAACGTGCGCACTGGCTGGTGCTGGGCGAAGCGCCCGGCGAGAACGAAGACCTGCAGGGCGAGCCTTTTGTCGGTGCCGCCGGCCAGTTGCTGGACCGCATGCTGGCCGCGCTGAACCTCACGCGCCGCAGCGATGGCGATGCGCCGCCCGAGCAGCGCGTCTTCATCGCCAACACGCTGAAGTGCCGACCGCCGGGCAACCGCAACCCGGCGCCGCAGGAGCTGGCGCAGTGCGAGCCCTTCCTGGTGCGGCAGATCGAACTGCTGCAGCCGCGCATCGTGCTGGCGCTGGGCAAGTTCGCGGCGCAGGCGCTGTTGCGCAGCGACGCGCCGGTGGGCCAGCTGCGCGGCCGCGTGCACCGCTACCAGGGCGTGCCGCTGATCGTCAGCTACCACCCGGCCTACCTGTTGCGCAGCCCTCTGGAGAAGGCCCGGGCCTGGGAAGACCTGTGCCTGGCGGCCCAGGTGGCCGAAGGGCTGGCACCGTGAGCAACGACGAAGTCGCAGCGCTGAAGGCGCGCCTGGCGCAGTTCACGCGCCTGTGCAACAACGTGCCAGTGGCCATCGCCTACTACGAGCGCGAGGGCTACACCTGCCGCTACGCCAACCAGCCGTATGCGGCGATGTTCGGCCGCAGCGAGGACGAGGTCATCGGGCTCAGCTTCGCGCAGATCATCGGTGCCGACGCCGCCGCGCAGATCCAGCCCCGCGTGGACGAGGTGGTGCGCGAGCGCCAGAGCGTGCGCTACGAGCGCCAGCTGGTGACGGCCCAGGGCCAGCGTCGGTACATCGAGGTGCACCTGCTGCCCGACCGCAACGAGCAGGGCCAGGCCCAGGGCGCCTTCGTGCTCATCAGCGACATCACGCGCCACCGCGAGGCCGAGGCCGCCGCGCGCGACAGCGAGGAGCGGCTGTCCAAGTTCATGCACGCCAGCGCCGAAGGCATCGTCTTCCACAAGGGCGGCTTCATCACCGACGTGAACCCGCCGCTGCTGCAGCTGCTGGGCTGGACGATGGACGACATGATGGGGCGCTCGACGCTGGAGTTCGTCGCGCCTTCGGCGCGTCAGCGCGTGGCCGAGGTCATCGCCGCCGCCCCCGAGATCAGCTACGACAGCGTGGCGCTGCACAAGGACGGGCGCGAGATTCCGGTGGAGCTGATCGTCCGCACGATGCACCACGCCGGCGAGACGCAGCGCATGACCATCGTGCGCGACATCCGCGACCGCGTCGACGCCGAGACGCGCATCCGCCACCTCGCACAGCACGACGCGCTCACCGGCCTGCCCAACCGGCTGGCCTTCGACGAGCGTGCCGCGCTCGCGCTGGCCGCCGCCGGCCAGCGTGGCGAGGGCCTGGCGCTGATGTTCATCGACCTCGACCACTTCAAGCGCGTGAATGACTCGCTGGGCCACCCGGTGGGCGACATGCTGCTGCAGACCGTGGCCGACCGCATCACCGCGGTGCTGCGCTGGGCCCCCGAACGACGCCCGGCTGGCGACACCGAGCTGGTGCGCGAGACCGACCTCGTGGCGCGCTTCGGAGGCGACGAGTTCGTGCTGCTGCTGGCCGGCGACCCCGGGCGCGAGGCCGTGAGCGCCATCGCCGCCAAGCTGCTGTCCGCCGTGGGGCTGCCGCTGCAGGTGGAAGGCGCGTCGATCTCGGTCACGCCCAGCATCGGCGTGGCGCTTTTCCCCGAGCACGGGCAGACGCCGGCGGAACTCATCAAGCATGCCGACCTGGCCATGTACGAGGCCAAGTCGCAGGGCCGTGCCGCCTGGCGATTCTTCGAGCCGGCCATGGCCGCCGCCGCCTACGCCGCGCTGGAGATGGAAAGCCGCCTGGCGCGCGCCGTGCGCGACGGCGAGTTCCTGCTGCACTTCCAGCCGCAGTTCGCGCTGGGCTGCGGCGCGACGGAGGAAGGCGCGCTGGTGGGCGTGGAGGCGCTGCTGCGCTGGCAGACGCCCGAGCACGGCCTGGTTCTACCGGACGCCTTCATCCCGCTGGCCGAGGAAAGGCGCCTCATCCTGCCCATTGGCCGCTGGGTGCTGGGCGAGGCGTTGCGCTGCGCGGTGCGCTGGCATGCCGCGAACCTGGCGCCGGTGCCGATGGCCGTGAACGTCTCGACGCAGGAGTTCCAGAGCCCGGGCTTCGTCGAGGGCGTGGAGCAGGCGCTGGCGCACAGTGGCGCCTCGGGGTCGATGCTGGAACTGGAACTCACCGAGCGCATGCTGATGGAGGACGTGGCCAGCGTGCGCGCGGCCCTGGTGCGGCTGCGCGCTCTGGGCGTGCGCATCGCGGTGGACGACTTCGGCACCGGCTACACCTCGCTGGCGCACCTGAAGCACCTGCCGGTGGACCGGCTGAAGATCGACCGCAGCTTCATCGCCGACGTGCCCGGCGACGCCGGCTCCGTGGCCATCGCCGGGGCCATCGTGAACCTGGGCCAGCGGCTGCACCTGCAGGTGCTGGCCGAAGGCGTCGAGACCGAGGCGCAGCGCGCCTGGGTGATGGCGCAGGGCTGCGACGCCGAGCAGGGTTTCCTGGCCGGCCCGCCGCTCCCGGCAGACGCCTTCGAAGCTTGGCTGCGCGCGCGGCGCAGCTGAGTGTCGCCGCTCAGCGGCCGGGTTTCTTCGGCCGCTGCCAGCCCGGGATCGTCACCTGCTTGGCCCGCGCCACGCTCAGCTGTCCGGCCGGCGCGTCCTTGGCGATGGTGCTGCCGCCGCCGATGGTGGCGCCGTCGCCCAGCGTGATGGGGGCCACCAGCACGCAGTTGCTGCCCACGTGCACGTCGTTGCCGATCACGGTGCGGTGCTTGTTGGCGCCGTCGTAGTTGGCGGTGATGCTGCCGGCGCCGTAGTTGACGCGCTCGCCCACGGTCGCGTCGCCCAGGTAAGCCAGGTGGTTGGCCTTGGCGCCGGCGGCCAGCGTGCTGTTCTTCACCTCGACGAAGTTGCCGATGTGCACCTCGCGCCCCAGCACCGCGCCCGGGCGCAGCCGCGCGAAAGGACCGATCAGCGCACCCGCACCCACCTCGGCGCCTTCGATGTGCGTGAAGGGGTGGATCACCGCGCCGGCGGCAACGGTGGCGTCGCGGATGACGCAGTTCGCGCCGATGCGCGCGCCGTCGCCGAGGCGCACCTGGCCTTCGAAGACGCAGTTGACGTCAATCTCCACGTCGCTGCCGCATTCGAGCGTGCCACGCACGTCGAAGCGCGCCGGGTCGGCCAGGCGCACGCCGGCTTCCATCAGCGCTTCGGCGCGCGCCCGCTGGTAGCGGCGCTCCAGATCGGCCAGCTGCACGGGGCTGTTGACGCCCAGCACCTCGGTCTCGCCCGCGGCCGCGGCGGTGACCAC
>CAZBUU010000417.1:0-3465 GCA_964495125.1 uncultured Rubrivivax sp.
CCTCGTCGAACATGTCCTCGCGGAACACGCCTTCGTACAGGCCCGCGGCGGCGATGCTGCTCACGTGGTGCACATGCCCGGCGTCCACCGCCTTGGCGAACTCCACCATGTTGCGCGTGCCCTCGATGTTCACCTGCACCTGGCTCTCGGCGTCGGCGCTGAGGTCGTAGACCGCGGCCAGGTGGTAGACGGCGTGGATCTGGCCCTTGAGGGCCTTGAGGGCGTCGGCCGCCACGCCCAGCTTCTTGGCCGTCAGGTCGCCGGTCACCGGCAGGGCGCGCTTCTTCGCGGCGCCCGCCAGGCCCCAGAACTCGTACAGCGCGGCGAGCTTGCCCTCGCTGCCTGGCCGCACGAGGAAGTGCACCACCGCGCCCTTGCGCGCCAGCAGTGCCTTGACAAGCCGCTTGCCGATGAAGCCGGTGGCCCCGGTGACGAAATACTGCATGCCGCGCTCCTCTTTCCAGGTCGTTCTGGGCGATGGGTGATCTGCGCAAAGCATAGAGCCGTCTCACTAGAGTTTTAGGCTGCGCGCCCCAGGGGGGAACCCTATATTTGCTGGGCCGGTGGGAGCTCTTGCAAGCGTCTTGCACGGCGACATCCAGCAACCGCCCACCGAATCGAACCCGAAACAGGAGCCCGCAATGGTCAAGAAGATCAAGTCCGCCACCACCACCCCTGAAGCCGCCAAGCACAGCGCCCTGGCCGGTGCCGTGAAGGATTCGGCCCAGCAGATCTGGCTGGCCGGCATGGGCGCCTTCGCCAAGGCGCAAGAAGAGGGCACCAAGGTCTTCGAGGCCCTGGTCAAGGAAGGCATGACCCTGCAGAAGAAGACGCAGGGCATCGCCGAAGAGAAGCTCAGCGAAGTCACCGGCAAGGTCACGGCCATGGCCGACACCGTCAGCGCCAAGGCCGGCCAGAACTGGGACAAGCTGGAAGCCATCTTCGAGCAGCGCACCGCCAAGGCCCTGAACAAGCTGGGCGTGCCCACCGCCAAGGACGTGGACGCCCTGGTGCAGCGCGTCGACGCGCTGGCCGCCGCAGTCGCCAAGCTGAACAAGGGTGCCGCCCCGGCGAAGAAGGCGGCGGCAAAGCCGGCTGCCAAGGCCCCGGCCAAGCGCGCGCGCAAGACGGTGATCTGATCGCCGAAGGCGCCGTGACGGCCCGCACCTCAGCGCGCATCGGCCTCGAAGCCTCAGGCGGCGCGAGGCCTCGAATCGGCCTCGCGCTGGCGGGCGGCGGCCCGCTGGGCGCCGTGTGGGAGATCGGCGCGCTGTGCGCGCTGGCCGAGGCCGTGCCGGCGCTGGATTTCAACGCGCTGGACGGCTACGTCGGCGTGTCCGCCGGCAGTTTCATCGCGGCCGGCCTGGCCAACGGCATGACGCCGCGGCAGCTGTGCACCTCGTTCATCGAAAATGACGGCCCGCGCGACGACCTCATCCGCCCCAACCTGTTCTTCCGGCCGGCGCTGCGCGAGATGGCGCGCCGTGCGCTCGCCGCGCCGGGCCTGGCCCTGCAGGCCGGCTGGGCGCTGGCCGCCCGCCGCAGTTCGCTGCTGACGGCCGCCGAGCGCCTGGGCCGCGGCCTGCCCACGGGTCTGTTCACCAGTGCGCCGCTGCAGACGCGGCTGGCCAAGGTGTTCTCCGAGCCGGGCCGCAGCAACGACTTCCGTCAGCTCAAGCGCCGGCTCGTGCTGGTGGCCACCGACCTGGACACCGGCGCCGCCGCGCCTTTCGGCATGCCGGGCTGGGACCACGTGCCCATCTCGCAGGCGGTGGCGGCCAGCGCCGCGTTGCCGGGCCTCTTCCCGCCCGAACCCATCGGCGGCCATTGGTACGTGGATGGCGCGCTGAAGAAGACGCTGCATGCCAGCGTGTTGCTGGACGAAGGCCTGGACCTTCTGCTGTGCCTGAACCCGATGGTGCCCTTCGAGGCCGGACCGCGCCACCGCCACCGCGTGCTGGGCAGCGCCAGCGAGCGCATCCCCCAGCTGGTGGACGGCGGTCTGCCGCTGGTGCTGAGCCAGACCTTCCGCACGCTCATTCACTCGCGGCTGGAGATCGGCCTCAAGGGCTACGCCACCAGCCACCCGGCCACCGACATCGTGCTGTTCGAGCCCGACCACCACGATCCGGAGATGTTCCTGGCCAACACCTTCGGCTATTCGCAGCGCCGCCTGCTGGCCGAGCACGCCTACGCCCACACGAGGGCCGACCTGCGCTCGCGTCGCGGTGGCCTGGCCGCCACGCTGGCGCGGCACGGTCTGGCGCTGGACGACGCGGCGCTGGACGACCGCCGGCGCACGCTGCTGGCGCGCCACCCCCGGCCGGGCACGCGCGGCGGCCGCGCGCTGCAGCGCCTGGACGAAGTGCTGAACGACCTGGAACGCACGCTGGCCGCCCGCGGCTGAGCGGGCCGGCCCGGTGGGGCTCAAGCTGCGGCCCGGCAGGCCGATACCGCAGTACTGCCCGAAGCCGCGCCATGCCTCCGCCTGCCCCACCCGCCCCCGCCCGTCGCGACGACGCCGAGCGCCGCGTGCGCGGCCGCCTGATGGCCAGGAGCCTGGGCCAGGTGCTGGACCGCGTGCGCGGCGCGCGCGAGGTGCTGCCGCACCTGGCCGCCCTGGAGCGCGGCCTGGCCGAAGGCGGTACCGATGCGCTGCAGAAGATCGCACCGCACTGGCTGCCCAAGATCTGCTCGCAGCTCTCCAGCCTGCCGATGCCGGACGCCGACGCGCCCTTGATGGACCTGCAGGAGCGGCTGCTGGCGCAGCTGCACGATCACCAGTCGGCCGAACTGGACCGCGGCTTCGTGCCCGAGCGCACGGTGGTCATCCGCGAGGTCAGCCACACCGACTTCATGAACGCCTCGGCCGAGCAGGCCACGACGATGCTCGACCCCCGGGCCTGAGCGCGCCCACCCGCGCCGAGCCCGCACAATCCGCTGCCATGAAGGTCTTCTACTGGGTGATGTCCGTGCTCATCGTCGGCACTTTCGTGCCCTCGGTGTTCTTCCTGATGATCTACGCGGCCACCGGGCGCCACGAGGCGATGTCACGTGCGCGGGGCTTCTGGAACTTCACGCGCGTCTTCGCCTTGCTGGGCTTCAACATCCTCATCTGGGGCCACGTCGTGTGGGGCGTCTACGAGGTCTGGTTCAGGTAGCGGGCTTCCAGGTGGGCGCGGAAGTGCGCCGGGTTCAGCAGTTCACCGCTGGCGCGCAGGGCCAGCTCGTCGGTCGTCCAGCGGCTGGCCTGGTGCCAGATGTTGTCGCGCAGCCAGTCGAGCACCGGGGCCAGGTCGCCGGCGGCGATGCGCGCGTCCACGTCCGGCTGCGCGCGACGCAGCGTGGCGAACCACTGCGCAGCGTACATCGCTCCCAGTGAATAGCAGGGGAAGTAGCCGAACAGCGCCTCGGGCCAGTGCACGTCCTGCAGCGGGCCGTCCTTGAAGTTGCCGCGCGTGTCCA
>CAZBUU010000418.1:0-3455 GCA_964495125.1 uncultured Rubrivivax sp.
CGGCACCGATGACGAAGCCGATCGCCGTGATCGGCTTGAGGAAGATCGCGATGAGAACGGCGAGCACCACGCCGACGATGCCGATGGTCTTGTACTGCCGTGCGAGGTACGCCGCGGCGCCCTGCTGCACGGCGCCTGATATCTCCTGCATGCGCGCGTTGCCGGCATCCTGACGCAGGATCCAGCTTCGCTGCACGAAACCGTACGCGACCGCGACCAGCCCGCAGGCCAGCGCGACGTACAGCGCCATCATGGTGCTCATGGAAACACTCCTTCCTCGATCTCGATTGAGTTCTCTAGGGCCACCGAAACTGCAGGTTGGCGACCGCGTGCCGGTGCTGATTCTGGCGCGCGGGATCCTACGGCATGGGCTGAACGGGACGGCGTGGGGTTTGCCAGCGGTGACGGGGCGGCCTGATCTGCGTCAGGGCAGGGCAAGTTCGTTCCCTAGAATCAGGGTTGCACCTGACGTGAAACCAACAAGAGAACCCAGCCCATGAGTCTGCACAACGTGACCCCCGGCGCCAAGGCGCCCGATGAGTTCAACGTGATCATCGAGATCCCGATGAACGCCGACCCGATCAAGTACGAGGTCGACGAAGAGAGCGGGGCGCTGTTCGTGGACCGCTTCATGGCGACGTCCATGCACTACCCCTGCAACTACGGCTACATCCCGCAAACGCTTGCCGACGATGGCGACCCGGTCGACGTGCTGGTGATGACGCCCGTGCCCCTGATCCCCGGCGTCGTGGTGACCTGCCGGCCGCTGGGCATGCTGCGCATGAACGACGAGGCCGGCGGCGACAACAAGCTCATCGCCGTGCCCATCGACAAGATCCTGTCGATCTACTCGGGCTGGAAGAAGCCCGAGGACCTGAACCCGCTGCGGCTGAAGACCATCCAGCACTTCTTCGAGCACTACAAGGATCTCGAAGAGGGCAAGTGGGTCAAGGTGCTGGGCTGGGAAGGCCCGGACGCCGCCCGCCAGGAAGTCACCACCGGCATGGCCGCGTGGCAGAACAAGCACGGCGGCTGATCATCCGGCCTTGAACGGGCTGCGCTCGCGCAGCTCGTCGACGTACTCCGACACCCCCTGACCTTCGGCCGCCAGGAAGTCGGCCACGGCGGAGGCAAAGCGCTCGTCGCGCAGCCAGTGCGCCGAGAACGTGCCCACGGGCAGCAGGCCGCGCGCCATCTTGTGCTCGCCCTGGGCGCCACCCTCGAAGCGCTCGATGCCGTTGTCCAGGGACCAGGCCAGCGGCTGGTAGTAGCAGGCCTCGAAGTGCAGGCAGGGCACGTGCTCGGTGCAGCCCCAGTAGCGGCCCCAGGCGGCCCGGCGCGGGCGGTCCACGGCGATCAGGGACACCGCGACCGGCGCGCCGCCCCGATGCGCCACGAACAGCGTCCAGTGCTCGGGCATGTCCCGCGCCATGGCGGCGAAGAAGTCGCGCGTGAGGTAGGGCGTGCTGTGATGCGCTTCATAGGTGAGCGTGTAGCAGCGGTAAAAGAAGTCCCACAGCGCTTCATCGATGGTGGCGCCTTCGTGGACGGTGAAGTTCACGCCCTGCTCGGCAACGCGCCGCCGCTCCTGCTGGATCTTCTTGCGCTTGTCGCGTTGCATGCGGGCCAGCAGGTCGCTGAAGTCAGCCACAGGCCTGGCCGGGTCCTGTTGCCAGTGGAACTGCACGCCCTCGCGGACCATCCAGCCGGTCGCCTCGAACGCGGCGCGGTCGGCCTCGTCGCCGAACAGCAGGTGGGCCGACGACACGCCGGCTTCGCGCGCGAAGTGCCCGATGGCCTGCACCAGGCGCTGGCGCCAAGAGGCGTTGCGCGCCAGCAGGCGGGAACCCGGCACCGGCGTGAAAGGCACCGCGCCCAGCAGCTTGGGGTAGTAGCGCAAGCCGTGGCGCCGGTAGGCGTCGGCCCAGGCCCAGTCGAAGACGTACTCGCCGTACGAATGGCTCTTCAGGTACAGCGGTGCCGCCGCAAACAGTTCGCCGCCGGCCTGCAGCGTCAGGAACTGGGCGGCCCAGCCCGTCTCCGGCACGGCGCTGGCTGAGCGCTGCAGGGCCGACAGGTAGGCATGGCGCATGAACGGCGTCGGCTGCGCTTGCGCATCGAGCAGGGCATCCCAGGCCATGGCGTCGATGCCCGACAGGTCCTGGTGGACCCCGATGTGATAATCCGCGTCGATGTCCTGCCCCTTCGGAACGTCCGCATGAAGGCGGCTCTTGTCCAGATCAATCCCACCGTCGGTGACCTTGCCGGCAACGCCCGGTTGCTGGCCGACGCCGCACGTTCCGCGCATGCCCAGGGCGCGACGCTGGTGATCGCGCCTGAACTGGCGTTGACCGGCTATCCGCCCGAAGACCTGCTCTTGCGCCCGGCCTTCATGGCGGCCTGCGCCGACACGCTGACGGCCCTGGCTGCCGAACTGGGGGGCTGTGACGGCCTGCACCTCGTCGTCGGCCACCCTCACCAGTTCGACGGCGTGGGCGATGTTAGGTCCAAGTCGCTGGCCGTGCAGAGGCGCTACAACGCGGCCTCGGTCCTGGCAGGGGGGCGCGTCGTCGGCACCTACTGCAAGCGCGAACTGCCGAACTACCAGGTGTTCGACGAACGGCGCTACTTTGCGTCGGGCCGCGATGCCGGACTTGGCCCGCTGGTGGTCAGGGTGTCCGGGCTGGCCGTGGGCCTGCTGGTCTGCGAAGACGCCTGGTTCGACGAACCGGCCCAGGCCGCGGTGGCCGCCGGCGCTCAGCTGCTGTGCGTGCTCAACGCGTCGCCTTTCCACATCGACAAGGCTGGCGAGCGCGAGGAGCGCATGGCCGAGCGTGCCCGGGCCGTGGGGCGGCCCCTGCTGTATGCCCACCTCGTCGGCGGCCAGGACGAGGTTGTCTTCGACGGCGCCTCGTTCGCACTGGACGCACAAGGGCGTGTCACGGCCCGAGCGGCAGCCTTCGAGAGCCAGTTGCTGATGCTGGACATCGACGGGGATGGCACCGCATGCGGTGACATCGCCCCGGTCCCCGAACCCGAAGCCCAGGTGTGGGCTGCGCTGGTCACGGGCGTACGCGACTATCTCGGCAAGAACGGCTTCCCAGGCGCGATCATCGGCTTGTCGGGTGGCATCGACTCCGCCCTCGTGCTGGCCATCGCGGTCGATGCGCTGGGTGCCGACCGGGTCCGCGCCGTCATGATGCCATCGCCCTACACGGCGGACATCTCGTGGCTCGATGCCCGCGACATGGCGGCCCGCCTCGGTGTGCGCTACGACGAGATCGCCATCGAGCCCATGTTCGCTGCGTTCCGTGGCGCGCTCGCTTTGCAGTTCGCGGGCCTCCCTGAAGACGCTACCGAGGAGAACCTGCAGGCGCGGATCCGCGGCACCTTGCTGATGGCACTGTCGAACAAGACCGGCGCCATCGTGCTGACCACGGGCAACAAGAGCGAAA
>CAZBUU010000419.1:0-3406 GCA_964495125.1 uncultured Rubrivivax sp.
GGCACCACCTGCTTGGTGACGTTGAACATGCTGTTCAGGTTGGTGTCGATGACGGCCTTCCAGTCTTCCACCGTCATCTTCAGGAACATGCGGTCGCGAGTGATGCCGGCGTTGTTCACCAGCACGTCGATCGGACCGTGCTCGGCCGTGGCTTTCTTGAAGGCTTCGACGGTGCTTTCCCAGTCGGCCACGTTGCCCACGGACGCGTAGAACGTGTAGCCCAGGGCCTTCTGCTCGTCCAGCCACTTGTTGAAGTCACGGCTCGGGCCGCAGCCGGCGATGACCTTGAATCCGTCCTTGGCCAGGCGCTGGCAGATTGCGGTGCCGATGCCACCCATGCCGCCAGTCACGTATGCCACTTTGCTTGCCATGTCTCGCTCCTTGTTGCGTTGCCGTGAGGTTCGTTCGGGACCGCCATGCGGTCAATAGTGTTCGCCCGCAGTGCGGCGTTCAGGCCTTGGCCTTGACGTAGCGCCCGGGCGCGGATTCGATGGGCTTGAACTTCGCGCTGCCGGGGGCCTTGGGCGCGTTGACCAGCTTGCCGGCGTGGCCGCGCAGCCAGTCGCTCCAGGTGGGCCACCAGCTGCCGGGATGTTCGGTGGCGCCTTCGAACCAGGCGTCGGCCGAGGCGGGCAGCTTGTCGTTCGTCCAGAAGCTGCGCTTGCCCTTGGCCGGCGGGTTGATGACGCCGGCGATGTGGCCGGAAGCGCCGAGCACGAAGCGGGCCTTGTTCTTCGGGCCCTTGACCAGCGGCACCGACGCGTAGGCGGCCGTCCAGGGCACGATGTGGTCCTCGCGCGAGCCGTAGACGAAGAACGGCGCCTCGATGGCCCCCAGGTCCACCTTCTCGCCGCAGACCGTCAGCTTGCCCGGCTGCTTCAGCTCGTTCTGCAGGTAGGTGTGGCGCAGGTACCAGCAGTACATCGGGCCCGGCAGGTTGGTGCTGTCGCCGTTCCAGTACAGCAGGTCGAAGGGCGGCGGCGTCTCGCCCTTGAGGTAGTTGCCGACGACGTAGTTCCACACCAGGTCGTTCGGGCGCAGGAAGCTGAAGGTCGTGGCCAGGTCCTGGCCCTTCAGCAGGCCGGGGCCGCCGGGGGCTTCGTCTCCGAGCGTCATCTCGCGCAGCTTGACCATCGACTCGTCGATGAAGATGTCCAGCACCCCGGTGCTTTCGAAATCCAGCAGCGTGGTCAGGAGAGTCACGCTGGAAGCGGGCTGCTCGCCGCGCGCCGCCAGCACGGCCAGCGCCGTGGACAGGATGGTGCCGCCGACGCAGAAGCCCAGCATGTTGAAGGACTCGGCGCCGGTGATGCCCTGCACCGCGCGGATGGCGGCGATGGGGCCTTGCTCGATGTAGTCGTCCCAAGTGGTGCCGGCCAGGCTGGCGTCGGGGTTGCGCCAGCTCATCACGAAGGTGCGGTGGCCCTGCTCGACCGTGTAGCGGATGACGGAGTTGTCCGGCTGCAGGTCCAGGATGTAGTACTTGTTGATGCAGGGCGGCACGAAGAGCATCGGCCGCTCCTGCACCTTGGCCGTGAGCGGCTTGTATTCGATGAGCTGGAAGAGCTCGTTCTCGAACACCACGGTGGCGACGTTGCGGCCCACCTCGAACACGCTCTCGTCGGTCTGCGAGACATGGCCCTTCTGCAGGTCTTCCAGCAGGTGGTGCACGCCGCTGGCGATGCTCTGGCCCTGGGTCTCGATGGCCTTCTGCAGCGCCTCGGGGTTCAGCGCCAGGTAGTTGCTGGGGCTGGCGGCGTCGATCCACTGCTGCACGGCGAAGCGGATGCGGCCCTTGGTCTTGGCGTCGGCTTCCACGCTTTCGGCCAGCTGCATCAGGGCGCGCGCGTTCAGCAGGTACATCTGGGCCGTGAAGGCCGCGGCCGGGTTCTGCATCCAGGCGTTGTTGCCGAAGCGGCGGTCACCGATGGGCTCTGCCGTGGCCCCGGCATCGCCCTGGAGCCGATGCAAGGACTGGTTCCACAACTCGGCGGACTGCTTCAGGTAGTCGGCCTGGATCTGCGCCAGCTGCTGCATCGGCAGGTTCATGCCGGACAGCGACTTGAAGATGTCCCCGATGGCTGCCCCCATGGCCTGTACGGGTGCCGTGGCGGGGGTGCTGGTCGGGCTAGTCTTGGCACTCATGAGCTTGTCTCCTGGTCCGGGCCTGCGTGTTCGGCCCGTGGCTGTTGCACGGTGTCCGTGCGCTGGTTCGCTTTGTACGGGCCGGCGCTGACTTCGCCATGACGTCACGTTTCACTTTACGGAATCATAAACCACAATACGGCATGCACATCGTCGCGATCGGTTGGATGTACGTGGTGCTGATGGTGGCCGTGGTGGAGGCCCTGTCCAGCCAAGGCACCGTGCTGGGCGCGGTCTTCACCTTCCTGCTCTACGGCCTGCTGCCTCTGGGCATCGTGCTGTACGTGCTGGGCACCCCGGCGCGCAAGCGGATGCTGCGCGCGCGCGAAGCGGCTGCCGCGGCCTCAGTCGCGCCAGACGGCCGCGGCCATGCGGCCGCCGATGCGGTCGCGCCGGTGCGAGAAGAACCGTGACGGGTCTTCCACCGTGCACAGGCCGCTGTCGGTGATGGACGCGACGCCCGCCGCCTGAAGGCGCTCACGCGCCAGGCGTGGCAGGTCGGCCAGCCAGCGGCGCTGGCCGCGGGAATCGGTGGTGGGCACGAAGCGCTCAGGGTCGGGCGCGACGAGGTCCTGGCCGAAGGCCAGCAGCACGTCTTCGCCCACCTCGAAGCGACGCGGGCCGATGCCGGGGCCGATCCAGGCCTGCAGGTCCGAAGGCGCCGCACCGGTACCTGCGCACAGCGCCGCCACGGTGGCCTGCAGCACGCCGGCCACCACGCCGCGCCAGCCGGCATGGGCCGCGCCCACGGCCGAGCCGTCGCGCAGCGCGAACAGCACCGGCAGGCAGTCGGCGGCGGTGACGGTGCAGGCCATGCCGCGTTCGGCCGTCCAGCAGCCGTCGGCCGGGCGGTCGGCCTGGCGCGGGGCGTCGGCCCGCAGTTGCACGACCTCGGCACCGTGCACCAGCCAGGGCCAGCTCACGCGGGCGGGGAGCGCGGCTTCGAAGCGCTGCCGGTTCTCGGCGACCGCGGCCGCGTCGTCGCCCACCGAGTAGCTGAGGTTCAGCGCCGCCCAGGCGCCGCGGCTCACGCCGCCTGCGCGCAGGCTCATGGCGGCGCCCACGCCGGGCACGGCCGGCCAATCGGGCCGCAGCAGCGGCAGCATCACGCGACGCTCATTCGGCGTCGGGGCAGTGCCTGGGCTGCGTGCGCTCGAAGGCGTCGAGCTTCATGCAGGCCTCGAACACGCGCATCACGTGGGGCACATGCTCGGTGCGGCATTCGAGGCGCTTCGCGTTGAAGATCTGCGGCACCAGGGTG
>CAZBUU010000420.1:0-3376 GCA_964495125.1 uncultured Rubrivivax sp.
CCGGCGCGTTCGGGCCAGTGGGAGTACTACTTCTACATCGACGTCCAGGGCCACCCCGACGAGCCGCACGTGGACGCCGCATTGAAGGAACTCCGCGGCGCCTGCGCCTTCTTCAAGATCCTCGGCACCTACCCCATCGACGTGCACTGACCATGTTCCAGCAGTTGGGTGTCATCGGTTGTGGCCTGATGGGCGGCAGTTTCGCGCTGGCGCTGAAGAAGGCCGGCCTCGTCAAGCGCGTGGTGGGCTACAGCAAGTCGCCCAGCACGACCGAGCGCGCGAAGAAGTTGGGCGTCATCGACGTCGCCGCCGAATCCGCGTTGCTGGCCGTCAGCGGCTCGGACATCGTGCTCATCGCCGTGCCCGTGGCCGCCACCGAGGTCACCTTCAAGGCCATCCGCCACCTGATGGAACCCGGCGTGCTGTTCATGGACGTGGGCAGCACCAAGCGCGACGTGGTCGACACCGCGCGCCGCGTGCTGCGCGAGCGCATACCCTCGTTCGTGCCGGCGCACCCGATCGCCGGCAAGGAAGTCTCGGGGATCAACCATGCCGATGCGGCGCTCTACGGCGGCCGGCAGGTGATCCTCACGCCGCTCTCGCAGACCTCGCCCGACCTGGTGCAGAAAGCCACCGACGTCTGGAGCGCCATCGGCGCCCAGGTGCTGAAGATGACCCCGGAGAACCACGATGCGGCCTTCGCCGCCGTGAGCCACCTGCCGCACCTGCTGGCCTTCGCCTACTTCGCGTCGGTGGTCAACCAGACGGCCGGGCGCGATTTCCTATCGCTGGCCGGCCCCGGTTTCCGCGACTTCACGCGCATCGCCGCCAGCAGTCCTGAGACCTGGCGCGACATCCTGGTGGCCAACCGCGAAGAGGTGCTGAAGCAGTCGCAGCGCTTCCGCCAGAGCCTGGAGGCCTTCGAGCATGTCATCCGCGAAGGCAACACCGACGCGCTGGAAGGCCTGATCCGCAATGCGGCCGACGGCCGCGCCAACTGGCAGATGGGGGCGCCCCGCGCGCCGGGCGGCACCAAGAGCTGACGCGTCGCGGCCCCCGCCGCCCACCCCATGTACGACATCCCGTTTCTCGACCTGCCGCCCCTGAACGGCGCCTCCGGCGTGGTGCGCCTGCCGGGCTCCAAGAGCATCTCCAACCGCGTGCTGCTGCTGGCCGGCCTGGCCGCCGGCACGACGGCCGTGCACGACCTGCTGGACAGCGACGACACGCGCGTCATGCTGGCCGCGCTGGAAGCGCTGGGCTGCACGCTGCAGCGCGACGAGGCGAACCGAGTGCTGCATGTCACCGGCCTGGGCGGGCGGTTGAAGGTGCACGAGGCGCAGCTCTTCCTGGGCAATGCCGGCACCGCCATGCGCCCGCTGGCGGCCGCGCTGGCCGTGCTGGCGGCCACCCAGGGCGGCCGATTCGAACTCTCGGGCGTGCCGCGCATGCACGAGCGGCCGATCGGCGACCTGGTGGACGCGTTGCGGCCGCTGGGCTGCGCCATCGAGGACCTGGGCAACCCCGGCTACCCGCCACTGCGCCTGAGCGGCACCGCCGGCGGCCAGCTGGCCACCGCGCAGCCCATCCGCGTGCGGGGCGACGTCTCCAGCCAGTTCCTCACCGCGTTGCTGCTGGCGCTGCCGCTGGTGGCGCAGCAGCGCGACATCGTCATCCAGGTGCAGGGCGAACTGATCTCCAAGCCCTACATCGACATCACGCTGAATCTGCTGGCACGCTTCGGCATCGCCGTGGGGCGCGACGGCTGGCAGCGCTTCACGATCCCTCAGGGCAGCGCCTACCGTTCGCCGGGCAGCATCCACGTCGAAGGCGACGCATCGTCGGCTTCGTACTTCGTGGCGCTGGGCGCCATCGCCGCGCACGGCGGCGCACCGGTGCGGATCGAAGGCGTGGGCCCGGACTCGATCCAGGGCGACATCCGTTTCGTCGACGCGGCAAGGGCCATGGGCGCCCAGGTCCAGGGCGGCCCGGGCTGGCTGGAGGTGCGCCGCGGGCGCTGGCCGCTGGCCGGCATCACGCTGGACTGCAACCACATCCCCGACGCCGCTATGACGCTGGCGGTGATGGCGCTCTACGCCGACAGCCCCACGCGGCTGAGCGGCATCGCCAGCTGGCGCGTGAAGGAAACCGACCGCATCGCCGCGATGGCGGCCGAACTGCGCAAGGTGGGCGCGACCGTCGAGGAAGGGCCCGACTTCATCGAGGTGAAGCCGCCCGCTCGCTGGCGCGCGGCCGTCATCCATACCTACGACGATCACCGCATGGCGATGTGCCTGTCTCTGGCTGCCTTCAACCCGCTGGTGACCGCGGACGCGGGCGTCCCGCTGCGCATCCTCGACCCGCGCTGCGTCGCCAAGACCTTCCCCGACTACTTCGAGGCGCTCTTCGGCGTCGCCACCGCCGACCCGCAGGCCGTGCCCGTGATCACCATCGACGGCCCGACGGCCTCCGGCAAGGGCACGCTGGCCGCCGCGGTGGCCGATGCGCTGGGCTACCACCTGCTCGACTCCGGTGCGCTCTACCGCGCCACCGGGCTGGCCTCGCAGTGGGACGGCGTGGCTGCCGACGACGAAACCGGCCTCGCCCGCCTGGCCGGCATGCTGGACCTGCGCTTCGGCCATGGCCCCCAGGGCAGCCGCGCCTGGCTGCGCGGCCGCGAGGTCAGCGAGGACCTGCGCGCCGAGGCTGCCGGGCTGCTGGCCTCGCGCGTGTCCGCCCTGCCCCGCGTGCGCGAGGCGCTGCAAGGCCTGCAGCTGGCCTTCCGCCGCGCTCCGGGCCTGGTGGCCGACGGCCGCGACATGGGCACCGTCGTGTTCCCGCAGGCCACGCTCAAGGTCTACCTCACCGCGAGCGCTGCGCAGCGTGCGGAAAGACGCCATAAGCAATTGATTGGCAAGGGAATTTCCGCTAATATCGACAGTCTTCGCGCAGACCTCGAGATGCGTGACGAGCGGGACAGAAACCGCACCGTCGCACCGCTGAAGCCCGCCGAAGATGCGCTCCTTCTGGACAACTCGAACCTCACCGTGGAAGCCTCGGTGGCGCAGGTGTTGAGTTGGTGGCAGGAGCGCAGTGCGTTCCCACAGTCCCTGAAGCCCGTCAGTGCCCCCACCTAGGCCGTCAGGCCCCGGCACCGACGAATCCGCAACCTAACCCGCGGCACCCGCCGCACGCACGCCCGGCTCTGCAATCAACTCCTCCGGGCAAGCCAGGAAATCCATGTCTGTCACCACCACCGTCACCTCCCAAGGTGGCTTTGCCGATTTCGCCGCGCTCTTCGAAGAGAGCCTCAAGTCCAATGACATGCGCGTCGGCGAGGTCATCTCCGCCGAAGTCGTGCGCATCGACTTCAACC
>CAZBUU010000421.1:0-3349 GCA_964495125.1 uncultured Rubrivivax sp.
CGACCGCTACGGCGACTTCGTGCTCTACAAGCCGCCCTTCAAGCCCGCCACCGCGCTGCTGTGGATCGGCCCGCCGGCCCTGCTGATGTTCGCCCTGGCGGCGCTGTTCCTGATGCTGCGCCGCCGCCAGCGTGCGCGGCCCGAAGACTTCGACCCCGACTCCCAAATCCCTGCCGACGCGGCCCACGATGTCCAAGAAAAACCCGTCACTCGCTGAGCTGAAGGCCAAGCTCGCCCACCTGGACGCGCTGATCGCCGATGGCACGCTGAAAGGCGAATCGGCGCAGAAGTCACGCGACGACGTCGAGCGGCAGATCGTCGCCCACGTCATGGCCCACCCGACGGCCGAGGTGCCGGCGCCCGCTGAGGCGGAAGCGCCCGCCATGCGGGAACGCGCGCCCCGCGGGCTCATGCTCAGCGTGCTCACCTTCACGCTGGCCTTCGGCGTGGTGGGCTACGCCGTGATGGGCAACCACGACGGCTGGAGCGTGGGCCCGGGCGAGAACGTCGCCGCCACGCCCGACGCCGCCGGCCACTCCACGCAGACCGCACAGATCGAGGCCATGGTCGCCAAGCTGCAGGAGAAGCTGAAGGCCAAACCCGACGACGTCGAAGGCTGGGTGATGCTCGGCCGCACCTACACCGCGCAGGGCAAGTTCGCCGAGGCCTTGCCGGCTTTCAGGAAGGTCACCGAACTGAAGCCCGACGATGCGCAGGCCTATGCCGACCTCGCCGACGCCACGGCCATGGTCAACAACCGCACGCTGGAAGGCGAGCCCGAGAAGCTCATCCTCAAGGCCCTGCAGCTCGACCCGGGCAACGTGAAGGCGCTGTCGCTGGCCGGCACGGTGGCCTTCAACAAGAACGACTTCAAGGCGGCCGCCGGCCTGTGGCAGCGCGCCGTGGAGAAGGCCGACCCGAACGGCGACTTCGCCAAGCAGCTGCAGGGCGCGCTGGCCGAGGCCCGCGAGCGCGCGGGCATGCCCGCCCTGCCCGGCGCCGCCGCGCCCGCACCCGCCGCCACGGCCGAGGCCAAGCCGGCCGGCGCTGCGGCGCCGCTGGGCGCCAACGTCAGCGGCCGCGTGGTGCTGAGCGCGGCCCTGAAGGGCAAGGTCAATCCCGACGACATGGTCTTCGTGTTCGCCCGCGCCGCGGGCGGCTCGCGCATGCCGCTGGCCCTGATGACGCGCAAGGTCAGCGATCTGCCCTTCGACTTCTCGCTCGACGACAGCATGGCCATCAGCGAAGCCGCCAAGCTGTCCGGCGCACCGCAGCTGATCATCGGCGCGCGCATCGGCAAGGCCGTCATGCCGCAGCCCGGCGACCCCGAGGTGCTCAGCGCCCCCGTGGCCCTGGGCGCACAGGGCCTGAGCCTGGAGATCGGCAAGCCCAGTCCCTGAGGCGGCGGTGAAGTGAAGCTGCTGCTCGTCGAGGACGACGCCCGTCTGGCCCAGGCGGTGCGGGCCTGGATGGGCCACGGCGGCATCGACGTCGACTGGATCACGCACGGCCGCGAGGTCGAACCCGCGCTGCGCGGCGGCGGCTACGACGGCATGGTGCTGGACCTGGGACTGCCGGACACCGATGGCGAGACCGTGCTCAGCGGCGTGCGTGCCGCGGGCTTCGAACTGCCCGTCATCGTCATGACCGCCCGCGAGCGGGTGCAGGACCGCGTGCGCCTGCTGGACCTGGGGGCCGACGACTTCCTCGTCAAGCCCGTGCACCTGGACGAGTTGGCCGCGCGGCTGCGTGCCGTGCGCAGGCGCCAGGGCGCTGGCGCACCGCGCGACGAGACGCTGCGCCACGGGCCGCTGGCGCTGGTGCCGGCCAGCCGCACGGTCTCCGTCGATGGCGAGTACGCGCTGCTGAGCAGCGCGAGTTCTTCCTGCTCGAGGCCCTGCTGGGCGCCCACTTCGCCGCCTATGCCGAGGGTGGCCAGCGCGCGCAGGCGCAGCGCGCGGGCGTGGCCCACGCAGCGCGCATCGCGCACGGCGATCTGGTCGTGGAGAGCACGGCCCACCTGAATGCGCACGTCGGCCGGGCCTACCTGAAGTCGCTGTGGCCCGCCGGGTTGGCGCTCGATGCGCTTCGCTGAACGGCTCATCGCCTTGCTGTTGCTGATGCTGGCCGGTTGCGGCGGCGGCGGCAACAGCGTGGAGACACGCTGCGTCGGCAACTGCGACGGTGTCACGCCGGGCGTCGCCGGCCCGGAGGTCACGCTCAGCGAACCCAGCGGCAGCAACACCACCGAGATCGTCGTCGACAACGGCCCCGCGCAAGGCTTCTCGTTGGGTGTCACCAACCTGCCCTACGTCACGGTGACGGTGTGTGCGCCCGGCGCGCCCACCGTCTGCAAGACCATCGACCACGTCTTCCTGGACACCGGCTCCATCGGCCTGCGCCTGCTCAAGAGCGAGGTGGCCGAGCTGAACCTGCCGGCCGTGACGCAGAACGGCGCCACGGTGGCCGAGTGCTTCCCCTTCGTCATCGGCGCCGTGTGGGGCCCGCTGGCGCGCGCCGACGTGGCCATCGCCGGCGAGCGGGCCGCCAACATCCCCGTGCAGCTGATCGACTACGGCGACGTGCAGCAGCCCGCCGTCACCGCCGACTGCGTGGCCGCGGCCAACGGCGAGCTGCTGAAGTCCATCGGCACGCTGCAGGCCAAAGGGGTGCTGGGCATCGGCCTGCTGCGCTACGACTGCGGCCTGATGTGCGCCACCGGCGACTACACCGGCAGCGTGACGCTCTACCACCGCTGCGACGCGAGCGGCTGCCGCGGCACCGCCGTGCCGGCCGACGAGCAGGTGCAGAACCCGGTGGTGCATTTCGCGGTGAACAACAACGGCACGCTCATCTTGCTGCCGGCGATACCGGCCGCCGGTGCTTCGGAGGTGCGCGGCCGGCTGGTGTTCGGCATCGGCACGCAGACCAACAACCAGCTGCCGCTGTCCGCCGCCTTGCTGCGCGTGCAGACCGACCCCACGGCCGACGACTATCTCTACATCCACACCCGCATCGGCACGCAGAGCTACCCGTTCAGTTATGTGGACAGCGGCTCCAACGGCCTCTTCTTCGACGACGCCGGCCTGCCCACGCGCTGCGTCGGCAGCGGTGCCGGTTCCACCCGGTACTGCCCGGCCAGCGCGCAGGCCCGGCAGGCGGTGCTGAGCGACCCCTTCGGCAACAGCAGCACGGTCAGCTTCAGCATCGCCAGCGCCGACCTGCTGTTCGCCTCGCCCAACGTCGCCTTCTCCAACCTGGGTGGGGCGGCCGGCGCGGCCAACGCCGGCGCCTTCGTCTGGGGCCTGCCCTTCTTCTTCGGGCGCGGCGTGTTCACGTCGATCTGGGG
>CAZBUU010000422.1:0-3344 GCA_964495125.1 uncultured Rubrivivax sp.
GTTGGTCGCGGCGATGCGCCCGAAGTCGAACGGATCGTCGACGATGGGCATGAAGAAGTCGGTGGTCGCGATCAGCGCCTGCTCGTCGTTGAGCTGGTAGACCGCCGCGTCGTCCGAGGTCTCGATGCCGACCAGCAGTTCCTTGGGGATGGGCATCGCCGCCGTGCCCTTGAGGATTTCGCTGAGAACGCCCGGCGCGATCTTGCAGCCGCAGCCGCCGCCGTGCGACAGCGACGTGAGCCGGGGCTCGGCGAGCGGGGCGGGAGGAGTCGGTGCATTCATGGTGGGCGTCCGGCGGCTCGGCGCGCGACCAGCGTGCCGACGAGTTGATGGAGCGCTGCCCGCTCGGCTTCGGGCGCGAAACGCGCCGATCGCGTGGCCAACTGGGCAGCCAGTCTCGGCAGCATAGCGGGATCGTCGCGGGCGCGTGCCAGCAGGGCGGCCAGCGCCGCGTCGTCCCCGAGCTCGAAGACGCCCTCGTAGTCGGCGCCCAGCAGGCCCAGGTTGCCGTCGATGCGCGAAGCCAGGACCGGCGTGCCGCTGCGGATCGCCTCGATCACGACGTGGGCCCCGCCCTCCATCCGGCTGGCGTGGACGAGCACATGGGCCGCCTGGATGCGGCGGCGGACCGCACCGTGCGGCAGCCCGCCGAGCCAGCGGAACCGGGCTTGCGCGCTGGCCAGGGCTGCCGCTTCGGCGCCCAGGCCGGGGTCCAGCGCATCGCCGATGTGGTCGAAGCGGAGGTCTGCGCGCGGCGCCAGCCGCTGCACCGCACGCCAATACGTGCGCGGATCCTTCTCCTCACGCAGGTGGCCCACCATCAGCGCGCGCAGGTGTCGGGGGGTCTTGTGCATCGGTGTCCTCGCGGCACAGGACTGCAGGATCACGTGCGCCTTGCCGCGCTCGGCCTCGGGCAGCCGCCGCGCGCCCATCTCGTTGAGCACCACCAGTGCATCGGCCAGAGCGAGCGAGTGTCGAGCCTCGGCGTCGAGATCGATGTCGCGGTAGAGGTCGGTGCCGGTCAGCACCAGCATCAGCGCCCGATCGGGATGGGCGGCGCGCCAGGCCTGGATCGAGGGGGCAGAGCGGCGCGCGTGCAGCGCGATCATCAAGGCCTCGTCGCCCTCGCGCCAGGCGTCGGCGAGGCCGACGCGGTAAGCTGGCTGCAGCAGGCGCGCCCAGCGGTGGGCGGTCTGCCAGTTGCCGTTGTTGGCCGCCGCCAGCGCAGGCGTCACGATGACGAGGGATGCACGATGCACGACGCAAGCCTAACGCGCCCCGCGCTCGATGCACGCCAGGGCCCACGCGAGGCCCTGGCCGAAGCCTTGGTGGCCAGCCGCGCCGACACGCTGTCGACCTTTGCGGCGTACGAGCGGGCGCTCCCCGACCTGCGGGTCCCGCTGCTCGCAGAGCTCAATCCGCCGCTCTGGGAACTGGGTCACATCGGCTGGTTCCAGGAGTACTGGACCGTCCGCAACCCTGAACGCATGCGGGGCGAACGCGCAGACCCCAAAGCGCAGCGACGTGCTCCCCGGCGAACCGGTGCCGATGCGCTCTACGACTCCAGCCGCGTCCCGCATGACAGCCGCTGGCACTTGCCGCTGCCGGAGGCCGCCGCCACGCGCGACGACCTGGCGCGGCAGCTCGACGACGTTCTCCAGCTGCTGCGGCAAGCCAGGGCCGACGACGCCGGGCTCTACTTCTTCCGCCTCGCTCTGCTGCATGAGGACATGCATCACGAGGCGGCCCTGTACATGGCCCGCGGCCTGGGCATCGCCATCGAAGACCCGCGCTGGCGCCCCCGGCCGCTGCCGGCGCCGGCCGCATCGCTGGTGTTCGAGGGTCGTGACTGGCGGCTCGGCAGCCGGCCCGGCGAGGGCTTCTCGTTCGACAACGAACTGCCGGGCTGCACGACCGAACTGCACACCTTCGAGATCGACCCGCAGGCCGTGCGGTGGGGAGAGTTCCTGCCCTTCGTCGCAGCGGGGGGCTACGACGATCCGCGCTGGTGGACCGAAGCCGGCGCGCGCTGGCGCGCCGCGCAGTCCTCTGCCGGGCCGCGCTACCTGCGTCGCGCCGCATCGGGCTGGGAACAGTGGCGAGACGGCACCTGGGGGCGCCTCGATCTGCAGGAGGCGGCCAGCCACCTCAGCCTGCACGAAGCCGAGGCCTGGTGTCGCTGGGCCGGCCGTCGCCTGCCCACCGAGGCCCAGTGGGAGTGCGCCGCCTGCTGCGCACCCCAAGCCTTCCGGTGGGGTGACGTGTGGGAATGGACCGCGAGCCCCTTCCAGCCTTTCGCGGGCTTCGAGCCGCACCCCTACCGCGACTATTCCGCCCCCTGGTTCGACGGCCGGCCGGTGCTGCGCGGTGCTTCGCACTGCACGCAGCCGCGCATGCGCCATCCGCGCTACCGCAACTTCTTTCCGGCCGGGCGCAACGACGTGCCGGCGGGCTTTCGCAGCTGCGCGCCGTAGCGCTGCCGATCAGGCCGCGGCGACGAAGACGCCGAACCAGCCCCGTGGGTCGGTCCACGGGCGGGGCTCGACGAATCCCGCCTCGCGCAGCAGAGCGGCAAAACCCTCCAGCGTCCACTTGTAGGAGTTCTCGGTGTGGATGCGCTCGCCGGCGTCGAAGCGGCGTTCGCCGCCCGGCCAGCGGACAAGCTGTGCCTGCCGGGACTCCAGGTGCATCTCGATGCGCGACTCGGCCGGGTTGAACAGCGCCACGTGGCGCCACTGGCGCGGGTCGAAATCGGTGCCGATCAGGGCATTGAGGTGGCGCAGCAGGTTGAGGTTGAAGGCCGCCGTGACGCCCAGCGCGTCGTCGTAGGCGGCCTCCAGCACCTCGGTCGCCTTGACGAGGTCCACGCCGATCAGCAGGGCGCCACCCGCGGCCACCTCGCGCGCCTGACGCAGCAGCGCCAGCGCGCCCGCGGCGTCGAAGTTGCCGATGCTCGAGCCCGGGTAGAACACCAAGGCCTTCGGGCCGGTCAAGGCGCTCGGCAGCGACAGCGCGCTGGAGAAGTCGAGCCCCACGCCCACCAGGTCCAGCGCCGGGTGATCGCGCTGCAGATGCGCCAGCGCCGTGGCCAGATGGTCGGCCGAGATGTCCACGGCCACGTAGCGGCGTGGCGCCAGCAACGGGAACAGGCCCGCGCCCTTGGCGCAGTTGCCGGCGCCCAGGTCGACGATCACCGGGTTGGGGCCGGTGACGCTTCGGACCGCGTCCGCGATGGCCGGCCCGTGCGCGGCGAAGATGGCCGCTTCCGTGCGCGTGGGGTAGTACTCCGCCAGCTCGGTGATCGCGTCGAACAGGCGCGAGCCCTGGGCGTCGTAGAAGAACTT
>CAZBUU010000423.1:0-3336 GCA_964495125.1 uncultured Rubrivivax sp.
CGCGCTGCAGCATGCCGTGGAAGAAGCGGTTGAAGCGTTCCTTGTCGGTGGCCATGACCACGCCGTAGTTCTGCGGCAGCTCGCTGGCGAAGAAAAAGCCGAACATGCCGCCTTCGCTGTCGCCCACCAGCGGCACGCCGGCTTCCTTCGCGGCGGCTTCCAGGCCCGCCACCATCGAACGCGTCTTGGCCGCCAGCGACTCGTAGAAGCCGGGCTTGGCGATCTCCTTCAGCGTGGCCAGGCCGCAGGCCGTGGCCACCGGGTTGCCGGAGAGCGTGCCGGCCTGGTAGACCGGGCCCAGCGGTGCCAGCTGGCTCATCACGTCCTTGGTGCCGCCGAAGGCCGCCAGCGGCATGCCGCCGCCGATGACCTTGCCGAACACGCTCATGTCGGGCTTGAACCCGGGGATGAGCTTGGCGTACACGCCCTGCGCGCCGCCCAGTCCGACGCGGAAGCCCGTCATCACTTCGTCGAAGACCAGCATCGCGCCGTGCTTCGTGCACAGCTCGCGCAGCTTGGTCATGAAAGGCACGCTGGCGCGCACGAAGTTCATGTTGCCCGCGATGGCCTCGATCATCACGCAGGCGATCTCGCTGCCCTGGGTGGCGAAGGCTTGCTCGAGCTGGGCCAGGTTGTTGTACTCCAGCACCAGCGTGTGCTTGACAACGTCTTCCGGCACGCCGGCGCTGGTGGGGAAGCCGAAGGTGGCCAGGCCCGAGCCGGCCTTCACCAGCAGGGCGTCGGCATGGCCGTGGTAGCAGCCTTCGAACTTGATGATCTTGTTGCGGCCGGTGGCGCCGCGCGCCAGGCGCAGCGCGCTCATGCCGGCCTCGGTGCCGCTGCTGACCAGCCGCACCTGCTCGACGCTGGGCACGAGGCCGATGATGGCTTCAGCGAGCTCGATCTCGCGCTCGGTGGGCGCGCCGAAGCTGAAGCCGTCGACGGCCGCCTTCTGCACCGCTTCCAGCACGGCCGGGTGGCCGTGGCCCAGGATCATCGGCCCCCAGGAGCCGATGTAGTCGATGTAGCGCTGGCCCTCGGCGTCCCAGATGTAGGCGCCTTGCGCCCGCTGGATGAAGCGCGGCGTGCCGCCGACGGCGCGGAAGGCGCGCACGGGCGAGTTCACGCCGCCGGGAATGACGCGCTGGGCGCGGGCAAAGAGTTCTTCGTTGGTGCTCATGGAAACCGTCAGTGCACGCGACGGGGCGTGGTCTGGCTCTTGGGGTCTTCGGGATCGGGGTCCAGCGCGGGCTCGCCTTCTTCGCCCTCGCCTTCTTCAGGGGGCGGCAGCGCCCAGAAGAAGCGGTCGGGCACGACGTTGCCCATGCCGGGCCGGAAGCCTGCGTCCAGGCTCTGGTCGAGGAAGGACAGCGCCTCGCCCACCGCGGCCTGCAGTTCGGTGCCGGCGGCCAGCAGCGCGGCCAGGGCCGCAGCCAGCGTGTCGCCGGCGGCGGTGAAAGAGGTCTCGAAGCGTTCGAATTTCTCGCCCGTGATGGCGCCCTGGGGCGAGGCGAGCACGTTGTCGATGAACTGCTCGGGGCCCTTGCTGGCCAGCAGGATGCCCGTCACCAGCACGTAGCGGGTGCCGTGCTCGCCGGCGGCCACGGCCAGTTCACGCGCCGAGGGCGGCCGTTCGCTCTCCCACTCCGGCAGCAGGAAGTCCTGCAGCGTCTTGTGATTGCCTACCAGCACCTCGGTGGCCGGCAGCACCAGCTCGCGGAAGGCCTCCAGGTAGGGCTGCTGCGCGTCTTCCTCCATCCAACTCAGGTTGGGCAGGTAGCTGACGAGCGGGATCTCGGTGTAGTCGCTGAGCACCTCGGCCACCGCCGAGACGTTGTCGGCATTGCCCAGGAAGCCGACCTTCCAGCCGGCGAGCGTGACGTCCTCCAGGATGGTGCGGGCCTGCTCGGCCACCGAATCGGCTTCGATCTCGTGCTGGTCGAAGGTGTCGGCGGTGTCGCGCATCACGATGCTGGTGATCACGGGCAGCGCATGGGCGCCCATCGCCGCGATGGTGGCGATGTCGCCGGCGATGCCGCCGGCGCCGGTGGGGTCGCTGGCGTTGAAGCACATCACGCACGCCGGAGGCGGCGGTTCGGTGGCGGGGTCGTCGGAGGCCGTGGCCGGGATGGAGTCAGGGGTCATGGGCGTCGGCCTGAACGCGATCGGGTCGCGGCTACTTCGCTGGGCGGTGCGGTGGCGCCGGGAGGCACGGGGCCGAACCGAAAGCAAGTTCTGAGGAACGAGATGTAGGTCCTCACAAATCCACGGAATTCACAGGAAAGGCGTGGCTACAATCCGCGGCCATTGTAGTGAGGTGACAGTCTGACCGTGAGCGAACCGCGTACCTGGATGTGCCTGATCTGCGGCTGGATCTACAGCGAGGCTGACGGCGATCCGGAGCATGGCATCCCGCCGGGTACCGCGTGGGCCGATGTTGCGATGAACTGGACATGCCCCGAGTGCGGTGCGCGCAAGGAAGACTTCGAGATGGTGCAGATCTAGTGAACTGATGCCCCCAAGCTCGCTGGCGCTCGCTACCCCCGACGGGGCCGTCCGCCAGCGGCCCGGCAGAGCCGGCTCCGCGGCAGGAAGCTTGGTCGCGGGGGTTGAGGGAAGCGGCTCTTGCCGTGAGGAGGTCCTTGTTTGGATAACGCGGCTGAAGTGCCAACTGCTGGCGCCAAGGTGCTGGTGATCGACGACAGCAACACCATCCGCCGCAGCGCGGAGATCTTCCTGCGCCAGGGCGGGCACGAGGTCGTGCTGGCCGAGGATGGCTTCGATGCGCTGGCCAAGGTCAACGACCACGATCCCGAACTGATCTTCTGCGACATCCTGATGCCGCGGCTGGACGGCTACCAGACCTGCGCCATCATCAAGCGCAACCCGCGGTTCGCCCACGTGCCCGTCATCATGCTGTCCAGCAAGGACGGCCTGTTCGACAAGGCGCGGGGCCGCATGGTCGGCTCCGAGGACTACCTCACCAAGCCCTTCACGAAGGAACAGCTGCTGCGCGCGGTGGACGAGTACCGCCGCGGCGGCACGGCCGTCTGACGGCCGATTCGCACCAGCCAAGGACACACCGATGCCGGTCCACAAGATCCTCATCGTCGACGACTCCAAGACCGAGCTGCACCATCTCTCCGAGGTCCTCGGCAAGCGCGGCTTCGCCGTGCGCACCGCCGAGAACGGCGAGGAAGCGATGCGCCGCCTGGCCGAGGAGAAGCCCGACCTCATCCTGATGGACGTGGTGATGCCGGGCCAGAACGGCTTCCAGCTCACCCGCGCCATCACGCGCGACCCGCGTTTCGCCGACGTGCCGGTGATCATGTGCAC
>CAZBUU010000424.1:0-3288 GCA_964495125.1 uncultured Rubrivivax sp.
GTCGTCGTTGGCCGCCGCGCCGCCACCACGCTGCGTGGCTGCCCCATAGCCGGTGCGGCCCATCGTGGCCACGGTGCCGGCCTGCGCGCTGGCGCGCTTGAGCAGCGATTCGGCGTCGCGCCCGTGCTCCGGGTACAGCGCCATGCCCACGGCCGCGGCCACCGGGCAGGGCTGGCCGGCCACCACCAGCGGCTGGTGCAGGGCCTTCACCAGCTTGGCGGCGACACGCTCGCCGTCGCCGATGGCGTCCATCTGGCTGAGCAGCACGCCGAAGGCCTCGGGGCCGAGCGACGCCACCACGTCGCTGGCGCGCAGCACGCTGCGCAGCCGCACCGCCACCTTGCGGCGCAGCACGTTGGAAGCTTCGCCGCCCAGCCGCGCCGCGGCGCCGGCATAGCCTTCCACGCGCAGCACCAGCAGCACCATGGGCGCCGGTTCGCGTTCGCGCAGGGCCAGCAGCTGCGTCATGTGCTCCACCAGCTGCGCCTGGTGCGGCAGCCCGGTGGCCAGGTCGGTGGCGTAGGCGGTGTGGGCCGAGCGCTCCACGCGCTTGCGCAGCACGGCATGGCGGATGGCGCGCGGCAGCGCGGCAAGATCGGCCGCGCGCACGATGGACTCCACGCCCAGGCGCAGCAGCTCGGCTTCCAGGGGCTCGTCTTCCACGCCGGCCAGCACGATGACGGCGGCGTCGAAGGCGGCCTGCGGGAGGTCGGCGCGCTGGGCCAGCGCGGACAGCGCCGCGGCGTCGGGGGCCCGCACCAGCACGGCGTCGTGGGCCTCGGCGGTGCCCGCCTCGTCGGCGCTGGCCAGCTCGAAGCCGGCGGTCGCCAGGCGCAGGCGAACGGCCTCGTCGATGTCGCCGACGAGCAGCAGCTTCAGCGTGGGCTCGGCCATCGTTCCATCATGCCGCAGGAAAGACGGACGGGGCCCGCAGGGGCCCCGTCAGGATACTGGAGCGGGTGAAGGGAATCGAACCCTCGTATGAAGCTTGGGAAGCTGCCGTTCTGCCATTGAACTACACCCGCAGCGTGACCGAATTCTAGCCGCGCACGGCCCGGCACGACGCCGGCACCTTCCCGCACCTCGTGGCAGCCTCGTGCACGGCCATGGTGCGGATCAGCGTGCGTGGGGTGGCACCGACACCGGCAGCGCCCGGCGCCCGACCGGGTGCCGACGCGCCGCCCGCGGGCCCTTGCCAGACAGGCCGGCCACTCGCCTGCGGTTCCTTTGCCGCAGCGCAGCGAAATCTCGCCGAGCGGGCACAGAATGAGCTTGGATCCCGTTCAAACAGCTCAACGGCCAGGCCAGCCCCAGGTGATGACCGAACCCCTCGCTCCCCCCCATGCGGCCTCGGCCCTGCCGGCGGTCCTGCAGCGCCACCGGCGCGACCCGCACCGCCTGGTCCAGATGCTGCGCGAGTTGCAGGCGCAGATCGGCTGGCTGCCGCGCCCACTGCTGTCGCAACTGGCCTCGGCGCTGGGCATGACCCTGGCGCAGGTGGAAGG
The DNA here is from genome assembly GCA_964495125.1 of uncultured Rubrivivax sp. Taxonomy (GTDB): domain Bacteria; phylum Pseudomonadota; class Gammaproteobacteria; order Burkholderiales; family Burkholderiaceae_C; genus Rubrivivax. Next base: position 1,506 of record CAZBUU010000424.1, read on the forward strand.
CGTGGCGGGTTTCTACCGCTTCTTCCACCTGCAGCCGGTGGGCACCTACCGGCTGCTGTTCAGCGACAACATCACCGACCGCATGCGCGGCAGCGAGGCCTTGATGGCCGACCTGTGCCGGCGCCTGGGTGTCGCGCCGGGGCGCGTCAGTGCCGACGGGCTGGTGTCGGTGGCCAAGACCTCCTGCACCGGCCTGTGTGACCAGGGCCCGGCGCTGCTGGTGAACCACCACCAGGTCATCACCAGGCTCGACGCATCGCGCGTGGCCATGCTGGCGGACTTGATCCTGCACCACGTGCCGGTTTCGAACTGGCCGGCCAAGTGGTTCGAGGTGAAGGACAACATCCTCCGCGCCGACGTGCTGCTGGGCGAGCCCGGCACGCCTGGCCAGGCCTTGGCGGCGGCACTGGCGCGCGGGCCCGAAGGCACGATGGCCGAGATCAAGACGGCCAAGCTTCGGGGCTACGGGGGCGCCGGCTTCTCGGCCGCCACCAAGTGGGAAACCTGCCGCAAGGCGGCCCACCCTCAGCGCGTGGTGGTGTGCAATGCCGACGAAGGCGAACCCGGCACCTTCAAGGACCGCGTGCTGCTCAACCACAACGCCGACGCCGTGTTCGAAGGCATGACGATCGCTGCGCTGGCCATTGGTGCGCAGCGCGGGTTCGTGTACCTGCGCGGCGAGTACCGATTCATGCTCGACAAGCTGGAAGCCACGCTGCAGCGCCGCCGCGCCGCGGGCCTGCTGGGGCCTGGGATCCTGGGCCAGCAAGGCTTCGACTTCGACATCGAGATCCACGTCGGCGCCGGCAGCTACGTGGCCGGCGAGGCCTCGGCGCTGGTGGAGTCGCTCGAGGGCAAGCGCGCCAAGCCGCGACTGCGGCCGCCACGCCTGGCCGAGGTGGGCTACCTGGGGCTGCCGACCATCGTCAACAACGTCGAGACCTTCTGCGCCGTGGTACCCATCCTGCTGCAGGGCGGCGCCTGGTGGGCCGGCATCGGCACGCCGGTGTCCACGGGCACGCGGCTGCATTCGGTGTCGGGCGATTGCGAGCGGCCTGGCGTCTACGAATACCCGTACGGCGTGCGCATCGGCCGCATCCTTGAAGACTGCGGCGCGCGCGACACTCAGGCCGTGCAGGTGGGCGGGCCCTCGGGCGTCTGCCTGTCGGCCTTCGAGTTCGGCCGCCGCATCGCCGTCGAAGACGTGCCCACCGCGGGCGCCTTCATGGTCTTCGACCGCAGCCGCGACATGTTCGAGGTGGCGCGTGCCATCGCCGAGTTCTTCGCGCACGAGAGCTGCGGCTTCTGCACGCCTTGCCGGGTGGGCACGGCGCTGGTGCTCAAGCGCATGGACAAGCTGGCGCAGGGCCGTGGCTCGCGCCACGACATCGACGTGCTGTTCGAGCTGGACAAGCTCATGCACGGCACCACGCACTGCGGCCTGGGAGAAACCGCCTGCAACCCGCTGCGCGACACGATCCTGAAGTTCCGGCCGGCCTACGAGAAGCACCTGCAGTCGCTGTACTTCGAGCCGGCCTTCGACGTCGACCGCGAACTGTCCATCGGCCGCCTGATGACGGGCCGCGACGACAGCGCAGCCCACCTGGAGGACGCACCGTGAACCGCGAAACCTCGGCCGCATCGGTGCCGGTGGCACCGGCGCACTTCAGGCTGGACGGCGAGGACCTGCCCTTCGAGCCCGGTGACACCGTGCTGATGGCCGCACGCCGCGCCGGCCGCTACATCCCGCACCTGTGCTGGCACCCCGACTTCGCGCCGCACG
>CAZBUU010000425.1:0-3264 GCA_964495125.1 uncultured Rubrivivax sp.
TCTTCAGGACCTTGCGGCCGCGGTAGAAGCCGGTCGGGCTGATGTGGTGGCGCAGGTGAACTTCACCGGTGGTGGTTTCCACCGCGGTGCCCGGCGTCACGAGCGCGTTGTGCGAGCGGTGCATGCCGCGCTTGGACGGCGACTTCTTGTTCTGCTGAACAGCCATGATGATCTCCTGGGGGACGACGCGGCGGCGCTGGCCGGGCTTGAGCGCATCCGCTCAATCCACGTTGCGCCGCCACGGCGGGCCCGCCCGGCAACGGACGACATCCCGCGATTCGCAAAGCCCGCCAGTATATCAGCCGGAAGGCGGGCTGTGGATGACAGTCAGCCACCCGGCTTCCTGCCGGCTTTCAGGGCCGCCAAGACGGCGAACGGGTGGGGAGCGGGTTCCTCGTCAACCGGTTCGGCGGGCAGGGCCAGCGGTTGCGGGCAGTCGTCGTGGCGCGGCACGATGGGCAGGGCGAGGATCAACTCGTCCTCGACCAGGGCGCACAGGTCCAGGCGCGCCGGCAGCGCCAGCACGTCTTCGTCGTCGGTCTCCTCGTCGATCTCGGCGGCCAGTTCCTCCGTGGCGACGAAACGGAAGCGGCGGTCGACCCTGAGTCGCTCGGTCATCGGCTGCAGGCAGCGCTGGCACTGCAGAGGCACGTCGGCCTCGGCCTGCAGGCGGAGCCAGGGCTCGGGGGCGCCGCCCGTCACCGGTCGCAATTCGCCGGTGGCGCGCCAGCGCACGGCACCGTCGCTGGCGGCGGCAAAGGAGGCTGCCAGGCGGTCCAGGCCGGCCAGCGGCCACTCGCCCTCCAGCGAGGCCCCCTGGCGGCAGAAGGCCGCGACGTCCAGCGCGCGCGGATCGGGATGCTTGTCCTTCATGATGGCGGGCAGTGTAGTCAGGGCGCGGGAGAATCCGCGCCATGACGCCCGCCCTGGTCCTCGGTTCCACCTCGCGCTACCGGCGCGAACTGCTGCAACGCCTGCGCCTGCCCTTCGAGGCGGTGGCGCCCGACGTCGACGAAACCCCGCGGCCTGGCGAAGCCCCTGCCGCGCTGGCGCTGCGCCTGGCCCTGGCCAAGGCGCAGGCCGTGGCCGCGTTGCGGCCGCAGGCCGTGGTGATCGGCTCCGACCAGGTCGCCGATCTCGACGGCCAGCCCATCGGCAAACCAGGCGGTCACGAGCGCGCCGTGGCGCAGTTGCGAAGCCTCAGCGGGCGGCAGGCGGTCTTCCAGACAGCCGTCTCGGTGGTGCGGGCTGACACCGGCTTCGCGAAGACCTTGCTCGCGCCGGTGACGGTGCGGTTCAGGACGTTGAGCGACGCCGAGATTGAACGCTATCTGCGGCTGGAAGCGCCTTACGACTGCGCCGGCAGCGCCAAGAGCGAGACCCTGGGTATCGCGCTGCTGGACGCCATCGAGAGCGACGACCCCACGGCGCTGGTGGGCCTGCCGCTGATCCGCACCTGCGCGCTGCTGCGCGAAGCCGGGCTCGACCCTGTGCTGGCCGCAGGCACCCCATGATCGAGCGCCCTGCCCCCGGAAGCCTGGTGCTGGTGCCCAACACGCTGGACCTCGGCACCGACAGCGCCACCGACCTGCGCGACGTGCTGCCGGACGGCGTGATCCGCCGCGCCGCCACGCTGACGCACTGGGTGGCCGAGAACGCCCGCAGCGCGCGCGCCTTCCTCAAGCGCGTCGACGCCCTCGTGCCCCTGGCCCAACCGCTGCAGGCCATCGCCATCGCCGAGTTACCGCGGCCGCGCAAGGGCAGCGGCGAAAGCGTGCCGGCGGCGGAGTGGCAACAGCTGCTGCAGCCGGCGCTGGCCGGGCACGACCTCGGCCTGATCAGCGAAGCCGGCCTGCCGGCCGTGGCCGACCCCGGTGCGGCGCTGGTGGAAGCGGCCCACCGTGCCGGCGTGCCCGTGCTGCCGCTGCCGGGCGCCAGTTCGCTGCTCCTGGCCCTGGCCGCCAGCGGGCTGAACGGGCAGAGTTTCGCCTTCGTCGGCTACCTGCCGCAGGAAGCGCCGGCGCGGGCGGCGCGGCTGAAGGAATTGGAGTCGCTGTCGCGGCGCAACGGCCAGACGCAGCTGTTCATCGAGACACCGTACCGGAACGCGGCGGTGCTGGAGGCGATGCTGCTGACGCTGGGGAGCGAGACGCGCGTCGCGGTGGCCTGCGGCCTGACGCTGCCCGGCGGCTTCAGCCGCACCGACACGGTGGCCGGCTGGCGGACCCGGCCTGCGGCGATGCCGGAACGCTGGCCCGCGGTGTTCGGCCTGCTGGCGCGCTGAGACTCAGCTACCGCCGCCCAGCAGGGCGCCGATCTTGCGCTTGGGCTTGATGCTGGGCGAGATCGGGCTGCGCGCCGTGTTGGCGGCCGAGCCCCCCGTCTTCGCGGCAGGTTCCCAGGCCGGCGGCGTGTCGCGCTCGGGTGCCTCATAAGGCTTGTCGAAGAGCGGGTCGCGTGAAGCGGCCGGCGGCGGCGCACGGCGCGGCGGCGCTTCGGCGACAGCGCGCGGCGGCACGTCGTCGCCGTCTTCACGACGCGGCCGCGGGCGCCGCGGACGGTCGTCTTCCAGCTCGATGGGCTCGATCTCGATCTTCTTCTTGATGAGCTTCTCGATGTCCGAGACCATGCGCGTGTCGTCGCGCGTGACCAGCGTCACCGCCAGGCCCGACGCGCCGGCGCGGCCGGTGCGGCCGATGCGGTGCACGTAATCCTCGGCATGGAAGGGCACGTCGAAGTTGAAGACCGCGGGCAGGTCGGTGATGTCCAGGCCGCGGGCGGCGACGTCGGTGGCCACCAGAAGATCCACTTCGCCGGCCTTGAAGGCGGCCAGCGCCTTCAGGCGCTCATCCTGGCTCTTGTCGCCGTGCAGGGCCTGCGTGCGCAGGCCGTCGCGCTCGAAGGAACGCGCCAGGCGGGCCGCGCCGAGCTTGCTGTTGACGAAGATGATGGCTTGCGAGAGCTCACGCTGCTTGAGCAGCTGGCGCACCACGGCGCGCTTGTCGTCGTCGGTGACGCCGTAGAAGCGCTGCTCCACGTTGGTGGCGGTGGCGTTGGGCCGCGCCACTTCCACCAGCTCCGGCGCCTGCAGGTAGCTGTTGGCCAGGCGCTTGATCTCGGGCGAGAAGGTGGCGGAAAACAGCAGCGTCTGGCGCTGCTTGGGCAGGTAGGCCAGGATGCGCTGGAGGTCGGGCAGGAAGCCGATGTCGAGCATGCGGTCGGCTTCGTCCAGCACCACGTACTCGACCTGGTTCAGGATCGCGT
>CAZBUU010000426.1:0-3263 GCA_964495125.1 uncultured Rubrivivax sp.
TGGCGGCGGCCTGCTCCACGGCGTCGCGGATCTCCTTCACGCCGGCCAGCACCGCCGACAGCACGATGAAGTGCGCCCCGCTGGCACCGGCCATCAGCCGGGCCAGCGTGGTCTTGCCGACGCCGGGCGGGCCCCAGAGGATCATCGAGGGCAGCCGCGCTGCCTGGAAAGCCGTGCGCAGCGGGCGCCCGGGGGCCAGCAGGTGGCGCTGGCCGACCACCTCGTCCAGCGTGTGCGGCCGCAACCTTTCCGCCAGCGGCGCGCCCACGGCAGACCCGCCGTCCGGCGTGGCGGCGTCGGTGAACAGCGTGTCCTGCAGGGCCATCGCGGCATTGTCGCAGCGGGCCGGAACTGGGCCGGCTTGCCGGCGCTTCTCGGCGCTTCGCGGGCCCGCGCGAAAGCCCACACTGCGGGTGCGGGGCGCCAAAGCCGTTCCGCCCGCACTTCCGGAGACGCCGCATGACGACCGCAGCCACCGCCACGCCCGCCAACCCTGTCGCCCCGCCGGTCACGAGCCCGCGCGAAGTGCTGTCCTTCAAGCTCGGTGCCGAGGAGTACGGCATCGACATCCTGCGCGTGCAGGAGATCCGCGGCTACGAGCCGCCCACGCGCGTGGCCAATGCGCCTGCGTTCATCAAGGGCGTGGTCAACCTGCGCGGCGTCATCGTGCCGGTGGTGGACATGCGCATCCGCTTCGGCCTGGACGAGGCGCAGTACAACGCCTTCACCGTCGTCATCGTGCTGAACGTGGCCGGCCGCACGGTGGGCATGGTGGTCGACTCGGTCAGCGACGTGCTGGAGCTCGACCCCGGCCAGGTGCGCCCGGCGCCCGAGTTCAGCGCCGCCATCGACGCCAGCTACATCATCGGCCTGGGCACCGTGCGCCATGGCGAAGACGAAAGGATGCTGATCCTCATGGACATCGAACAACTGATGCGCAGCCCCGAGATGGGCATCCTGGACGGGACGGTGCACTGATGCCAGCGCTGATCAAACCCCTTGCTGCGGCCTGCCTCATGGCCGCGACGGCGGCCGCCTGGGCGGACGCACCCCTCGTCAGCGAAACCGCCGACGTGATCCCCGACCGCGCCTGCCAGGTGGAGGTGGCGGCCGCCCGTGCGCCAGCGGACAGCCGGCGCTCAGCGGCCAGGACGTGCTCGGCTCCTGCGGCGTGAAAGGCCTGCACCAGCTCGCCCTGGGCTACACGCGCGAACGCGGCGAAGGCCTCACGGCACAGTCGATGCGCGCCTTCGTCAAGACCAACTTCATCGCCCCCGAGCCGGGCAAGACGGGCTTCGGCCTGCGCTACGGCTTCGACATCGCGCGCGCCTCCGGCGACCGCTGGCGCAGCGAAGGGCTGGAAGTGCTGGGCGCCCTCACCCGCGAGATCGCGCCCGCACTGCTGTTCCACGCCAACCTCGGGCACGCCTGGAGCCGCAGCGCGCGGCAGGGCACGACGCTGTGGTCACTGGGCGTGGAGACGGCCGCCGACACCACCGTGGCCGCCGACCTCTTCGGCGACGACCGCAGCCGCCCCTGGGCATCGGTCGGCGTCGGCACCAAGCTCGGCCGTGGTTTCAGCGTCAACGCCAGCGTGGCGGTGCAGTTCGATTCACCGCGCGTCACGCAGTGGACGCTGGGCGCGAAGCTGGAGTTCTGACGCCTACTGCTCCACCACGTCGGCCCCTTGGGGCGGCGTGAAGTGGAAGCGCTCGGCTTCCAGCGCCACGTTGGGCTCGAAGCGCGCGAAGCTCAGCGTGGTGCGCTGGCCGAAGCTGTCGACCACCTCCACCACCGACAGCGCCTTGCCCTTGAAGCCCACGCGCATGCTCTGGAAGGCGCCGTCCTTGGCCTTGGGCGTGGCCAGCACCCAGTCCAGGCCGTCCTTGGCCGGCTGGGCGGCCAGCGTGAAATCGCCGTCGATGGACCCGCCGGCCAGCAGCGCCGCCGGTGTCGAGCCCAGGGCCTGGGCGATGCGGCGCGAACTGGCCTGGTTGAGGTCGGTGTCGTAGATCCAGACCTTGTTGCCGTCGGCCACCACCAGCTGCTCGAAGGGCTTGGTGTAGCCGAAACGGAAACGGTTGGGGCGCAGGAACTCGAACTGGCCGCTGCTCGTCTTCTTCTTCACGCCATCGTTGCTGGTGACGACCTGCGCGAACGCGGCGCGGCCGCTCTTCACGTCGCGCACGAACTCACGCAGGGTGTCGGCGGTGTCGGCGTGGGCCGCGGCAGCAGACGCCAGCAGGCCGGCCAGGAGCCAGGTTCGGATGTTCATTCTTCGCGTCGCGGAACGATGATCTCGCGATTGCCGTTGTGACCCATGGGCGATACGAGCCCGGACTGCTCCATTTGTTCCAGCAATCGCGCGGCGCGGTTGTAGCCGATGCGCAGGTGGCGCTGCACCAGCGAGATGGACGCACGCTTGTGCTGCAGCACCACGGCCACGGCCTGGTCGTACATGGCGTCGCTCTCGCCACCGCCCGCACCGCCACCCGGGGCCGCGGCATCGCCGTCGCCGTCCAGCGTGCCGCCTTCGAGGATGCCTTCGATGTAGTTGGCCTCACCCTGCGAACGCAGGTACTCCACCACGCGGTGCACCTCGTCGTCGCTGACGAAGGCGCCGTGCACGCGCACAGGCAGGCCGGTGCCGGGCGCCAGGTAGAGCATGTCGCCCTGGCCGAGCAGCGTCTCGGCGCCCATCTGGTCGAGGATGGTGCGGCTGTCGATCTTGCTGCTGACCTGGAAGCTCAGCCGCGTGGGAATGTTGGCCTTGATGAGGCCGGTGATGACGTCGACGCTGGGCCGTTGCGTGGCCAGGATGAGGTGGATGCCGCTGGCGCGTGCCTTCTGCGCCAGGCGCGCGATGAGTTCCTCGATCTTCTTGCCGACCACCATCATCAGGTCGGCCAGTTCGTCGATCACCACCACGACGTAGGGCAGGCGCTCCAGCGGCTCGGGCTCTTCGGGCGTGAGGCTGAAGGGATTGGGCAGCTTCTCGCCGCGATCCGCCGCTTCCGCGATCTTCTTGTTGTAGCCCGAGAGGTTGCGCACGCCCAGCTTGCTCATCAGCTTGTAGCGGCGCTCCATCTCGCCCACGCACCAGTTCAACGCGTTGGCGGCCTGCTTCATGTCCGTCACGACCGGTGCCAGCAGGTGCGGGATGCCTTCGTAAACGCTCATCTCCAGCATCTTGGGGTCGATGAGGATGAGCCGCACGTCGCGGGCCTCGGCCTTGTAGAGCAGGCTGAGGATCATCGCGTTGA
>CAZBUU010000427.1:0-3243 GCA_964495125.1 uncultured Rubrivivax sp.
CTCGCGGTTCGACCCGTACAAGAACTTCAAGTTCAGGGTCAAGTACGACGGGCGCTTCGTCGCCGGCGTCAGCAAGGTCAGCGCGCTCAAGCGCAGCACCGAGGTGGTGGAACACCGCGAAGGCGGCGACCCGAGCACCGGCCGCAAGAGCCCCGGCCGCACCAAGTACGAGCCCATCACGCTGGAGCGCGGCGTCACGCACGACACCGAGTTCGAGAAGTGGGCCAACAAGGTGTGGAACTTCGGCTCGGGCCTGGGCGCCGAGGTCTCGCTCCGTGACTTCCGCAAGGACCTGATCCTGGAGGTCTACAACGAGGCCGGGCAGCTGGTGCTGGCCTACAAGATCTTCCGCTGCTGGGTGAGCGAGTACCAGGCCCTGCCCGACCTGGACGCCAACGCCAACGCCGTGGCCATCCAGACGCTCAAGCTCGAGAACGAAGGCTGGGAGCGCGACTACGACGTCGCCGAGCCCGCCGAGCCCAGCTTCACCGAACCGGCCTGAACCCCGCCATCGCCGCCATGGCCACCGACGAGCACCTGTTGCTCTCGCTGTGGGAGCAGGGCCAGCGGCGCACGCCCCTGGACCGCAGCCTGCTGCTGCTGTGGGGCTGCACCGGTGCGGCCGACGCTGCGCACTGGCCGCTGGGCCGGCGCGACGCGGCCCTGCTGGAAGCGCGCGTGCGCCTCTTCGGGGCGCAGCTGGAAGCCACCGCCGACTGCCCGCACTGCGCCGCGCGCATGGCCTTCACGCTGCGCCTGGACGAACTGGCCCGGCACGCACTGCCGGCCGCCGAGGGCCTGGAGGTGGCTTGCGCGGCCGGCCGCTTCAGGCTGCCGCACAGCGCCGATCTGGCCGCCGCGCTGGCCGACGAGCACCCGCGCCTGGCCCTGGCGCAGCGCCTGCGCGTGGACGGTAGTGCGCCGCTGGACGAAGAACAGCTCGCCGCCGTGGAAGCTGCGCTGGCCGAAGCCGACCCGGCGGCGCAGATCGACATCGCACTGGCCTGCGACGCCTGCGGCCGCAGCTTCGACGCCCCGCTGGACATCGCCGAATGCCTGTGGCTGGACGTGGCCCGGCGCGCGCGGCAGACCATGGACGAAGTGCACGACCTGGCCAGCGCCTACGGCTGGAGCGAAGCCGAGGTGCTGGCCGTGCCGCCGGTGCGGCGGCGGCATTACCTGCAGCGGGTGCAGGCGTGAGCCGCTTCTTCGACCGCCTGCTGGCCCGGGCCGCCGGCGACGCGGGGCCTTCGCGCGTGCGGCCGCAGACGACCCCGCCGTGGGCAGTGGGCGGTGCTGAAGCGCTGGGGGACAGCCGGGAAGTGGAAGCGTCCGTGCCCGTCGAACTGCCCCAGCGCAATGCCGCGCAGCGGGCGGTGCCCGGCGCCGAGACCCATCCGGCGCGACAGGCCGATCGCAGCGATGCGCCGCCTCTCGAGATCGAACACGGCCCGTCGGTGCCACAACAGCCGCTGGCACAGCCACGGGCCGCCGATTCGACCACCCTGCTGCCACCGGCGCTCCAGCCGGCCGCGCCTTCACCCCGCCTGCCGGCGCGGCCCGCCGTGGCGCAGGCTCGCACGCGGGTCGCGGAGCCCTCGGCCCCGCCGGCGCGCCTGCAACCCGAGACGGCGCGCACGGAAGAAGGGGCTCCAGCGGCTGAGGTCGACGCGGTGAATGCCGAAGCGCCGAGCCCGAAGCGGCCCCGCGCTGCGGCTGTGACGCCGGTCGCCGTCACAGCCCGCCAGGCGGCACGACAGGCCGCACGCCCGGCCGCGCCCAGCGCCGCGGCGCAGCGCGACGAAGGCACCGTGGTGCACGTGAGCATCGGCCGCGTCGAGCTCTTCGCCCCCGCCGCCGCGCCGGCCGTGCGCGCGCCGCGCAGCACGCCGCGGGGCGGCAGCGTGCCGCTGGCCGACTACCTGCGGGGCAAGCCGCGATGAGCAACGCGCTGGCCATCGCCGGGGTCACCGCCGTGCTGCGTGACCTGCTGGACAGCGGCGTCGTCGACCACCAGCTCACCGACACCCTGGGCGCCGGCGTCACCGTCTCGGCACTGCCGCCGGACCAGATCGCGATCGAAGGCGCCGCGGCCGCGCCGCGCCTGAACCTCTTCCTGCACCAGGTCACGCCCAACGCCGCGCTGCGCAACACGATGCTGCCGATGCGCGACAGTGCCGGCCGCCGCACCGCGAACCCGCCGCTGGCGCTGGACCTGCACTACCTGCTCACCGCCTACGGCGTGCAGGAACTGCAGGCCGAAGTGCTGCTGGGCTACGCGCTGCTGATGCTGCACGAGACGCCGGTGATCACCCGCGAGGCCATCCGCACCGCGCTGCAGCCCGACCCCGTGAGCGCCGCGCTGCTGCCCACGGTGTTCCAGGCCCTGCGCAGCGCCGACCTGGCCGACCAGGTGGAGCTGCTGAAGATCACGCCGCAGCAGATGGGCGGCGAAGAGATGTCACGCCTGTGGTCGGCGCTGCAGGCACGCTACCGGCCGACGGCGGCCTTCCAGGTGAGCGTGGTGCTGATCGAACGTTCACGGCCCGTGCTGACGCCGCTGCCCGTGCTGACGCGCGGCCGCTTCGACCCGGCCCTGCAACGCGAAGTGGGCGTGGCCGTGGGTGCCGGGCTGACACCGCCCTTCCCCACGCTGGAAGGCGTGCTCGCCGCCGCCCACGAAACCCCCGCCACGCTGCGCCCGGGCGACGCCGTGCAGGTGGTGGGCCACCACCTGGCCGGCACGAACCGCAGCCTGGTGCTGCGCAATGCGCGCTTCGGCCTGGAACAGAGCATCCCCCTGCCTGACGCCACGCTGGAGACCGGCTTCGACTTCGTGCTGCCCAACCTGCCGGCGGCGCTGCCGGTGGGCATCTGGCAGCTGGAGCTGCAGCTGCAGCGGCCTGGCGAAACGCGGCTGCGCACCAGCAACGCGTTGCCGCTGGCCTTGGCGCCGCAGGTCACCAGCTTCCCGCCGCTGGCGATGGCGCGCGATGTGGCGGGCACGCTCAGCGTCACCATCGCCTGCGAACCTGCGGTGCGCGTGGGCCAGAAGGCGGCGCTGCTGCTGGACAGCCGCGAAGCCGTGGCCCAGCCCTTCGCCGCCGACACCCAGCAGCTCAGCTTCGCCTTCGCCGACGCGCCCCCGGCCGGCGGCACGCCGCTGGTGCGGCTGCGCGTGGACGGCATCGAGAGCGTGGTGGTGAACCGTGCGGCGCGGCCGCCGGTGTTCTTCAACCTGCG
>CAZBUU010000428.1:0-3238 GCA_964495125.1 uncultured Rubrivivax sp.
GGCGGTGCACGGCGGCCACGGCCTTGAAGACGTGGTCCGGTGTCAGCGGCAGGTCGCGCGCCACCTGCTCCAGCTCGTGCGCCAGCACGTTGATCAGCACCTCGGTGTCGCTCTCGGTGTTGATGTGGCGGCGGTCGATGTCGAACAGCTCGGCCTTCAGCGCATGGGCGTTCGTGAGGTTGCCGTTGTGGACCAGCACCAGGCCATAGGGCGCGTTGACGTAGAAGGGCTGCGCCTCTTCCTCGCTGTAGGCGTTGCCCGCCGTCGGGTAGCGCACCTGGCCCAGGCCCACATGGCCCGGCAGCGCGCGCATGTTGCGGGTACGGAAGACGTCGCGCACCATGCCGCGGGCCTTGTGCATGAAGCACTTGGTGCCCTGCATGGTGACGATGCCCGCGGCGTCCTGCCCGCGGTGCTGCAGCAGCAGCAGCGCGTCGTAGATCAGCTGGTTGACGGGAGCCCGGGAGATCGCACCGACGATGCCGCACATGGTGGAAAGGTCCTTCGAGGGAAGATCAGGCCGGGAGGTGACGCGCTGCCGCTTCGGGCAGCAAGGGCTTGAGCACGGCGAGCGACTGCTGCAGCCAGGCAGCGCCCTTTGCTTCGCGCCAAGCCCTGGATTGTGCGGCCGGCGTCAGGCCCACGACGGTGGCCACGGCCAGCAGCAGCACGCCGCCGCGCAGAAGCCCGAACACGGCACCCAGCAGGCGGTCGGGCAGCGAAAGCGGCGTGGCATGGATGAGCAGCCGGATCAGCTTGGCCAGCAGGCCCCAGACCACCAGCGCGGCGACGAAGGCGGCCGCGAAGGCCACACCCAGGTTCAGGGCCGAGGCGGGCGCGCCGACAGGGATGTGCGGCGCCAGCAGCGGCGCCCCCCACTGCGCTGCGAACCAGGCCACCAGCCAGCCGGCCAGCGACAGGCACTCGAACACGAAACCACGCACCAGACCGACGATGACCGACGCCGCCAGCACCGCCAGCAGCGCCCCGTCCACCCAGGACAACTGCGCCAGGGTGTCCATGCTCACAGCGTCAGGATGTTGGCCGGCAGGCCAGCGCGCTTGAGCCTGGCCGCGGCCGCATCGGCGTCCTCGCGCGTCGCGAACGGGCCCACGCGCACGCGGGTGCGCGGCTTGGCGCCGTCGGCGTCCAGCACCTGCGTGTAGGTCTTCAGGCCGAGCTTCTCGACCTTGGCGCGGGCGTCGCGCAGGGTGTTGGCGTCGGTGTAGGCGCCGATCTGCACGACGAAGCGGCCGGCCGCCGAGGCCGGCGCCGCGGCAACGGGTGCCGCGTGCGAAGCTGGCGCGGCCGAGGCAGGCGCCGGGGCGGAAGCCGGTGTCAGTGCGACCCGCGCCACCGTCGATTCGGCGGGTGCCGACGCCGGCGCAGCGATCTCCTGGCCGGCATCGGCGGGCGGCACGGCGACAGGCGGCAGGGGCCGCGCCGCAGGCGGCGCCACCGGCACCGCGGCCGCCGTGACGTCGCGGGCGGGCGCGATCATCGGCTTTTCCATCGGCAAAGGCCGCGGTTGCGTCTCGAAGAGCAGCGGGAAGCCGATCACGCCGACGGCCAGCAGCACCAGCGCGCCCACCAGGCGGCGTCTGGCACGCGCGCGGGCGGCCGCGACGGCATCGTCGTCCAGGGGCATGGCACCCTCGGCAGTGGCCTTGGCGCGGCGTCGAGGCGCCGCGGGCGCGTCGGGGGTCTTGTTGCGGAAGAAGGGCAGGCGCATGCGTCGGCGTTTCAGCCGACGTGGGCGGCCGCCAGCCGGGGCAGGCCTTCCTGGAGCACGCCGCCCACGGTGTAGAAGGACCCGAAGACCACGATTCTATCGGTGGGGTCGGCGGCGGCCAGCGCAGCGCGCAGGGCGGCTGCCGGGCCCTCGGGATGCGCCTGCACGGTGACCTCGGGCCGCGCTGCCGACGCTTCGCGCACCAGCACCGCCAGCTCGTCCGCCGTGGCGGCACGCGCTGTCGGCAAGTCACAGCAGTGCCAGGCGTCGACCAGCGGCGCGATCCTCGGCAGCAGTCCCGCGATGTCCTTGTCGCGCATGGCACCGAACACGGCGTGCGTGCGCGGGAAGAAGCCCATCGCGTCGAGGTTCAGCGCCAGCGCGGCCACGGCCTGCGGGTTGTGCGCCACGTCCAGCACCAGCGCAGGCTGACCGGGGACGATCTGGAAGCGGCCCGGCAGTTCCACCAGCGCCAGGCCCGTGCGCACGGCCTGGGCCGTGATGGGCAGGCGCAGCCGCAGGGCTTCCAGCGCGGCGATGGCGCCGGCCGCGTTGATGAGCTGATTGGCGCCGCGCAGCGCCGGGTAAGCCAGCCCGCTGTAGCGCCGGCAGCGGCCGGCCCAGCCCCATTGCTGACGGTCGCCGCTGTGGTTGAAGTCGCGGCCCACCAGCCACAGGTCGGCGCCGATGGCCTCGCCATGCTTCACCACGCTGGCCGGCGGCAGCGGGTCGCTGATCACGGCGGCACGACCGGGCCGCATGATCTGCGCTTTCTCCAGGCCGATGCTCTCGCGGTCGGGGCCCAGCCACTCGGTGTGGTCGAGGTCGATGCTGGTGATGACGGCACAGTCGGCGTCGAAGGCATTGACCGAGTCGTAGCGGCCGCCCAGCCCCACTTCCAGGATCACCACGTCCACCGCCGCCTGCGACAGCAGGCGCGCGATGGCCAGCGTGCTGAACTCGAACTGCGTCAGCGTGATCTCGGCGCGCGCCTGCTCCACCGCGGCGAAGTGCGGCAGCAGCGCGGCTTCGTCCACCGGCTCGCCGTTGATCCGGCAGCGCTCGGTGAAGCGCACCAGTTCCGGCTTCTGGTACAGCCCCGTACGGTAGCCCGCGTGGCGCGCGATGCTCTCCAGCATGGCGCAGGTGCTGCCCTTGCCGTTGGTGCCGGCCACGCTGATGACCGGCACCGTGAAGACGATGCCGAGCCGCCGCGCCACCTCCACGGTGCGTTCCAGCGACAGGTCCATCGTCTTCGGATGCTGGCTCGCGCAATGCGCCAGCCAGTCCGGCAGGGTCTGCGGAAGACTCAAGCGACGGCGTCGGCGCTCTGGCGCTGCAGCATCGCGGCCAGGCGCGCGATCGTGGGCCGCAACTGGCGGCGGTCGACGATCATGTCCAGCGCCCCGGTGCCCAGCAGGAACTCGCTGCGCTGGAAGCCTTCGGGCAGTTTTTCGCGGACGGTGTTCTCGATGACGCGCGGTCCGGCAAAGCCGATCAGCGCCT
>CAZBUU010000429.1:0-3221 GCA_964495125.1 uncultured Rubrivivax sp.
GCCGAGTACGCCGACATGCTGCGCCGGGCGGCCGGCGGCGGCGCGGTGATCGCCGGCACCACCTTCGCGAAGTTCGCCGTGATGGCGCTGGGGCTCTCGGCCTTCTGGGGCGGATTCTTCGCCGGGGTCAACTACGCGCTCAGCTTCGTCATCGTGATGCTGCTGCACTGGACCGTGGCCACCAAGCAGCCGGCGATGACCGCGCCGGCCCTGGCCGCCACGCTGCCGCGCGGGGGCGAAACCAGCGACGTGCAGATCGAGGCCTTCGTCGACCGCGTGGCGCAGCTCACGCGTTCGCAGGCGGCGGGCATCGTCGGCAACGTGGCCTTGTGCGCGCCGCTGGTGCTGGCGGTGCAGCTGCTGGCCCAGGCCCTCAGCGGCGAGCCGCTGGTGGGCACGAAGGACGCCGAGTACGTGCTGCACGGCCTCACGCTGCTGGGCCCCACCGCCTTCTTCGCCGCCTTCACCGGCGTGCTGCTTTTCGCCAGCAGCCTGGTGGCCGGCTGGGCCGAGAACTGGTTCGTCTTCCACCGACTGGACAGCGCCATCGCCTGGAACCCGCGCATCGTGGCCACGCTGGGCGCGGCGCGGGCGCAGCGCTGGTCGCGCTGGTGGCGGGCCAACGTGTCGGGGCTGGCGGCCAACATCTCGCTGGGCTTCATGCTGGGCCTGGTGCCGGCACTGGCCGGCTTCCTGGCGCTGCCGCTGGACGTGCGCCACGTGACGCTGGGCGCCGGCCAGCTGGCCGCCGCGCTGGGTGCCCTGGGCCTGCCGGCGCTGCAGGACGCGGCTTTCTGGTGGTGCGTGGCCGGCATCGCCGTCACCGGCGTGCTGAACGTGACGGTGAGCTTCGCGCTGGCCTTCATCGTGGCGCTGCGTTCACGCGGCGTGCGCGTGCGCGAGCGTTCGCGCATCGGCGCGGCGGCCTGGCGCCGGTTGAAGAACGACCCGCTGCAGTTCGTGCGGCCACCGCGGGAGTGGCGCTGATCAGCGACCGTCGTCCTCGTCCTTGCCGCGGCCGCTGAACATCGTCCACCAGACGATGCCCACGGCCAGAGCCAGGGCGAGCAGCACTTCGAAGATGACCCACCCCATCAAGCCCTCCGTGCGGCCAGCAGGTTGAGTGCCAGGCCGGCCAGCACCAGCGCGGCGGCGCCCAGCTTCCAGGCCGGCAGCCCTTCGTCCAGCCACCAGGCCGAGGCCGTCATGCCGAACACGGGCACCAGCAGCGCCATCGGCGTGATGGTGGCGGCCGGGTGGCGCGACAGCAGCCAGCCCCAGCTGGCATAGCCGAAGAGCGTGTTGCCCACCGACTGCCACAGCACCGCCGCCCACACCGGCGCCGTGGCCGCCAGCAGGCCCTGCTGCCAGCGCGCCGGGCCCTCGAACCACAGCGACAGCGCGACGAGCGGCGGCAGCGCAAAGAGGCTGGACCACACCACCATGGGCAGCATCTGCACGCGGCCCATGCTGCGCGCCACCTGGTTGCCGGCCGCCCAGGAGGCCGCCGCCACCAGCACCAGCACCAGCCCGAGCACGCTGGTGTCGCCCCCCGTGTGCGCGCCGATCACCGCGATGCCCGCCGTGGCCAGCGCCAGCGCCACGCCCTGCACCGGCCGCAGCCGCTCGCCGTCGGCCAGCATGGCCAGGCCGATGGTGAAGAAGACCTGGGTCTGGATCACCAGCGAGGCCAGCCCGGGTGCGATGCGGCCGTCGATGGCCAGGTACAGCAGGCCGAACTGCCCGGCCCCGATCAGCACGCCGTAGGCCGCCAGCTTGCGCCAGGGCACCGCAGGCCGCGGCAGGAAAAAGACCGCCGGCAGCAGCGCGAAGCCGAAGCGCAGCACGCCCAGCAGCAGCGGCGGCAGGGCGGCCAGCGCGTACTTGATGACCACGAAGTTGGTGCCCCACACCGCCACCACGGCCAGGGCCAGCAGCGCGTGCCGCGCCGGCAGGCGCGTGCTCAAGCAGCCACCGCCACGCGGTCGCGACCTTGCGCCTTGGCGTCCTGCAGCGCGCGCTCGGCGCGTTCCAGCGTCTGCGGCGTGGCCTCACCGGCCAGGTGTTCGGCCAGGCCGCAGGACAGCGTCACGGCCACGGCCTCGTTGCCCAGCACGATGCGCAGGTCGGCCACGCGCTGGCGCAGGCGGTCCACGCCGCCCTTGGCCAGGGCCGCGCGCGTGTCGCCCAGCATCAGCACGAAGCTCGCCCCGCCCCAGCGCGCCAGCACATCGGACACGCGCACGTGACGCTGCATCTCCTGCACCAGGGCGCGCAGCACCACGTCGCCGGCGGCGTAGCCGTGGGCTTCGTTGACGGTCTTGAAGCGGTCGATGTCCAGCACCGCGATGCAGAACACCTGGCCCGAGCGCACGCAGCGCTGGTGCTCCTGCTCCATCACGTGCTGCATGTGGCGGCGGTTGATCAGGCCGGTGAGCTCGTCGCGCGTGGTGTGTTCGCGCAGACGCGACAGCGCCTGGGCCAGTTCGGCCCGCTGCAGCCGCGCCCGGTGCCGCATGCGCGACAGGCGCGCCGCCAGCACGGCCACGCCCGGCACCATGGTGGCCACCACGCCGAAGTGGCCGATCTCGATGGCCGGCACGTAGACCCCCGGCCGCTGCCAGGCCATGGCTGCCATGGTGGCGCCGAACAGCAGCACGGCGTAGGCGCTCACCCAGCGCATCTGGCGCGGCGACGCGATGAACATGCCGAACATCAGCACCAGCATGACCATCGGGAACACCGCGCCGCGCCCCGCGCCCAGCAGCGCGTAGGCCACGGCACTGCTCGTCAGCGCGAACAGCATCTGCGGCACGGTGAGCGAGGGGTCGGCGAAGCGGCGCGAAAAGCCACTGCGGATCAGCGCAAAGAAACCCGCCATCCCGGCCAGCGTGCACGCCGCCCAGGCGAGCATGGGTGCCAGGGTTGCGGTCCCCGCCCAGACGAAAGCCTGCAAGGCCACCACGCCCACCGCCAGCATGGCCAGCGCCAGCCCCGCCTGCGCCAGGCGCACGCGCTGGACGGGGTCGGTGCTCAGCAGGGGGTCGAGCAGACGGCTCATGGGCCGGGGGGCGTCTCGGTGTCGGCGGGGATGCGAGGGTAGCGCAGGCGCGTCAGCCGGCGGCGCGCAGGTGCGACAGCGGCCAGGCCGCCCCGGCCTTCACCTCGCCGAGCGAGAAGCTGGTGTGCAGGTCCTTCACGTTGGGCAGCTTGAACAGCGT
>CAZBUU010000430.1:0-3210 GCA_964495125.1 uncultured Rubrivivax sp.
ACCGTGGGCCAGCTCACGGCCAGCATCGCGCACGAAGTGAACAACCCGATCGCCGTGATCCAGGGCAACCTGGACCTGCTGCGCGGCATGCTGGACTCGGAAACGGCCGCGCGCGTGGCGCCCGAACTGAAGCTGGTGGACGAGCAGATCCAGCGCATGCGACTGATCGTGGCGCAGCTGCTGCAGTTCGCGCGGCCGACCGAGTTCGCCGGCTACGTGGAGACGCTGGCCCCGGCGCAGGCGCTGGAAGACTGCCTGGTGCTGGTGGGCCACCTGCTGGCGCGCACGCACGTGGAACTGCATCGAGACTTCTCCGCCACGCGCGCCGTGGCCGTGAACCGGCAGGAACTGCAGCAGGTGCTGGTGAACCTCCTGGTCAACGCCGTTCAGGCCATGGAACCGAAGGGCGGCGGCACCCTGTCGCTCACCACGCGAGACGCCGAGGGCGATGCGGTGGAGATCAGCGTCGCCGACACCGGCCCCGGGCTCCCGCCCGAGTTGCTGGCGCAGCTGTTCCAGCCCTTCGTGACGCGCAAGCGCGAAGGCACGGGCCTGGGGCTGTGGATCAGCCGCGGCATCGTCGAGCGCTACGGCGGGGACATCACGGCGGCCAACCGTCCGGAAGGCGGGGCCCGGTTCACTCTGCGCCTCAGGGCGGAGCGCTGAACTTTCATTTGCACACCAAGACCGCCTCTTTTCCGGCTCAAGGGCGCGGCGCAAAGGCCGAAATTGCGGCGACGACCGAAGCCCCGGAGCCCCCATGACCGCCCCTGCACGTTCCCAGACGCTGAACCCCTTCGCGAGCGCCAACCCGCACGCCCTGGCCACCATCCTGGAGGCCAGCGAAACCAAGAGCATCATCGCCAGCAGCGACATCTTCGACCTGCAGGGCATCAAGCTCTGGGCACGCAACCAGCCGGTGTCCAGCGAGCTGCAGCGCAAGCTGATGGACCGCCAGCTGAAGAGCCCGCTGGAGAGCTGCCTGCTCGCCGAGGACGGCGTCACCACCACGCAGCTGGTGCAGGCCACGCAGGCGCTGGTGGACGCGGACACGCCGCTGTCGGCCTGGCTGCGCCCGCATGCCGCCAAGCTGGTGCGCGAGGCGGCGCAGATCCCCATGCATTCCGTGGTGCAGCTGCTGTTGACGGCGGCCCAGGTGTCGCGCCCGGAGGCCTACGACCATGCGCTCAAGGCCATGGCGCTGGCCGGCGCGCTGATGATCGGCAGCGGCGGCGGCACGCCCGAGGTGCGCATGGCCATGATCGGTGGCCTGGTGCACGACCTGGGCGAGGTCTACATCGACCCGCGCCACGGCGAGGCCGATGCCGACCGCAACCTCGACTTCACCAGCTACCAGCAGCTGGTGGTGCACCCGCACGTGAGCCTGCTGCTGCTGGCGCAGCTGACCAACTACCCGGCCTCGCTGGCGCGCGCCGTGGGCGAGCACCACGAGCGCGGCGACGGCAGCGGCTACCCGCACGCGCTGCGTCGGGAAGGCATGTCGCCGCTGGGCCGCCTGCTGGCCGTGACCGAAGCCGCCCTGGGCGTGCTGCGCGGCGAACACCCGCAGCTGGCGCGCGTGAGCGTGGCCTTGCGCGTGGTGCCCGGCGAATTCGACCTCACCTGGGTGGGCCGCGTCGGCGAAATCGCCGCGGCTCACTCGCCGCTGAAGGGCAAGCTGGAGCTCGACCAGGTGCAGCGCCGCCTGGCCCGGCTGGACGCCGCGCTGCAGCTGGCGCAGCAGACCACGCTGAACCTGCTGACCACCGCCGAGACGCAGGCCATGAAGGACGCGCTGGGCCTGGCGCAGCACCTGCTGGGGCGCCTGCGCGCCGGCTGGTACGCCAGCGGGCTGTGGAGCTCCGAGGCGGTGAGCATCCACGACGCCGCCGAAGTGGAGGCGGTGGAAGACGAACTGTTCTTCCGGCTGCGCGGCATCTCGCGCGCGGCACAGCTGCGCGCCGGCCAGTTGCCGGCCAACGACGCCGCCAAGCTGGGCCAGCTCTGCGCGGCGCTGGAAGCCATCGGGCACTGACCCGCCGGCACCCGGCCGACCTGTCCGGCCGGGCGTCCGCGCTCCTGTCCGCGGACAGGCCGCCGCTGCGGTTGGCGCGCCCAAGTGCTTGATTCGAAAGGCACAGCCGGCCCAGGCGCCGCTGGCACGCGGCATGCACTGAAGGGGCATGATCCCCGACACCGCAGGCCAGGACACCCTGATCTCCCCGGCGCCCCGCTGGCGCCGGCGGTGGTCGCTGCTGGCTGGCGCGCTGCTCCTCGTCGCGCTGCTGGCCGTCGCAGCGCCTCATCTGGCGCGCTCGCTCGCGGCGGGCGGTTCGGTCAGCCAGTCGCGGCTGAACGTGGCCGTCGTCGAACGTGGCGAACTGGTGCGCGACGTCGCCGGCGAGGGCAAGGTCGTGGCCGCAGCCAGCCCCACGCTCTACGCGGGCAGCGGCGGCACCGTGAGCCTGCTGGTGCAGGCCGGCGACGCCGTCCGTCGCGGCCAGGTGCTGGCCCGCGTCGCCAGCCCCGAACTGGCCGCGCGGCTGGCCCAGGAACGCGCCAACGCCGACACGCTCAAGAGCGAATGGCTGCGCGCCGAAGCCGATGCGCGACAGCAGCGCGCCACGGCCCAGGCGCAGCTGGACACCAGCGCCATCCAGCACCAGAGCGCCACCAACGACCTGGCGCGCCAGACCCAGGCCTGGCAGGCCGGCGCCACGGCCGGCATGCAGGTGGACCAGGCACGTGACGCGCTGGCACGGGCCGAGGTGGCGCTGAAGCAGGCCCGCGACGGCCTCACGCTGAAGGACGACGCCATGCGCTTCGAGCTGCAGGCCAAGCGCCAGGCCTGGGAGCGCCAGCAGCTGCAGGTGAAGGATTTCGAGCGCCAGCAGGCCGAACTGGAGCTGCGCTCGCCGGTGGACGGCCAGGTGGGCCAGCTCTTCGTCACCGAGCGCACGAACGTGGCGCGCGACGCGAAGCTGCTGTCGGTGATCGACCTCTCGCAGCTGGAAGTGCAGATGCAGGTGGCGGAGAGCTTCGCGCGAGAGCTGCAGCCGGGCATGCCGGGCGAGATCAGCGGCAACGGCCAGGTGTGGAAGGGCCGCATCGCTTCGGTGTCGCCCGAGGTGGTGAACGGCGAGGTCTCGGCGCGGCTGCGCTTCGACGGCGCGCAGCCCGAGCAGCTGCGCCAGAACCAGCGCCTGTCGG
>CAZBUU010000431.1:0-3209 GCA_964495125.1 uncultured Rubrivivax sp.
ACATCGCGACATCAAGCCGGCCAACATCATTCTCCTGCCCGACGGCACGGCGATGCTGTCCTCCATGCCGTAGAACTCGGCGAAGGCCGGGTAGACCTTGATGACCTTGTTTGCGAAGAGGCGGCTCAGCCGTGGGTCGTTGCGCGTGTCCACCGTCTGCGGTTCGCCGATGGCCCGGAGCATGCGCTCGGCGGCGGTGGCATAGGCAAGCGGGTTGCGCTTGCACTCGGCGAGGTAGTCCTCGAGCGAGAGTTCTTCTTCGCGCGTGCGCTCGTAGCGCGCGGCAAAGTGGCTGATCACATCCATGCGGCCTCCGGTGGCCAGTGGGCGGCCAGGGCGGACGATCCACCCCGACGAACACCCCCTGGGAAGTTCTGATGGAGTCCCGGCTGTACGGACCCTGGCTCCATCAGAGCTTTCCTGCACCCAGCCCTCGCGGACCCGGTGGCGATGTGATCGCAGCTTCGTTCACCCGGCGCTCCTTGAGCGCCCGAAGAAACGGCTGTTGACCCTGCTGTTCCCCTTGTCGGCCCGGTCCGCCAAAGCGTGCCTGAGCCCCCCATGCTTTGCAAGGCCCGTGCCTCGGGCCCACCCCTTGAACGCGCGGCAGGCTCCCCGCGCTGACCGGCGCGCCGCACCGCGATGGAGCGGATTGCCCCGCTTGGGTTCCCGTCAGTGACATCATGCGCCGATGAACAACAACCTGCTGTTGCTGGTCCTTTGCCAGGCGCTGTTCCTCACCAACAACGTCACCTTCATCGCGATCAACGGGTTGGTGGGGCTGTCGCTCGCGCCGATGGGCTGGATGGCGACGCTGCCCGTCACGGGCTACGTGGTCGGCGCGGCAATGTCAGCCATGCCGGTGGCGCGGCTGCAGGCGCGCGTGGGGCGGCAGCGCTCTTTCCAGGTGGGGCTGCTGGTGGCAGCCGTGTCGGCCGGCTGCTGCGCCTTGGCGGTGACGCTGGGCAGCTTCTGGCTGCTGGTCGGCTCGACGCTGGTCGCCGGCTTCTACAGCGCCAACGGCGCGCTCTACCGCTTCGCTGGGCCCGAGCTGGTGGCGCCAGCGATGAAGGAGCGCGCCATCTCCTGGGTGCTGGCCGGTGGCGTGGCGGGGGCGTTCATCGGGCCCAACCTGGCCAGCGCCACACGCGGCTGGTTGGGCGTGCCCTTCGCCGGAGCCTACCTGGCGCTGGTGGGCGTGGCGCTGCTGTCGCTGGCGGTGATGTCCTTCATCCGCTTTCCGCCCCATGTGGCGCCGCTGCCGGGCGCGTCCGCGGGCCGGCCGCTGGCCGAGATCGCCCGCCAACCGGCCTTCATCGTGGCGGTGATCGCCGCGGCGCTGGGCTACGGCGTGATGAACCTGCTGATGGCGGCCACGCCCATCGCCATGCAGCAGTGCAGCCACCCCTTCAGCAGCGCCGCGCTGGTGCTGGAGTGGCACGTGCTGGGCATGTTCGTGCCGAGCTTCTTCACCGGCAATCTGATCAAGCGCTTCGGCGCCCTGCCGGTGATGGCCGTGGGCGTGCTGCTGAACTTCGTCTGCGTGGCGGTGGCCTTGTCGGGCGTGGACCTGATGCAGTTCCTGGTGGCGCTGTTCGCGCTGGGCGTGGGCTGGAACTTCCTTTACACCGGCGGCACGACGCTGCTGACGCGCTGCTACCGGCCCGAGGAGAAGAACCGCGCCCAGGGCCTGATGGACACCTGCGTGTTCTGGACCATGGCGGTGACGTCCTTCTCCAGCGGTGCGCTGATCACCACGCAAGGCTGGACCTGGCTGAACCGCGGCTCGCTGCTGCCCATCGCCTTGGTCGGTGCCGCGCTGGCGTGGCTGGCGCTGAAGCAGCGGCAGGCCGTGGCGGCATGAGCACGACGCTGTCGCGCGAGGAGCTCATCGCCGCGCTGGTGGCGGTGCTGGGCGAAGGGCCCGACGTGGACGCCGCCTGGGAAGGCGGCAGTGCGGCTTTCGGCAATGTCGACGCCTGGTCGGACATCGACGCCGTGGCCGTGGTGGCCGATGACGCGGTGGACCGCACCTTCGAACGCGTGCAGGCGGCGCTGGAGGCGCTGTCCCCGGTCACGCTGCGCTACGACACCCCGGGAGCGGTGGGTTTTGCGCAGAAGTTCTACCGCCTGCGCGACGCCGGCGACTTCCTCATGGTGGACCTGGTGCTGCTGCGCCGCAGCGACCCGCTGATATTTCGCGAGGTCGAACTGCACGGCCATGGCACCACCTGGTTCGACCGCCGCGGCCTGCTCGTCGAAGCGCACGTCGATGCGCAGGCCGACGCCGCTGCGGCAGCCGCCCGCGTGCAGGGGCTGGCCACGCACTTCCGCATGTTCCAGCCGCTGGTGGTGAAGGAAGGCCTGCGCGGCCGCGCGGTGGACGCGATGGCCTTCTACCAGGCGATGACGCTGCGGCCGCTGGCCGAAACGCTGCGCCTGCTGCACCGCCCGGCCCGCCGCAACTTCGGTCTGCGCTACCTGTGGCTGGACCTGCCGGTCGAAGACGCACGGCGCTTCGAGCGCCTGGCCTTCGTGGCCGACCTGGAGGACCTGCGCGCCAAGCACACCGAAGCCATGGCCTGGTTCGAAGACTGCGTCGCGAGACTCGAAGCCGCCGCTGGCAGCCGCTGAACCCCGGGCTCAGTCTTCGGCAGCGCCCAGCTTCTCCAGCAAACCGTTCAGTTCTTCCAGCGAGCCGAAGGCGATGGCGATCTCGCCCTGCTCGCCGCGCGACGTGCGGCGCTTGATGCGGATGTCCACGGCGGCCGTCAGCAGGTCGGACAGCTTCTCTTCCAGCCGGGCGATGTCGCGCGACTTGGACTTCGCGCTGCGCGCCCCCTTGGCCGGGGCGGCGTCGCGTGCGGCGCGCGCCACCAGGCGTTCGGCGTCGCGCACGCTCAGTTTCTTCGCGACGATTTCCTGCGCCGCCATCACCTGCGCCGCGTTCGGCAAAGCCAGCAGCGCACGGGCGTGGCCCATGTCGACGTCGCCGGCCAGCAGCATCTGCTGCACGGGCCCGGCCAGGTTCAAGAGGCGCAGCAGGTTGCTGGCGGCGCTGCGCGAACGGCCCACGGCCTGCGCAGCCTGCTCGTGCGTGAGCTTGAACTCGGCCACGAGGCGCTGCAGGCCCTGCGCCTCCTCGAGCGGGTTGAGGTCTTCGCGCTGGATGTTCTCGATCAGCGCCATCACCGCCGCGGCCTCGTCGG
>CAZBUU010000432.1:0-3201 GCA_964495125.1 uncultured Rubrivivax sp.
GGCATCCGCACCGAGCAGTGCTGCGAGACGACGACGCGCCACGCCAGCGACGAAGGCTTCCAGGTCGACTACGTCACCGAGGCCACGCTCACCTTCGACATGGCCACGCCCACGGGCGGCACGCTCACGGCCGCGCAGATCACCGAGCGCACGGCCACCGTGCTGGCGGGGCGCTTTGCCACGCTGTGCACGGTGGAAGAGGCGCTGGCCCGGGCCGCATGATCGACATCTGCTTCGTCGTCCTGCCCGGCACGCTGCTGCTGGACCTGGCCGGCGTGGCCGAGGCCTTGCGCCTGGCCAACCAGCGCCTGGCGATGCGCGGCCGGCCGCCGGCGTACCGGCTGCGCTATCTGGGGCCGCGACCGGCCGCCGTGTCCTCCGTGGGCGCGCAGGTGGCGGGGCTGGAGCCGCTGCCCGACACGCTGCCCGAAGGCGCCCGCGTGGTGCTGCTGGGCCAGCCCAGCGGTGGCGAGTCGCCGCTGATGCGCCCGCTGCCGCGCGACTGGACCGACACGCGTCGCTGGCTCGCGCGCGTGCTGGCGCCGCGCCTGCAGGCCGGCACGGCCGAACTCGTCACCATCTGCGCCGGCACGCTGCAGGCCGCCGACGCCGGCCTGCTGGCCGGCCGCCGCTGCACCACGCACCACGAGAGCCTGGACGACCTGCGCCGCCTGGCACCGCAGGCGCAGGTGGTGGCCAACCGTGTCTTCGTGCAGGACGGCCCGGTGGCCAGCAGCGCCGGCTGCACGGCCGGCATCGACCTCGCGCTGCACCTGGTGGCGCGCGACTGCGGCGACGCCGTGGCCGCCGTGGTGGCGCAGGTGATGGTGGTCTACGCCCGGCGCGGGCCCGACGACCCTGAACTCTCACCGCTGCGCGGCGGCCGCAACCACCTGCACCCCGCCGTTCACCGCGTGCAGGACGCGGTGTGCGAACGCCCGGCCGAGGACTGGTCGCTCGAACGCCTGGCGGCCGTCGCGCACGTCACGCCCCGCCACCTGAGCCGGCTGTTCCGTGAACACGTGGGCCGCTCGCCGCGCGACTACGTGGCCGGGGTGCGCCTGGCGCTGGCCGAACGGGCCGTGGCGGCCGGGCAGGCGCACAAGCAGGCCATTGCGGCCGCCGGCATCGGCGGCAGCCGCCAGTGGCGCCGCCTGCGCGCGCGCCAGCGCAGCGCTCAGGGCGCGCCGATCACCAGGTAGGCATTCACCGTGTTGCCGCTGCCGCGGCCCACGCCCACGAAAACGGGGCCCACCGGCGTCTCGCCACCCAGGTAGAGCGCCACCGACTTGAGCCAGCCGTCGCGCACCTGGCGCGTGTAGGGGTGCGCCACCTTGCCGGCTTCCAGCGCCACGCCCAGGCGCAGGTCGCCACGCAGGCCCAGCGGTGCGCGGCCGATGATGCGTTCGGCGCGCACGTGGGTGTAGGCCACCTCGTCGCCGATCAGCTGCCCGGCGGCGAAGCCCGTCATGTTCAGCAGGCCGCCCAGGCGTGCGGCGTCGGCCAGCGGCAGCTCGCCGCGCGGCGAGCCCACCCAGCTGGCCCGCGTGGCCAGCACCCAGTCGGCCACCGGCACCGCGGCGCGCATGTCCACCGCGGCGCGGCCGTAGTCGCGCCGGGCGCTGTCGAACCAGCTGGCCTGCAGGCTCCAGCCGCGGCGCGGGAAGTACAGGCGGTCGGTCTGTTCCAGGTCGAGCGTCGCCAGCCAGCCACCGGCGCCACGTTCGGCCGGCACCACCTCGAAGGCCGGGAAGATGTCCAGGCCGGTGTCCAGCCGGTTCTTCACCTGGGTCTCGCGCCAGCCCAGGCGCAGCTGCCCCACCAGGCTGAAGTTGGTGCCCGCGGTGAGGTCGATGCGCGAACGCGCGGTGCGGTACTGCGCGATGCGCTGTTCGCCCAGGAAGTAGTCGTTGCGGTCGCGCCGGTGCTCCACCAGCGCGTCGACGAAGAAGCGCTGCGCAGCGTCCACCGGCTGGTACCACTCGGCGCTGGCGCCGGTGCTGCTGCCGACCTCACCCACCAGCAGCAGTTCGCCGCCCAGCTTGTTCAGCCAGGTCTTCTGGTAACCCATGCGCAGCCGGTAGCTGCTGCCCTGGCTGAGGCTGGTGTCCAGCTGCAGCGCCAGGCGCAGGTAGTCGGGGCCCCAGCTTTTCTCCACCGGGAAGAGGCGCAGCACGTTGCGGCCGTCGCGCGAGACCACGGCGTAGTCCACGCGCTCGTAGTCGCCGTCGCCATAGGCGCGCAGCAGGTCGCGGTTGAGCTTGCCCAGGTCCAGCGGCGCGCCGCCCTGCTGTTCCACGTAGCGACGCACCGCTTCGGGGTTGGCGCGCTTGAGGCCGGCGATCTCCACCTCGTCGATGCGCGGCAGGTCGCGCTCGCGCACGGCCACGCTGCGGCGCCAGGCCGCATAGCGCGGCGCGTCCACGGACAACGCCACGAGCCGCTCGGTCACGGCGTCGGCAGCGGCGCGGCCACTGGCGGCAGCGTCGGCGCTGCGGGCGAAATCGCCGGCGGTGATGGGGCCGAGCTCGGGCTTGATGTAGATGTCGCGCGGCGTCAGCGTGGCCAGGCTGGCGCTGACGTTCTGCTCCGTCAGCAGCGCCACCATCTGCGCGGTGATGCTCAGCAGGCCCGTCACCTGCTCGGCCGGCAGCGGCGGCGAGCCCACGTTGACGGCGATCACCACCTCGGCGCCGCAGCGCTCGCGCACTTCGCGGATGGGCACGTTGTCCACCAGCCCGCCGTCCACCAGCTTGCGGCCACGCCAGCTCAGGGGCGCCAGCAGGCCCGGCACCGACATGCTGGCGCGCATGGCCAGCGTCAGGCTGCCGTCGCGCAGCACCACGCGCTCGCCGGTGCCGATGTCGGTGGCGATGATGGACAGCGGCAGCGGCAGGTTCTGCAGGTACAGCTCGCCCGTGTCGGCCCGCACCAGCTGGTTGAAGAAAAGCTTGATCTTCTGCCCCGACACCACGCCCGGCGGGCTGACGGCGCCGCCGGCGGTGATGCCCGTCTCGCTGCCCGGCAGGAAGCGCTGCGACAGCCGCTTGCTGCGGAAGTTCAGCTCGGCGAACTCGGGGTTGTCCTGAAAGAGGTCGCTCCAGTCGGCGGCCGCCAGTTCCTTGCGCATCTCGGCGGGCGACAGCCCCGCCGCCCAGGCGCCGGCCACCAGCGCGCCCATGCTGGTGCCGGCCACGCAGT
>CAZBUU010000433.1:0-3198 GCA_964495125.1 uncultured Rubrivivax sp.
CATGCAGCCCGGGGGCAGCGGGCCCTCGATGGCGACCACGCCCTTCTGGTTGGCACCCGTCAACTCTTCACCGGTGCCTTCGTCCAGCAGCTTCACGTCGTAGCCGTAGACGGCCTTGCCCGGGCTGCCGAACTTGCTGGGCGCCTTCTCCACGCCGTTGCAGATGCCCAGGATGGGCCAGCCGGTCTCCGTCTGCCAATAGTTGTCGATGATGGGGCGCTTGAGCGATTCGCTGATCCACTTCGCCGTGGGTTCGTCCAGCGGCTCGCCGGCGAGGAACAGCGCGCGCAGGCTGGACAGGTCGTGCTTGCCCAGCGCCGCCGGGTCCTGCTTCTTCAGCACGCGCACGGCCGTGGGCGCGCTGAACATCACCGTGACCTTGTACTTCTCGACCAAGCTCCACCAGATGGCGGCGTCGGGCCGCGTCGGCAGGCCCTCGTACATGATGGTGGCCATGCCGGCGATCAGCGGGCCGTAGATGATGTAGCTGTGGCCCACGACCCAGCCGATGTCGCTGGTGCTGAAGTAGGTCTCGCCGGCGTTGCCGCAGAAGATGTGCTTCATGCTGGCGGCCAGCGCCACCGCATAGCCGCCGGTGTCGCGCTGCACGCCCTTCGGCTTGCCGGTGGTGCCACTCGTGTAGAGCGTGTAGCTGGGGTGCGTGGCGTCCACCCATTCGCAGGGCACGCGGGTGTCCATGTGCTTCGCGCGCCAGGCGGCGTAGTCCTCGTCGCGGCCGGCCACCTGCGTGAAGGGCGCCAAGCCCCGGTTGACCATCAGCACCTTGGCGGGCTTGTGCGCGGCCAGCGTGATGGCTTCATCCAGCAAGGGCTTGTAGGCCACCACCTTGCCGCCGCGGCTGCCGGCGTCGGCGCTGACGATGACCGTGGGCTCGGCATCGTCGATGCGGCTGGCCAGGCTGACGCTGGCGAAGCCGCCGAACACCACCGAGTGCAGGGCACCGATGCGCGTGCAGGCCAGCATCGCGAACGCGGCCTCGGCGATCATGGGCATGTAGACCAGCAGGCGGTCGCCCTTCTTCACGCCCAGGCTCAGTAGCGTGGCGGCCATGCGCTCCACTTCGGCCTGCAACTGGCTGAAGCTGTAGACCACTTCCTGGTTCGTCTCGGTGGAGACGAAGATCAGCGCGTTGGCGTCGGGCCGCGTGGCGGCGTGGCGGTCCACCGCGTTGTGGCACAGGTTGGTGGTGCCGCCGACGAACCACCGCGCGAAGGGCGGGTTGCTGTAGTCGCACACCTGCTGCGGCGGCACCTGCCAGTCGACGAGGCCGGCCTGCTCGCCCCAGAAGGCCTCGCGTTGCTCGATGGAACGGCGGTGGAAATCGGCGTAGCTCATCGTCTGTCTCCTCTTGTGGGACCCGCGCCATCGCGATGCCTGCGGCAGGCGGGATGGCGCAGATTCTGTGGCGCGTGGTTTGCGGAAGGCTGACGCGGATCAAGCGCGCCCGCGCTGCCGGCTACAGTGCGAAGCCCGCTGCCCTGCACGTACCGCCATGCGCCTGCGCCTGCTCGCCTTCATCGCCACCGCCCTGCTCGCCGCCTCCGGCGCCGCCAGCGCCGCAGGGAACTGCGAGGCCATCCGCGACGGCATCGAGAAGAAGATCCGCGCCGCCGGCGTGGCGCGCTTCACGCTGAGCGTCGTCGACGCCGGCGCCACGGCCCCGGGCCGCAACGTCGGCAGTTGCGACAGGGGCAGCCGCAAGATCCTGTACGTGGCTGGCGAGGGTGCTGCCACCCTGCCCGCCGCGAGCGCCGCATCCGCGGCCCGGCCACCCCAGCGGCGCGCGCCCGAAGCCATCGTCACCGAGTGCCGCGACGGCAGCGTGGTGACCAGCGGCGACTGCCCGAAGAAGTAGCTCAGGCCACCTTGACCACCAGCCGGCCACGCACCTGGCCGGCCATCAGGCGCGCCGCGGCGTCGACGGCGCCCTCCAGGGGCACCTCCTCGACCATGGTTTCCAGCAGCGTGGCGTCGAGGTCCTGCGCCAGCCGCGCCCAGGCCTGCTCGCGCCGTGCCCGGGGCGCCATCACGCTGTCGATGCCCGCCAGCGTGACGCCGCGCAGGATGAAGGGCGCCACGCTGGCCGGCAGGTCCATGCCCTGCGCCAGGCCGCAGGCGGCCACGACACCGCCGTAGCGCGTCTGCGCCAGGGCGTTGGCCAGGGTGTGGCTGCCCACGGCGTCCACCACCGCCGCCCAGCGTTCCTTCTGCAGCGGTTTGCCCGCGGCAGCGAACTCGGCGCGGTCCAGCACGACCGCGGCGCCCAGCTTCGCCAGGTAGTCGGCTTCCTGCGGCTTGCCGGTGACAGCCACGACGCGGTGGCCCTGCCGGGCCAGCAGCGCCGTGGCCACGCTGCCCACGCCGCCCGTGGCGCCGGTGACCAGCACGTCGCCATCACCGGGCTTCAGGCCGTGGCGCTCCAGCGCCAGCACGCACAGCATGGCGGTGTAGCCGGCCGTGCCGATGGCCATGGCCTGGCGCGGCGTGAAGGCGGCCGGCAGCTTCACCAGCCAGTCGCCCTTCAGCCGCGCGCGTTCGGCCAGGCAGCCCCAGTGCGTCTCGCCGACGCCCCAGCCGTTGAGCACGAAGCGGTCGCCCGCCTGCCAGCCCGGGTGGGTGCTCTCGAGCACGGTGCCGGCGCCGTCGATGCCCGGCACCATCGGCCACTGGCGCACCACCGGGCCGCGGTTCGTGATCGCCAGGCCGTCCTTGTAGTTCAGCGTGGAATACGCCGGCGCGACCAGCACGTCGCCCGCCGGCAGGCGCGATTCATCGATCTGCGCGAGGCCGGCGCTGAAGCCGCCCTCGCCCTTCTCCAGCAGCAAGGCCTTGAACATCGAGTGGGTTCCCGTGGTGAACGGCGGGCCGGTGGCCGCGCGATGGCGTGATTCTGGTCCGCGGCGGCCACGTTGACACGCCCCGGGGCGACCCGGATACTGCCGCGCTGCATGCGCCGCCCTTCCCGTCCCTGTCTCGCTGCCGCTGCGCTGGCCCTCGTGGCCACGCTGGCGGCCGCCGAGCCGCCTGCCGACGAATCGCGCGGCGACGCGATCCTGCAGCTGCTGCACGACAAGGGCCTGGTGCCGGCCGCCGATGCCACCCACGGCTTCGTGCAGACCGTGCGCGACACCGCCAGCGACCTGGTGATCTCGGCGATGAACTTCCTCGGCGTGCCGT
>CAZBUU010000434.1:0-3191 GCA_964495125.1 uncultured Rubrivivax sp.
TGGGGCCAGCTTTCGGCGGGGGCTTCGGTGTCCATGGGCGCCGCATGGTAGCGGGGCTCCGACCCGGGCCCACGACGGCCGGGCTCATTCCTGCGTGGCCGGCTCGCGCCCCTGCTGCAGCGCCACGGCGCGCGCGTACGGGCCGGCGGCGACCACCAGCGACGCATGGGTGCCGCTTTCCACCACGCGGCCGCTCTCCAGCACGTGGATGGCGTCGGCCCGGCGCAGCGTGCTGAGCCGGTGCGCGATGATGATGAGCGTGCGCCGGCCCTGCCAGGCTTCCAGCGCCTGCTGGATGGCGAGCTCGCTGTCGCTGTCCAGTGCCGAGGTGGCTTCGTCGAAGATCCAGATCGGCGCATCCTTGTAGAGCGCGCGCGCGATGGCCAGGCGCTGGCGCTGGCCGCCGGACAGGCGAGAGCCGTTGATGCCGACGGGCGCGTCTGCGCCGCCGGGCAGCGCCTGCACCACGTCCCACAGGGCCGCCGCGCGCAGGCACTGCTCGATGCGCGCCGGGTCGCGTGGCGCGGCGTAGACCACGTTGTCCGCGATGGAGGCGTCGAACAGCACGATGTCCTGCGAGACGACGGCGAATTGCCGCCGCAGCGCCGCCTTGCGCCAGGCGGCCACCGGCACGCCGTCCAGCGTCAGCGTGCCGGACTGCGCGGCCACGAAGCCCAGCAGCGCGCTCACCAGCGTGGACTTGCCCGCGCCTGAGGCGCCGACCAGGCCCACCGTGGTGCCGGCGGCGATGTGCAGCGAGGCACCGTCCAGTGCCGGTGCCTCGCTGCCCGGGTAGGCCACGCGCAGCGCGCCGAGCGTGATGTCGCCGCGCGCGCGCTCCACGTCGTGGGTGCCGGCGTCGGGCTCGGGCGGCCAGTCCAGCAGTTCGAAGCAGTTGCCGGCGATGACCATGCTGCTGACGACCGGTTGGGCCACGTCGGTGAGGTGGCGCACGCGCGACACGAGCAACAGCAGCCCGGCCACATAGGCGGCGAAGTCGCCCACGCTGGCCTGGCCGGCGCGGCCCTGCAGCAGCGCCAGCGTGACGATGGCGGCGATGCCCAGGCTGGCCACGGTCTGCGACACCGGTGTCATCAGCGCCGCTGCGGCCGCCGCCTTCACGGTGCCGCGCTGCACGCCCCGCGCGGCGTCGTTGGCGCGTTTCGCCTCGAAGCCCTCGGCGCAGAAGGTGCGCACCACGCGCCAGGAGCGCGCGATGTCGTCGACGATGGCAACGAGGCGCGTCTGCGCGTCGTAGGCGCCGGCGCTGACCTCGCGGATGCGCGCATGCACGCGCCGCACGCCCCAGGCCAGCAGCGGCAACACCCCCAGCGACAGCGCAGTGAGCTGCCAGTTCAGCCAGGCCAGGTACAGCAGCAGCGCCACCGCGGCGGTGCCGTCACGCAGCACCGTGAGCGCCGCGCCGGAAAGCTGCGTCGCCATCACCTGCGGGTCGCTGATGACCTTGGCCACGGCCAGCCCCGGCGGCATGCGGTTGAAGATGGCGGCGTCGGCGCGCAGCAGCGCGGCCGTGAGGTCCTGCCGCAGCGCCAGCACGGCGCGCGAACTGGCGCGGTTGAGCAGGTAGGTGCCGGCGAAGGACAGCAGCCCGCGCACCAGGAAGAGTCCCACCAGCGCCAGCGGCACCATCCACAGCGGAAAGCTGGTGGCGCCGTCGAAGCCGTGGTCCAGCGCCGCCTTCAGCAGGCGCGGAATCAGTGGCTCGGTGGCCGATGCCGCCGTGAAGGCCAGCACCGACGCCACCATGCCCGCGCGTTGCGGGCGCAGGTAGGCCCACAGGCGGCGGGCCGTGGCGCGGCGGGTGGGGGCGTCCGGTGCAGGCAAGCCAGGACCCTAGCGCAGCCAGGACTCGGCGGGCAACACGGTCACCGGCGCCAGGCCGCGCCGCGCGCTGCGACGCCGGCGGCGCAGGCGTTCGCGGTTGGCCGCGCGCACGCGGTGCACCAGTTCATCCAGCCCCACGCGCAGCCGCAGCCAGGCCGGCACCGGAGCGCGGCCGCGTGGCGACAGCGCGCCCAGTGTGCGCTTCCAGGCCTGCACGGTGCTGTCGAAGGCGAAGCGCCGCTGCACGTCGGCGCGAGCAAGGCGGGCATGCGCCACCAGCGCATCGGGGGCGTCCAAGGCGTGCAAGAGCGCGCTCTCCCAGGCCTCGACCGCATCGTCCACCAGCGTGCCGGTGATGCCGTCGACGATGACGTCGGCATAGGGCGGCCGGCGCGAACTGATGACCGGAACGCCCACGGCGGCGGCGTCGAAGAACTTCACCGCACTCTTGCAGGCGCTGAAGGCCGAGCCGTCCAGCGGGATCGCCAGCAGCGGGTTGACCTGCGATGCGATGAAGTCCAGGAAGTCTTCGCGCGCCAGCAGGGGGAGGGCCTGCACGACCGCGCCGCTGCCGCGGAAGACCTCGGCCACGGGCCCGATGCACACCACGCGCAGCGCGCCGGGGCGCGCATCCTGTACGCGGGCGACGGCGGGCGCCAGCACCTCGTGGTTCACGCGGTCGGAGGCGGCCAGCAGCAAGGTCAGCGGGGCGCCCGCGTGCCGGGCGCCGGCGCGGGGTGGCCGTGGCGGTGCGAAGTTGGGTGCCAGCGCCACGCGGCGCGCCAGCGGGCGCAGCATGGTCGCCAGGCGCTCGGTGGTGGTGGTCACGAGGTCGGCCTGCCACAGCGCCTTCAGCACCAGGGCCGAGCGCTGAACCAGCACCTCGTGGTCCAGCAGATGGTCGGCAGCGTCGAAGAGAAGGTCGTCGATCTCGTAGACGACTCGGCCGCCGCTGGCGTGCATGTGCTGCATGAGGCCCAAGGCACGTGGGCACATGCCGCGCTGCATCACCAGCACGTCGGCCTCGTGCAGCTGCGCACGCCGCACCTCGTGCAGCGAGACGAATCGCACCGACCAGCCGCTGCGTTCGGCCAGAGCGGTCAGCGGTTCGCGCAGGCGGATGTGCGTCAGCGTGGAATCGACGTCGTCGCCGGTGACGAGAATCTTCATGCGGGTCACTCCCAGGTTCTGTCTGGGAGACTACCCACTTCACGATTTTAAATGTGAAAGTTGCACATATATAAGCTACGCTGTATGACCTGCGGTGCTTCAGCCACCGGCGACACAGCGGGCGGCACGCTCCAGCAGCAAGGCCCGCTCGGGCAGGTTCTGCGTCAGCCCGGCGG
>CAZBUU010000435.1:0-3183 GCA_964495125.1 uncultured Rubrivivax sp.
AACATCCTCAACCTGATGACCAAGCCGCGCTGGTGCCTGGGCATGCTGGGCACGCAGCGGCGCCAGTTCGGCAACATCGTCGGCCACGTGCAGGGCGTCACCGACATGGCCAACCTGGGCGCCTGGACGGCGCAGCAGTTCGACCCGCGCCTGAACTGGGGCGACGTGGAGTGGATCAAGAAGCGCTGGGGCGGCAAGCTCATCCTGAAGGGCATCCAGGACGTGGAAGACGCGAGGCTGGCCGTGCAGTCGGGCGCCGACGCGCTGATCGTCAGCAACCACGGTGGCCGCCAGCTCGACGGCGCGCAGAGCAGCATCGAGGCGCTGCCGGCCATCGTCGCCGACGTGGGCAACCAGATCGAAGTGCACATGGACGGCGGCATCCGCAGCGGCCAGGACGTGCTGAAGGCCGTGGCGCTGGGTGCGAAGGGCACCTACATCGGCCGCGCCTTCCTCTACGGCCTGGGCGCGATGGGCCAGGAGGGCGTGGCCAAGGCGCTGGAGATCATCCACAAGGAGCTCGATCTCACCATGGCCTTCTGTGGCCGCACGCGCGTGGCCGACGTGAACCGCAGCATCCTGCTGCGCGGCACCTTCCCCACGGCTTGAGCGTGGACGGCCGCGGGCTCAGAGATCGACGCTGCGCTTGACGAAGCGGGGCGGCCGCCGCGCCTGCGAGGCCTGCTCGTAGGCGTGGCCGTAGCCCAGCAGCTTTGCTTCGCTCCAGGCGCGGCCGACGAAGGACAGGCCCAGCGGCAACCCGCGCACCAGGCCGCAGGGCACCGTCAGGTGCGGGTAGCCGGCCACGGCCGCGGGGGTGCTGAAGCTGCCGCCGTAGTGATCGCCGTTGACGGGGTCGATCAGCCAGGCCAGGCCGCCCGTGGGGGCGACGATGGCGTCCAGCCTGTGCGTGTCGAAGGCCTTGTCCAGGCCCTCGGTGCGCGCAGCCTTGGCACAGGTGGCCAGCGCGTCCTTGTATTCGGCACTGTCGAGGCCGCCCAATTTCAGGGTCTTCTCGAACAGCTCCTGGCGGAAGAAGGGCATCTCGCGCTCTCGCTGAGCCTCGTTGAAGGCCATCACGTCGGCCAGGTTCTTCACCGCGGCGCCGGGCGCAAAGGTCTTGAGCCAGTTCTCCAGGCCGGCTTTCATCTCCACCAGCAGCACGACGAGTTCAGCGTCCCAGTAGGCCGAAGCGCCGCCCAGGCCGATGTCGTCCACCACCTCGGCGCCCATCGCGCGCAGCTGCTTCAGCGTGGCCGCGAAGACGGCATCAGCCTCGTCGTTGCCGGTGAGAAAGTTCTTCGCCACGCCCAGGCGAGCGCCCTTCAACGCGTCGGGCTTCAGCAGGGCGGCATCGAAGGCCGGCGCCTTGGCGGTGGCGCCATCCGCCGCGTCGGCGCCGGCCATCGCGGCATAGAGCAGCGCGGTGTCGGCCACGGTGCGCGTCATCGGGCCGGCGGTGTCCTGCGTGTGGCTGATGGGGATGATGCCGTCGCGGCTGACTCGGCCCACGGTCGGCTTCAGGCCCACCAGGCCGCAGATCGACGAGGGCGAGACGATGGAGCCGTCGGTCTCCGTGCCCACGCCCAGCGGTGCCAGGCCGGCGGCGATGGCCGCACCCGTGCCCGAGCTGCTGCCGCTGGTGCTGCGGTCCAGCGCGTAGGGGTTGCGCGTGAGGCCGCCGCGCGCGCTCCAGCCGCTGGTGCTGCGCGTGCTGCGGATGTTGGCCCACTCGCTGAGGTTGGTCTTGCCCAGGATCACCGCGCCGGCGTCGCGCAGGCGCTTGACGAGATGCGCATCCCGCGCGGCGCGCACCTCGGCCAAGGCCAGCGATCCGGCGGTGGTGTGCATGCGGTCGCCGGTGGCGATGTTGTCCTTCAGCAGCACCGGGATGCCGTGCAACGGGCCGCGCACCGTGCCGGCCTTGCGCTCGGCGTCCAGCGCCTTGGCGATGGACTTCGCACCGGGGTTGAGTTCGATGACGCTGTTGATGCGCGGGCCCTGGCGGTCCAGCGCCTCGATGCGCGCCAGGCAGTCGGCGACGATGCGCTCGCTGCTGGTGCGGCCTTCGGCCAGCATCTTCGTCAGCACGGTGGCATCGGTTTCAGCCAGCGAACGGGCGGCAGGCGGGGAACGGCGCACGGCCATGGCGGGGGACTCCAGCAGCACGGAGGCGGCAGACGAGAGCAGCAGGTTTCTACGGCGCATGCCGCGTAGGCTACCGGACTCCCAGCTTGAAGGCGATCATGGCCCTGAGCTTGTTGGGCAGCACGGGCTTGATGAGCAGGTGGTAGTCGTGCGTCACGGCTTCGTCCTCGTGGCCGCCCAGGCTGCTGCCGGTGATGACGATGGCCGGCAGCTTGCGGTCGGCCCAGCGGGCGCGTGCCGCCACGAGGGCATCGATGCCGGTGCGCGCCTGCGGCAGGCGGTAGTCGACGAGCATGAGGTCCGGCGGCGTGGCCGAAGGCTGCGCCAGCCAGGCCTCGATGCCTTCCACCGTGTCGAAAGCCAGCACCTGGGCGCCCCAGGCCTGTAGCAGCACGACCAGGCCCTCGCGCACCGCGGCTTCGTCCTCGACGACGACGAAGAGGCGGCCTTCGAGCGTCAGGCCGATGGGCATCTGCACGCTGCGCGGCACGGCATCGGGCGTGGAGCGCGGCGCCTTGCCCACCGGCACCTCCAGGCTGAACACGGTGCCATGGCCGACGCGCGAGCGCACGTCGATGGGCGCGTGCATCAGCTCGGCCAGGCGCTTGACGATGGCCAGGCCCAGGCCCAGGCCCTTGCGCTGGTGGGCTTCCAGCGGCCGGTTGATCTGGGCCTGGAAGAACTCCTCCCAGATGCGCGGCAGCGCGGCCTCGCTGATGCCGATGCCGCTGTCCCACACCTGCAGCAACAGCTTGCCGCCGCGCGGGCGGCAGCTCACCAGCACGCCGCCGTCGTCGGTGTAGCGGATGGCGTTGCTCACCAGGTTGCGCAGCACGCGCTCCAGCAGCACGGGGTCGGCATGGGCCACGTGCTGTTCGCCGCGGAAGGACAGCATCAGCCCCTTCTCGAAGGCCACCGGCTCGAAGTGCAGGCGCAGGCGCTGGAACAGTTCGCGCAGGCGCACCGGCGCAGGGTTGACGTCGACGCCGCCGGTGTCGATGCGCGTGATGTCCAGCAGCTCGCCGAACAGGCCTT
>CAZBUU010000436.1:0-3155 GCA_964495125.1 uncultured Rubrivivax sp.
TGCAGAAGGCGTCGGAGCCCAGGCCGTTGCTGCAGGGCTCGACGATGGTCATCACGGCCGCGGTGGCGATGGCGGCGTCGACCGCATTGCCACCGCGACGCAGCATGGCCAGGCCAGCCTGGGCGGCCAGCGGGTGCGAGGTGGCGACGACGTTGCGGGCGAAAACGGGCGAACGGCGGCTGGCGTAGCCGGTGCTCCAGTCGAAGGCGTGGGTCATGCGATGGGTCGTTTCAGCGAGGCAGGGAGTATGCCGCTGCAGACCTCAGGGCACCGGCGTGTCGCCATCCCCCACGTAGCGCCGCAGCACCGGCGGCTCGGCGCCGACGTGAAATGCCAGGCGCGCCTGGCGCAGGTCCTGGTCGAAGGCGGTGAAACGCTCCAGGCGCCGCTGGTGCTCGAGCCAGTTCTCGTCGACGAAGTACTCCACGTAGCGGCCCGGCACCGCGACATCGCGGAACAGCCCCCAGCTCAGCGCACCCTGGCGCAACCGGGCCCGGCGCGTGCGCTGCATCACCTCGGCGAATTCGGCGGCGCGCGCGGGGTCGATCTGGTACTCCAGCGTCACCATCACCGGGCCTTCGTCCGGCGCGATGGGAAAGGCCGGCTCCGGCGCGGTGCGCGTGGCGGCCGGCGAGAAGTCGATGTTCTCGCCGCCTTCCACCGACAGACGCCGCGTCAACAGCACCACCAGCACGCCGGTGGCCGCGGCGGCGAGCACCGCGGTGCGCACGTCGGCCCATTCGGCCACCTGACCCCACAGCACCGAGCCGGCGGCCGCGCCGCCCATGAGCGCCATCTGGTAGATCGACATGCCGCGCGCCCGCACCCAGTTGGGCATGGCCACCTGGGCCGCCACCGTCAGCGAGTTGGCCACGGAGATCCAGGCCATGCCCGCCAGCACCATGGCCGGCAGCGCCACCCACAGCTCGGGCACCAGGACGATCAGCGTCGACAGCGCGGCATGGATGAGCGTGCCGCCGCGCACGAATTGGTCGCGGTTGAAGCGCTGGCGCCAGCGCGGGAAGTACAGCGCCGCGACGATGGCGCCCGCGCCCACGCAGGACAGCATCACGGTGAAGGTGCCGGCGCCGCCGCCGTGCAGGCCGCGGGCCAGCAGCGGCAGCAGCGCCATCAGGGCCGAGGCCTGCAGGAAGAACAGGAAGATGCGCAGCAGGATGACCTTCAGCCGCGGCGACTGCCACGCGTAGACCAAGCCCGTGCGCATCGCACCGACGAAGCGTTCGCCCGGCAGCGTGCTGGCGCGCGGCTCGCTCTGCCAGCGCAGGATGAGCACGAAGGCCAGCCCGGCCAGCAGGGTATTCAGCACGAACACCGCGGCCGGGCTCACGGCGGCCAGCAGCGCGCCGGCCAGCGCCGGGCCGACGACGCGCGACAGGTTCATGGCGATGCCGTTGAGCGCCAGCGCCGCCAGCAGTTCGCCGCGCGTGACGACGCCCGGCACGATGGCCGCGAACACCGGCCAGCGCATGGCCAGGCCGATGCCGTTGCTGAAGGTCAGCGCCAGCAGCATCGGCGCCGTCAGCGCATCGGCCAGCGAAAGCGCCGCCAGCACCAGGGCGTTCAGCGACACCCACAGCTGCGTGGCCGCGAAATAGCGCCGCCGGTCCAGGATGTCGGCCAGCGCCCCGCTGGGCAGGCCCAGCAGGAACACCGGCAGCGTCGACGCCGTCTGCACCAGCGCCACCATCACCGGGCTGGTGGTGAGCGTGGTCATCAGCCAGGCGGCCGCCACGTCGTTCATCCACATCGTCAGGTTGGCCGCCAGCCAGGCAAACCAAAGGCCCCGGAACACGGGGCCTTGGAGGGGGGCGAGCGCGGTGGGCAGCCTCATGCGCCCACGATACGCCAGACGCTCAGTCGGCGTCCTGGAAGGCTTCTGCGCGCTTGTTCTTGATGGAGGGCAGCATGACGATGATGATCATCAGCAGCGCCGCGGCCAGCAGGCCGGCCGAGAGCGGCCGCGTGACGAAGGTGCCCCAGTCGCCGCGGCTGAGCAGCAGCGCCCGGCGCAGGTTCTCTTCCATCATCGGCCCCAGGATGAAGCCCAGCAGCAACGGCGCCGGTTCGCAGCCCAGCTTGTAGAAGATGTAGCCCACCACCGCGAAGCCGGCGCCCATGAAGACGTCGAAGTTGTTGTTGTTCAGCGTGTACAGGCCGATGCAGCAGAACGACATGATGGCCGGGAACAGGAAGCGGTAGGGCACCGTCAGCAGCTTGATCCAGATGCCGATCAGCGGCAGGTTCAGGATCACCAGCATCAGGTTGCCGACCCACATCGAGGCGATCAGGCCCCAGAAGAGCTGCGGGTTGCTCGTCATCACCTGCGGGCCGGGCTGGATGCCCTTGATGGTCATCGCGCCCACCATCAGCGCCATCACGGCGTTGGGCGGGATGCCGAGCGTCAGCATCGGGATGAAGGAGGTCTGGGCGCCGGCGTTGTTGGCGCTCTCCGGGCCGGCGATGCCGCGGATGTTGCCCTGCCCGAACGGCACTTCGCCAGGCTTCATCGGCACCTTCTTTTCCACGGTGTAGGCCGCGAAGGCCGCCAGCAGTGCGCCGCCGCCGGGCAACACGCCCAGCAGCGAGCCCAGCGAGGTGCCGCGGACGACGGCCGGCCAGGCACGCATGAAGTCGTCCTTGGTCGGCCACAGGCCCTTGACGTCCTTCGTGAAGACCTCGCGGTTCTCGGCCGGCTGGCCCAGGTTGGCGATGATCTCGCCGAAGCCGAACACACCCATGGCGATGGCCACGAAGCCGATGCCGTCCGTCAGCTCGGGGATGTCGAAGCTGTAGCGCGGCACGCCGGAAATGACGTCGGTGTTGATCTGCCCGAGCAGCAGGCCCAGGATGATCATCGAGATGGCCTTGACCAGCGAGCCCGAAGCCAGCACCACGGCGCCGATGAGGCCCAGCACCATGAGGCTGAAGTACTCGGCGGGGCCGAACTTGAAGGCCAGCTCGGTGAGCGGCGGCGCGAAGGCGGCGATGATCAGCGTGCCCACGCTGCCGGCGAAGAAGCTGCCCAGGCCGGCTGCGGCCAGGGCCGCGCCGGCGCGGCCCTTGCGGGCCATCTGGTAGCCGTCGATGGCCGTCACCACCGAGCTGCTTTCACCCGGCACGTTGATCAGGATGGC
>CAZBUU010000437.1:0-3135 GCA_964495125.1 uncultured Rubrivivax sp.
CGAAGCCTCCGCCGTGCGCGCGCTGAGGTCGCCCTGGGCCAGCCGGCCGGCCAGGTGGGCCGCCTCGGTCAGCGGCACCGTGATGGCGCGGCTCAGCGTGAAGGCCAGCAGCGCGGCCAGGACCAGGGCGCCCGTGGACACCGCGGCGACCACGCTGCTGTTGCGCGTGGCCAGCGTGGTGGCGGCCTCCACGCTGGCGCTGGTGGACTCGACCTCGCCCTGCACGAACTTCTGCAGCAGGTCCAGGCTCTTGCGGTACTCGCCGTCCAGCGTGATGACGTAGCTGGCGGCGGTGGCCACGCCGGCGCTCTTGATGTCCACCGTGTCGGCGGCGACCTTGGCGTAGGTCTCGAAGCCCTTGGCGATGGCCGCCATCGCAACGCGTTGCGGCTCCGACAGCGAGCTGGCCTCGGCCGAGCCTTTCAGCGTCGCCAGGAAGGCCTTCAGCTGCGCGAGCAGCGCGTCGTCGAAAGCCTTGATCCGGTCGGCGCGCTGGCCCACGGCTTCCCAGGCGATGCTCTGGTAGACCGACTGGTGCAGTTCGGTCAGCTGTCGCGCATAGGACTGCGCGTCGACGATGCGCGTGAGACCGGCGCCGCCCACCTCCTTCAGTTCATCGGTGAGCACCCGGTTGGCCCACCAGCCCAGGCCGGCCACGATGGCCAGGCAGGCGATGGCGAAGGCCGGCGCCAGCGAGACCTTCAGGCCGATGGATGCGTTGCGCAGGATCTCACGCATGGATCGGACTCCTCGTGCGTTTGCCGTCTCAGCGGTAGACGCCGACGCCGACGAAGCCTTCGCCGTTGGGCTGCTTCTTGGCGTAGGTGCTCTTGGGCATGATCTTCTTGGTCAGCGGATCGGGCCAGTCGTAGTCGAACCAGCCGCCGCCCTTGGCCGCCAGCGCGATCATGCCGTTGACGATGGCCACGCCGTTGGCGTCCTTCACGGCCGTCATGTCCTTGCCGACGAGCTTCTCGTTGCTGCCGTGGGCCACGGCGATGCCCTTGGCGTCGTAGACCATGACGTACAGGTCCTTCCGCGTCCAGGAGGCCTTGTCGGTGGTGAAGTCCTTGTAGGCCTTGTCGGCGCCGACCTTCTTGATGTGCTCGATGGCGGCGTCGACCAGGGCCTTGGCTTCGTCGCGGCTGCCACGCTCGTCGGCAGCGAAGGTGAGCCCGCTCAGGCAGGCTGCGGACAGCAGCAGGACGCTGCGGCGGATCAGTTGCATGGGTCTCTCCATGGGTTGAAGGCGCGGGCCGGCCCCTTGCCGACGCGCGCGTCCCAGGTTTTCGGCGCCGCCGGCGCCGGGTTGAGCGGCCGACGGCGCCACGGCCGTGGAATGCATCGCAGCGGCGTGTAGGCAGATGTATCTGCGGGCTGTCGGCGCCCTCTGTGGCTGCGTGCTTGCGCGCGCGACCCGGGCGGTGGAAT
Organism: uncultured Rubrivivax sp.; assembly: GCA_964495125.1. Lineage (GTDB taxonomy): Bacteria > Pseudomonadota > Gammaproteobacteria > Burkholderiales > Burkholderiaceae_C > Rubrivivax. The sequence continues at coordinate 1,432 of CAZBUU010000437.1, forward strand.
GGGCGCGGCGCCGGGCCGTACACCTCGCACAGGCACCCGTCACGGACTTCGGGGCCGACCCTGGAGACCCGCATGCCGATGGCTGACAGTTTCAAGTCCCCCTCACGCCGCGAACGCAGCGACGGCACCCTGGGTGCCTGGGTGGACGCCTGGCGCGAGCGACGCTACGTCGCCCGGCGCTGCCGCGAACTGCTGGCCCTGGCCGAAACCCTGCGTGCCGCCGAGCCCGGCCTGGCCGGGCTGGCGCTGTACCGCCGCATCGTCGCGCAGGTGCTGGGGGGTGACGAAGCCGCGGTGGAGCGCACCTTGGGTCTGGCGGAGGACAACTTCGCCGCCTGGCCGGTGAGCCGCCCGCTCACGCTGCGCGACGTGGCGCACCACATCGCCGTGAGCGAGTACTTCGCGGCCCACATCGGACGGCAGGAGATGCAGGCCGAGCTGAAGCGGATCGTGGACGACACGATCCCGGGGGATCTCTAGGATCTCCTGGCGGTAGCCGCGCGTGAATCAGGCGGCGGGGCGGTACCCGCGCGTGAATCAGGCGGCCGCGCGGTACCCGCGCGGAACGGCCGCCAGCAGCCGCTTCGTGTAGTCCTGCTGGGGCGCGGCCAGGATCTGGGCCGCGCTGGCCTGCTCCACCACCTGGCCGTCCTTCATCACCAGCACCTCGTCGCTGATGAAGCGCACCACCGCCAGGTCGTGGCTGATGAAGACGTAGGACAGGCCGAACTCGTCCTGCAGGTCCTTCAGCAGGTTCAGCACCTGGGCCTGCACGGAGACGTCCAGCGCCGACACGGCCTCGTCCAGCACCAGCACCTCGGGGTTGAGCGTGAGGCAGCGCGCGATCGCCACGCGCTGGCGTTGGCCGCCGCTGAATTCGTGCGGGTACTTGCCGAAGGCACGGCCGTCCAGGCCCACCTTCTCCAGCAGGCTGCGCGCCCGCTGCTCGCGCTCGGCGAGGTCCTTGCCGATGCCGTGGATGACCATCGGCTCCACCAGCGTCTGCCCGATGGTGAAGCGCGGGTTGAGGCTGGCGTACGGGTTCTGGAAGACGATCTGGATGCGCCGGCGCATGGCCTGGCGCTCGGCGGACGACAGCGTGAGCAGGTTCTTGCCGTCGAAGATGACCTCGCCGCCGGTGGGCTCGTGCAGACGCAGCAGCGTCAGCCCCATGGTCGTCTTGCCGCTGCCGCTTTCGCCCACCACGCCCAGGGTGTGGCCCTTGCGCAGCTGGAAGTTCACGTCCTGCACGGCCTTGAACTCGCGCTTGCCGAAGAGGCCCTGGCGCAGCCAGAAGCTCTTGGCCAGCGCGCGCACCTGCAGCACCACGGGTGCGTTCGGGTCCTTGGCCTTGCCCAGCTGCTGCGCTTCGCGGCCGGCGATGTGGTCGTCGATGACCATCAGCCGCGCCGCGTTGCCTTCCAGGCTGGGGCGGCAGGCCAGCAGGGCCTTGGTGTAGTCGTCCTTCGGCGCTTCGAAGATGCCGCGCACGGGGCCCTGCTCGCGGATCTGGCCGCCGCGCATCACCACCACGCTGTCGGCGATCTCGCCCACCAGGCCCAGGTCATGGCTGATGAAGAGCACGCTCATCTTGTGCTGCTCCTTCAGCCGCGCCAGCAGCTCCAGGATCTGGCGCTGGATGGTGACGTCCAGCGCCGTGGTGGGCTCGTCGGCGATCAGCAGCTTGGGCTCGCAGGCCAGCGC
>CAZBUU010000438.1:0-3131 GCA_964495125.1 uncultured Rubrivivax sp.
TGCGGACGAAGTCGTTGCGCCGCTTGCGCTCGATCATCGCCTTCAGCTCGGACTTCTCGATCTCGAGTTCGCGGTTGTCGTCCTGGCGCGAATTGAGGTCCGTCCAGTCGGTGGCCGGGTTCGCGACGAACCGGACCACCTTGCGGAAGAAGCTCTCGTTCTCGGCCATGGAAGGGCGGATGGTAACCCGCGTGCTGCGCCCTTGCCGCGTGCGTACTTCGCAGCGGGCCGAGCCGGTGCGAACTTCAGTCGCCGAACATCTTCTGTTTCAGCTCGCGCCGCTGCTGGGCCTCCAGCGACAGCGTGGCCGTCGGGCGGGCCAGCAGGCGTTGCAGGCCGATCGGCTCGCCCGTCTCGTCGCAATAGCCGTAGTCGCCCGTTTCCAGGCGGCCGAGCGACTGCGCGATCTTCTTCAGCAGCTTGCGCTCGCGGTCGCGCGTGCGCAGCTCCAGCGCGTGCTCCTCCTCGATGGTGGCGCGGTCGGCCGGGTCGGGGACGATGGAAGTGTCCTCGCGCAGGTGCTCGGTGGTCTCGCCGGCGTTGGACAGCAGGTCGTCCTTCTGCTTCTGCAGCTGCGCGCGGAAGAAGTCGATCTGCTTTTCGTTCATGTACTCGGAGTCGGGCATGGCCAGCAACTCCTCGACGCTCAGTTCGCGGCCGGGCTTGGTCTTCCAGGCGTTGGCGAGCTTCGGGTCGATCTTGCGTGTGGACTTCGGGATATCGGCCGTTTCGGTCATGGGTCGGGAAGCGGGCGCGGCGGGCGCGAAGCGGTCGGTGAATCGGTTCTGGACGGCCGCCGGCGCCGGGGCGGGCGGTGGGGTCGGGGCGGCGGGCTTGGCGGGGCTCTTGGACGCCGCCTTGGCGGCAGGCTTGGGCGCGGGAGCAGGAGCAGGCGCCGGCTTGGGCGCAGGGGCCGCCTTGGCCGGCTTGGCGGCGGTCGTGGCCGGGGCCTTGGTCTTGCTGGCGGCCGCGGTCTTGGCCGTTGGCTTGCTCACGGGTACCTCCTCACCTGTCTTGTGCTGCCGGTTCGGGCGGGGCTGTCGAGCCTCCCCCGCAACGGGCGGGGGGCCTGCAAGCGCCCGGGGGCCCTTGAAGGCGCGCGGATTGTAGCCACGCCCCGGCGCCTGCAAGCGGGGCATTCGGGGGGCTGTCGCAAACCCTCACACGAGGCACTGCTCCAGCCCCTGGAGCAGCACATCCTTGGGCAGGTCGATGCCGATGAAGACCATCTTGCTGCCCTTCTCCTCGCCGGGCGCCCACTTCGGGCCCAGGTCGCTGCCCATCAGCTGGTGCACGCCCTGGAAGACGACCTTGCGCTCGCTGCCCTTCATGAACAGCACGCCCTTGTAGCGCAGCAGCTTGGGGCCGTAGACCTGCACGATGGCCCCGAGGAAGTCTTCCAGCTTGGCCGGGTTGAAGGCCTTCTTGCTGCGGAAGACGAAGCTCTTCACATCGTCGTCGTGGGCGTGGTGGTGGGGGTGGTCGCAGTGTTCACCGTGCTCGTGGTCGTGGTGATCGTGGTCGTGGTGGTCGTGCCCGTGCGCGTCGGCGTTCAGGAACTCGGGGTCGATCTCCAGCTTGGCATTGAGGTTGAAGCCCTTCAGGTCGAACACCTCGGCGATGGGCACCTCGCCGAAGTGCACCTTGCGCTGCGGCGCGCGCGGGTTCATGTGCTTGATGCGGTGGATCAGCGCTTCCGTCTCGGCCTCGGGCACGAGGTCGGACTTGCTGATGAAGATCTGGTCGGCGAAGCCGATCTGCCGGCGTGCTTCCTGGCGCGTGTCGAGCTGCTGGTCGCCGTGCTTGGCGTCCACCAGGGTCAGCACGCTGTCCAGCAGGTAGGTCTCGGCAATCTCGTCGTCCATGAAGAAGGTCTGGGCGACGGGGCCGGGGTCGGCCAGGCCGGTGGTCTCGATGACGACGCGGTCGAACTGGATCTCGCCCTTGCGGCGCTTGTCGGCCAGGTCGGCCAGCGTGCTGCGCAGGTCTTCGCGGATGGTGCAGCAGACGCAGCCGTTGTTCATCTGGATGATCTGCTCGTTGCTGTCGGCCACGAGGATCTCGTTGTCGATGTTCTCCTCGCCGAACTCGTTCTCGATGACGGCGATCTTCTGACCGTGCGATTCGCTCAGCACGCGCTTGAGCAGCGTCGTCTTGCCCGAGCCGAGGAAGCCGGTGAGGATGGTGGCGGGAATGAGGCCGGGGGTCGTCATCGTCGTGGGTCCTGGAAGGTCAAGCTGCGGAAGATGAGGGCGGGGCCCAGGTTTGCAAGCGGGGCAGCAGCGCGCGGTAGGGCGCCAGCAGCAGCGTGGCCATGGCGGCCTTGACGGCCAGGTCGCCTGCGGCCAGCTGCAGCCAGTTCGCTTCGCCACTGCCGGCGAAGGCGAGGAAGAAGAACACGGCGGTGTCCACCACGCTGGCCACCAGGTTGCCGATCAGCGGTGCCTTCCACCAGCTCTGGCGGCGCCAGCGGTTGAAGACCAGCACGTCCATCAGCTGCGAGAAGAGGAAGGCCGCGGCCGAGGCCACCGCGATGCGCCAGGGCGCCAGCGCCAGCGACACCGCCAGCGCCACCACGAAGCCGGCCCAGGCCACGCGCCGCGCCGCCACCGGGCCCAGGGCGCGGTTGGTGAGGTCGCTGACCAGGAAGACCAGCGGGTAGCTGAAGGCGCCCCAGGTCAGCCAATCGTTGATGGGGTGCTGCACCAGCACGTTGGACAGCACGATGACGAGGGCCATCGCGGCGATGGGGCTGCGCAGTGCGGCCAGGTCGGCCAGCTTGGTGATGGGCACGGGAGCGGGGAAGACGCGAAAGGGCGCGCATTGTCGCCGCGCGCCGGGGCCCTGTCATGCGCCTCGGTTATTCTTCGCGCCTTCTCCACTGCCGGCACCTGTCCCAGTGTCCGACCCGGCTCCTACACGCGCTGCACGCGGCCCCGCGGCCACGGCAGACAAGCGCACTTTCTTCGAACGCCTGGTCGAGTTCATCTCGCCCGGCCCGGACAGCAAGGACGAGCTCCTGCGGCTGTTCTCCGACGCCGAGAACCGCGAGCTGATCGAGCCCGAGTCGCGGCTCATGCTCGAAGGCGTGCTGCGCATGGCCGACATGAGCGCCGGCGACGTGATGGTGC
>CAZBUU010000439.1:0-3125 GCA_964495125.1 uncultured Rubrivivax sp.
CGAATTGGAGGTGCATTCTGACGTCTTGTTTCGGTGGCGCCGTGAACTTGTCGACAGCGCTTGCCTAGCCTCGCATTTAGGGGAGGATCGACCTTGGGCGCGCTCGCTGCGACTGTTCCTTCGGCAGTTCCGATGATGCCGAAAGTCGGCGACGGATGGCAATTCTGTCTTCCAGGCCGAAGTGGCGAACGACGTTGCCGCGCACGTACCAGTGACGATGCTCGGCATCCCACCGAGCCCCGTGTTTGCGCAGCTGGGCCTGCAGACCTCGATCCGCAGTCGACAGGGCGATCGGGTACCAGGCCGCGTCGCGCAATCGGTGCTGCCCCGTTCGCGTGGCCACCGGCCCGACCACCAGTTCCACCGTCACCACCCGTCGCAGTCCCGCTGGATCCTCGCGGTGCCGCACGCACACGAGGGCTTCGCCGTATTCCCGCATCCACCGTCGCGTGCCCGCCTGCGGCGGCCACATCGTCCGGCTCACGCGCCCTTCGCCCAGGGCATTCGGCTGCTCGGACCGCTCTCCCCGTTCTCGGGGGTCGGCCTCTCTCTTCTTGCGTGCCACCATGGGGAAGACTGGAAATATGCTTGAAGTTCTTGTACTGTATGCAAACACAGTATTGCAGCAGCCTCGCACCATGTCCAGTGATCCTTCCTTCAGCACCGGTTCAGGGACAAGCCCCGGGCACCCGGGCGTTGGCCCGGCCGTATCGCCCCGCCTGCTCGACCTCCTCCGCCAGCGCATCCGCCTGCTTCACTACAGCCTGCGCACCGAGGAAGCCTACGTACACTGGGTGCGCGCCTTCATTCGCTACCACGGGCTGCGTCACCCGTCGGAGATGGCGCAGGCCGAGGTCGAGGCCTTCCTCACCTGGCTGACCACGGAACGCGATGTCGCCCCGGGCACCCACCGCCAGGCGTTGTCGGCCCTGTTGTTCCTGTACCAGAAGGTGCTGCGCCAGTCGCTGCCCTGGATGGGCGAGATCGGCCGCCCGCGCAGCGAGCGCCGCCTGCCCGTGGTGATGTCGGTGGCCGAGGTGCAGGACGTCCTCGCCGCGCTCGACGCCATGCCCATGCACCGCCAGCAGGCACCCTACGGCTTGGTCGGCCGCCTGCTCTACGGCACCGGCATGCGCCTGCTCGAAGGACTGCGCCTGCGCGTGAAGGACATCGACTTCGACCGCCGCGCCATCGTCGTGCGCGAAGGCAAGGGCTTCAAGGACCGCGTGGTCATGCTGCCCGCCGCGCTGGAAGCGCCCCTGCGCGAACAACTCGTGCGCGCGCACGCCGTCTGGCAGTCCGATCGCGAGGCCGGCCTTGCCGGCGTCGACCTGCCCGCCGCGCTGGTGCGCAAGTACCCGCGCGCGCCCGAGTCCTGGGCCTGGCACTGGGTCTTCCCGCACAGCCAGCCCGCCAACGACCCGCGCAGTGGCGTGCGCCGACGCCACCACCTGCTGGAGGTCAACTTCCAGCGCGCCTTCAAGGCCGCACTGGGCCAGGCGCACGTGCACAAGCCGGCCTCGCCGCACACGCTGCGCCACTCCTTCGCCACCCACCTGCTGCAGTCGGGCTACGACATCCGCACCGTGCAGGAACTGCTGGGCCACAGCGACGTCAGCACGACCATGATCTACACGCATGTGCTGCGCCTGGGCGGCGGCGCGGTGCGCAGCCCGCTGGACAACCTCGCCGGGGCCGGGCCCGTGGCCGCCGCGGTGGCGCCACCGGCCGCCCCGCTACCGCCGCCGCTGCAGTCCCATCTCCATCCTCATCCTCGTCCCCAGCCCCGGCCCCGTCCGCCGCGGGCCCGTGAGCCCGAACCCGCCTACCGACTGTCCTCGTGCGTCGCCCCGCCCCGCCCACACTTCCCGGCTTCGCCGAACTTCACTGCCGCAGCAACTTCAGCTTCCTGAGCGGGGCCTCGCACCCCGAGGAACTGGTGGCGCGGGCGCAGGGCCTGCGTTACGCGGCGCTGGCGCTGACCGACGAGTGTTCGCTCGGGGGCGCGGTGCGCGCGCACGTGGAAGCCGAGCGGCTGAAGATGCGGCTGATCGTCGGCGCCGAGATGCGCCTGGGCGCCGACGAGGCCGCGCGGGCTTCGGAGCCGCACCTCGTGCTGCTGGTGGAGTCGCGCCGCGGCTACACGAACCTGGTGCACTGGATCACGCTGGCGCGCCGCCGCGCGCCCAAGGGCGGCTATGGGGCGCTGCGTTCGGACCTCGAAGGCCGCGCACCCACCGCGCCCACGCTGGCCGGGTTGCCGGGCTGTTTCGCGCTGCTGGTGCCGGCCGTGGGCCAGAGCTTCGAGACGCTGTTCGAACACGCCGGCTGGCTGAAGACCTGGTTCGGGACGGAGCGTTCAGCCATCGCGGTGGAGCTGCGCCGCAGTGCACACGACGCCGCTTTCGTGGCGCTGCTGCAGCGGCTGTCGGCCACCACCGGCCTGCGCCTGGTGGCCGCTGGCGGCGCGGCCATGCATGTGCGTTCGCGCAAGCCGCTGCTGGACGCGCTCACCGCCACGCGGCTGAAGTGCACGGTGGCCGAGGCCGGCTTCGCGCTGGGCGCCAATGCCGAGGCGCATCTGCGCACGCGCGCGCGGCTGGCGCAGCTGTACCGGCCCGAGTGGCTGGAGGCTTCGGTCGACATCGCCGGCCGCTGCGCTTTCTCGCTGGCCGAGCTGCGCTACGAGTACCCGCGCGAGATCGTGCCGGACGGCCACACGCCGACGTCGTGGCTGCGCTGCCTGACGGAGGAAGGCGCCTTGCGCCGCTACCCGCAGGGCCTGCCGCCGGCGGTGCGCCGCATGATCGAGCACGAGCTGGCGCTCATCACGCAGCTGCAGTACGAGGCCTACTTCCTCACCGTGGCCGACATCGTGCAGTGGGCGCGCTCGCAAGGCATCCTGTGCCAGGGCCGCGGCAGCGCCGCCAACTCGGCCGTCTGCTACTGCCTGGAGGTGACGGCGGTCGACCCCGAGCAGCACACCATGCTGCTGTTCGAACGCTTCATCAGCGCCGAGCGCAACGAACCGCCCGACATCGACATCGATTTCGAGCACCAGCGCCGCGAAGAGGTCATCCAGTACATCTACCGCAAGTACGGCCGCCACCGCGCCGCGCTCACCG
>CAZBUU010000440.1:0-3090 GCA_964495125.1 uncultured Rubrivivax sp.
GCTGGAGTCCGCACTCGCCGTCGAGCGCCCGGGCCAGCCGCACTACCTGCTGTGCGGCGAACTGGCCGCCTGCAGCCTGGCGCTGGTGGACGCCGACCACGAGGGCGTCGTGGCCGCCGTGGAGGCCGCCGGCCGGCTGTCCAGCGCCGTGATGATCGGCGGCACGCTGCGGCCCGGTGCCGCCGTGCAGCTGCCACGCGCCTTCCAGTTGCAGCAGTTGCTGCGCGCACTCGACGACCTCGTGCCCGAGGCCCCGCCCATGTCCAGCGAAGTTCAGCGCGTGCGCGACGAGCTGGCGCAGATGCTGGGCCGCCACCGCCGGCCGCCGCGGGCCCAGCGCCCCCGGCTGGACCACCTGCTGGTGGTCGACGACAGCGACGCCGTGCTGCGTTTCATGGCCGACCACCTGGCGCGCTTCGGCTTCGAGGTGCACCTGGCCCGCGACGGCTCGGAAGCGATGCGCCGCGTGCAGGAGCGCCACTTCGAGTTCGTCTTCGTCGCCGGCACGCTGGACGGCCTGGACGGCTTCCACGTCTGCCGCACGCTGCTGCGCCAGCCCTACCCTCACGAAGGCCCGCGACCGATGCTGGTGCTGCTGCTGGACAACGACAGCCCGGTGCAGCGCCTGCGCGCCGAACAGTGCGGCGCCGACGCCTGGCTGGACAAGCCGCTGGCCGCCGAGCCACTGCTGCGCGTGGTCGGCCAGCGCGAAGTGCAGCGCCACAGTGACGCGCAGACGACGCACGCCTCGACGACGATGCTCTAGCCGCGTCCGGTGGCTGCGGATAATCCTCCGCATGCCATCCTCCCGGCGCCGCGGCGCCCTGCTCCTCACGCTGGCGGCGCTGACGCCCGGCGCCGTGTTCGCCGCCCGGCGCAAGGCACCGGCCAAGCCTGCGCCGGCACCCACCGGGCTGCCCTATGGCGCGCATGCCGCCGCCCAGGCCTTTGCCGACGAAGTGGCGCAGCGCCGCGGCCTGCCTGCCTCATGGCTGCGCGCCCAGCTGGCCCAGGCGCGCCGCGTGGAGGCGGTGCGCCGCTTCATCATGCCGCCGCCGGCCGGCACGGCCAAGAACTGGGCCGCCTACCGCGCGCGCTTCATCGAGGCCCAGCGCATCGGTGCCGGCGCGGTGTTCTGGAACGACAACGAGCGCTGGCTGCGTACTGCCGAAGAACGCTGGGGCGTGCCGCCGGAGATCGTGGTCGGCATCGTCGGCGTGGAGACGATGTACGGCCGCGTCACCGGCAGCTTCCGCGTGCTGGACGCGCTGGCCACGCTGAGCTTCGACTTCCCGCCCGGCCGCAAGGACCGCAGCGCCTTCTTCCGAAGCGAACTGGAGGAGTTCTTCGTGCTCTGCGCCCGCGAAGGCGCCGACCCGCAGAAGCTCACCGGCAGCTACGCCGGCGCCATGGGCCTGCCGCAGTTCATGCCCGGCAGCATCAACCGTTTCGCGGTGGACTTCGACGGCGACGGCCACATCGACCTGCTGCGCAGCCCCGCCGACGTGGTGGGCAGCGTGGCCCACTACCTGGCCGCCTGGGGCTGGCAGCGCGGCGGCGCCACGCACCACGAGGTGGCCGTGCCCACCGACACCGCCGACCGCGCCGCGCTGCTGGCGCCGGACATCCTGCCCAGCTTCACCGCGGCGCAGCTGGCCGAGCGCGGCGCGGTGCTGTCGGAGGCCGGCCGGGCGCATGTCGGGCCGCTGGCGCTGGTGGAACTGCAGAACGGCGATCTGGCGCCCACCTTCGTGGCCGGCACGCTGAACTTCTACGCCATCACGCGCTACAACTGGAGCGCGTACTACGCGATGGCGGTGATCTCGCTGGCCGAGGCCGTGAAGCGCCAGCGCGGCGGCTGATCAGGGCAAGAGCCGCCGCGCGAAGAGCGCGTCCCAGGCCGCCAGCGCGGGCTTGGCGCCGAAGCGGCTGTCGGCCAGGCCGATGCTGGCGAACAGCGGCAGGTTGGCGGGCACGGGCGGCGGCAGCGCGGCGAGGTCGATGTCGGCGAACACCAGCTGCAGCCAGGCGCTGGCACCGACGCGGTCCAGCAGTTCGGCATGGCGCGCCACGTACTGGGCCTGGCGCTCGGGGCTGGACACGATGCTGCCGGCACCGGCGCTGGCCCAGCCGCCTTCCACCACCATCGTCGGCAGCGCGCGGCCGGCCAGCAGGCGCTGGTAGTAGTCCAGCGGCAGGTCGGCCGGCTGCGACCAGCCGAAATAGGGGTAGGACGACAGGCCCAGGGTCTGGAGGAAGGGAAAGTCGGCGAAGTCGGTGTCCACGCCCACGTAGCTGCCGCTGCCGGCCAGACGGCCCCAGGCCACTTCCACCTGCACGCTGACCATCAGCGGCGTGCTGCTTCCGGCAGCGCGCAGCGCGGCCGCGGTGTCGTTGGCGGTCTTGCGGATGGCCGGGTAGAGCGAAGGGGCCGCGACGCGGATGAGGTTGCTCTCGGCCACCAGGCCCAGCAACACGGGCGCCAGCTTGCGGTCCACGGCCAGCAGGTAGTCGCGGTACAGGCGCTGCACCGCGGGCTCGGTGATGCTGCGGCCGGCGGCGCGCAGCTGCGGTGCCTCCAGTTCGCGCGCCAGGCCGTCGTTGAGGTCGCCCATGAACACCAGCTGCAGGCCCTTGCTGCGCAGGTACTGCACCAGCTGGACCTTGTCGCGCTCGAGGATGGCGTCGGGCGTCATGCCGGCCAGCAGGTCGGCCCAGGGCAGCTCTTCGTGGATGATGGCCAGCTCGGCGCGCCGGCTCCACAGGTCGATGCCCTGGAGCACGGCTTCCACCGTCGGCCGCGGCGGGTTGGGCGAGAAGCCCAGCTTCCAGCGTCGCGTGGCGACAGGAGGCGCCGGCGCCGCAACGTCGCCACCCCCGCCGCAGGCCACCAGCGGCCAGGCCCCCGCTGCCGCCAGGGCCGCCAGTGCGCGACGGCGCGCGGTGCCGCTCACGCCGCCATCGGCACCAGAAAGTCGCGGCTGATGCCCACACCGATGTCGTTCACGCGGTCCATGAACTCCGTCAGGTAGGCATGCAGGCCGGTGGCCAGGATCTCGTCGATGCGGCCGTACTGCAGGTCGCTGCGCA
>CAZBUU010000441.1:0-3073 GCA_964495125.1 uncultured Rubrivivax sp.
GCTGCTGCTTGAGCGCCATCAGGTGCGGGTACATCTGCGCCAGGAAGCGGAACTTGGCGGCCTGGCGCTCTTCGCCGCTGCTGCCGCTGGGGAAGTAGCAGCTGATGACGCTGAGCTTGCGCCTGGCGGTGTCGAAGCGCGTCTCCACCCAGCGGCCCTCGGCGTCGAACTCCTCGCTGCCGAAGCCGATGAGGACCTCGCTGGGCGCCTTCTTCGTGAACAGGCCGACGCCGGAGTAGCCCTTCTTCTGCGCGAAGTGGAAGTGGCCCTTCAGGGCGCCGACACGGTCGAGCCGGCCGGCCACGTCCTCGGACTGGGCCTTGACCTCCTGCACGCCCATACAATCCGCGCCGACGCTTTCGGCCCAGTCGACGAAGCCCTTGCTGGCCGCTGAACGGATCCCGTTCAGGTTCAGCGTGATGAGTCGGAACGCCAAGAGAACCCCTTCGTCAACAGGACCATGAGCACCGCCGCCGACCCCACGCTCGCGCAGGAGTTCGTGCAGTTCGCGGTGGAAGCCGGCGTGCTGCGCTTCGGAGAGTTCCGCACCAAGGCGGGTCGGCTCTCGCCCTACTTCTTCAACGCCGGTCTCTTCGATGACGGCGCCAAGCTCGGCCGCCTGGCGGAATTCTATGCACGGCGCTTGCTAGCCTCCGGGGATGGTGACTTCGGCTACGACCTGGTCTTCGGCCCCGCCTACAAGGGCATCACGCTGGCTTCGGCGCTGGCGGTCGAGCTCGCGCGGCGCGGCCACAATCGGCCCTATGCCTACAACCGCAAGGAAGCCAAGGACCACGGCGAGGGCGGCACCCTCGTCGGGGCGCCGGTGGCCGGCCGTGTGCTGATCGTCGACGACGTCATCTCGGCCGGCACCTCGGTGCGTGAGTCCATCGCCATGATCACGGCCGCCGGCGGCCGGCCTGCTGGCGTGGCCATCGCGCTCGACCGCCAGGAGCGCGCCACCGAGAACGGCCGGGACGCCCCGCACAGCGCGGTGCAGTTCGTCGAGCGCCAGCTGGGCCTGCCGGTGGTGGCCATCGCCACCCTGCAAGACCTGCTGGGCGTTCTGCAGACGACCGCCGACGCCTCGTTGCGTGCCCATGCGGCGGCCGTGCAGGCCTATCGCGATCGGTACGGCGTGTGATGCAGCCCTGCCGCCTTGCCGTCCTGCCCCTGGCCGCCCTGCTGGCGGCGGGCGCCTGGGCGCAGACCACCGGCACCACGCCCGCCCGGGGCCCGGGCATCTACACCTGCATCGACGACAAGGGCCGCCGGCTCACCGCCGACCGCCCCATCCCCGACTGCGCCGCGAAGGAGCAGCAGCTGCTGAACCGCGATGGTTCGCTGCGCGCGATCATCCCGCCCACGCTGACCGCCGAGGAGCGTGCCGAAAAGGAAGCCAAGGAGCGTGCGGCCGCCGAGGCCCGCGCTGCGGCGGCCGACGCCGTGCGACGCGACCGCAACCTCACCGCGCGCTACCCCAACGAGGCCGCCCACCAGCGTGCGCGCGAAGCGGCGCTGGATTCGATGCGCCTGGCCATGAAGGCCACCGCGCAGCGCCAGCGGGAGCTGGCGGCCGAGCGCAAGCCGCTGGTGGACGAGGCCGAGTTCTATCAGGGCAAGCCTTTGCCGCCGCGGCTGAAGGCACAGCTGGACGCCAACGACGCCGCCGTGGAAGCGCAACGCACCGCCGCGGCGAACCAGGAGATCGAGCTGGCGCGCATCAACAAGCTCTACGACGCCGAACTGGAGCGCCTGCGCAAGCTGTGGAGCGGCGCGCCGGCGGGCTCGCTGGGCCCCTTGCCGCCGAGCCTGCCGCCCGCCGCACCCGTGGCCCGGCCGCCGACTCGGCCGGCTTCGAAGTAGGCCTCAGCCGCCAGCGGCCAGACGCTGGCGCAGCAGCTCGCCGGCCTGCGCCGGGTTGGCCTTGCCCTGGCTGGCCTTCATCACCTGGCCGACGAGCGCGTTGAAGGCCTTGTCCTTGCCGGCGCGGAACTCCTCCACCGACTTGGCGTTCTTCGCCAGCACCTCGTCGACGATGGCCAGCAGCGCCGAGCTGTCGCTCATCTGCTTCAGGCCCTTCGCGGCGATCACATCGTCCACTTCGGCCGACTCGCCCGACCACAGCCCTTCGAAGACCTGCCGCGCGCCGTTGTTGGAGATGGTGCCGTCGGCGATGCGGCGGATCAGCGCCGCCAGCGTGGCCGGCTGCAGCTTCGCGCCTTCGATGGCACCGCCCTCGGCGTTCAGCCGCTTGCTCACCTCGCCCATCATCCAGTTGGCGGCGAGCTTGGCGTTGCCGCAAGCGTCGCGCACCGCCTCGTAGAACTTCGCGAAGGCCAGGCTTTGCGTCATCAGCAAGGCGTCCGCTTCCGGCAGGCCGTCGGCCTTCACGAAGCGGTCGGCCATGGCGGCGGGCAGTTCGGGCATCTCGCCCTTCACGCGCGCCACCCACTCGGGTGGGATGACCAGCGGCGGCAGGTCGGGGTCGGGGAAGTAGCGGTAGTCCTGCGCGTCTTCCTTGCTGCGCATGGCGCGCGTCTCGCCGGTGTCGGGATCGAACAGCACGGTGGCCTGCTCGATGGGCAGGCCGTCTTCCACGCGGTCGATCTGCCACTGGATCTCGAAGTCGATGGCCTGCTGCAGGAAGCGGAAGCTGTTGAGGTTCTTGATCTCGCGCCGCGTGCCGAAGGGCGCGCCGGGGCGGCGCACGCTGACGTTGGCGTCGCAGCGGAAGCTGCCTTCCTGCATGTTGCCGTCGCACACGCCCAGCCACACCACCAGCGTGTGCAACGCCTTGGCGTACTCCACGGCCTCGGCCGAGGAGCGCATGTCGGGCTCGGAGACGATCTCCAGCAGTGGCGTGCCGGCGCGGTTCAGGTCGATGCCGGTCTGGCCCGCGAAATCCTCGTGCAGGCTCTTGCCGGCGTCCTCTTCCAGGTGGGCGCGCGTCAGCCGTACGCTCTTCTTCAGCCCGTTCAGCACGAACTCCACCTTGCCGCCCTGCACCACCGGGATCTCGTACTGGCTGATCTGGTAGCCCTTGGGCAGGTCCGGGTAGAAGTAGTTCTTG
>CAZBUU010000442.1:0-3072 GCA_964495125.1 uncultured Rubrivivax sp.
GCCACCATGCCGAACATCACCAGGCCCGCGCCGCCCAGCACGAAGGTGGGCACCGATTCCACCAGCGCCGCCATCTTGGGCAGCAGGCCCAGCACCAGCATGATGACGCCCGCCGCCACGCAGACCCAGCGGCTCTTCACGCCCGTGACCCCTACCAGGCCCACGTTCTGCGAGAAGCTGGTGTAGGGGAAGGTGTTGAAGACCCCGCCGATCACCGTGCCCAGGCCGTCGGTGCGCAGGCCGGCGGAGAGTTCGCTGCGCGAGATCGGCTTGCCGGTGATGTCCGCCAGCGCCAGGAACATGCCGGTGGATTCGATCATCACCACCACCATCACCAGCGTCATGGTCAGCACCATCACCACGTCGAAGGTGGGCAGGCCGAAGGCCAGCGGCGTGACGACGTCGAACCAGTGCGCCTTGGCCACCTTGTCGAAACCCATCTTGCCCAGGAACACCGCCAGCACGCAGCCGGCCACGATGCCCAGCAGCACCGAGATGTTGGCCACGAAGCCGCGCGCGTAGCGGCTGATGAGCAGGATCACCACCAGCACGAAGGCGGCGATGGCCATGTTGTCCAGCGCGCCGTAGCCGGGGTTGTCCACCATCGGCACCGGGCCCGGCAGCTTGGCCAGCGGCATGGAGGCCGCCGCCGCTGCGGCGCGCGCGCTGTCCACCATGGCGGCGAGCTTGGGCACGTCCACGCTCTGCGCCAGCGGCGCCGGGCCGCCCATGGCCCAGCCGATGCCCACGCGCATGAGGCTGATGCCGATGATGGTGATGATGGTGCCCGTGACCACCGGCGGGAAGAAGCGCAGCAGCCGGCTCATCAGCGGTGCCAGGGCTATGGACAGCAGCCCGGCACCGATGATGGCGCCGAACATGCCGCGCGCGGCGTCCGGGCCGCCGGCGCCGGCCATCGCGACCAGCGGACCGACGGCGGCGAAGGTCACGCCCATCATCACCGGCAGCCGGATGCCGAAGTGGCGGCCGAAGCCCAGGCTCTGGAT
Organism: uncultured Rubrivivax sp.; assembly: GCA_964495125.1. Classification (GTDB taxonomy): domain Bacteria; phylum Pseudomonadota; class Gammaproteobacteria; order Burkholderiales; family Burkholderiaceae_C; genus Rubrivivax. Next base: position 1,008 of record CAZBUU010000442.1, read on the forward strand.
CAGCGTGACCAGGCCGCAGCAGAAGAGGTCGGCGCTGATCAGCATGGCCACCTGCTCGGGCGGCAGCTTCAGCGCGCGACCGATGATCAGCGGCACGGCCACCGCGCCGGCGTACATCACCAGCACATGCTGCAGGCCCAGGGCGGCCAGGCGCGGCAGCGGCAGCTTCTCGTCGACGGGATGCACGGTGCTCAAGGCTTCGCTCCTGATTCGAACCAGCGCTTGATGAGCGCCCGCTCCTCTTCGGTGATCTGCGTGGCGTTGTTCATCGGCATCAGCTTCAGCACCACCACCTGCTGGTAGACCTGCTGCGCGTGCTGAACGATCAACTCGGGCGTGTGCAGCGCCACGTTCTTCTGCTGCACCTGCGCGTTGTGGCACAGCACGCAGCGCTGCTCTGCGATGGCGCTGACCTGGGCCAGCGTCGGCGCCGGGGTGCCGGCGGCCACGGCCGGCGCGGGCTGGGGTGCCAGCGCGATGGCCAGCCCGATGATCAGCGCCACGCCGCCCGCCGCGTACTCCCAGGGCACGCGTTTGCCCTGCACCAGGGCCTTGTGCCGCGCCACGAAGCTGTGGCGGATCAGCGCGCCGGCCAGCATCAGCGCCACCAGCACCAGCCAGTTGTGCTTGCCCTGGTAGAGCCAGCCGTAGTGGTTGCTGAGCATGGAGATCAGCACCGGCAGCGTGAAATAGGTGTTGTGCACGCTGCGCTGCTTGGCGCGCTGGCCGTAGATGGGGTCGACCGGCTCGCCGGCCTTCATCTGCGCGATCACCTTGCGCTGGCCCGGGATGATCCAGAAGAAGACGTTGGCGCTCATGGCCGTGGCCATCATCGCGCCCACCATCAGGAAGGCGGCGCGGCCGGCGAAGAGCTGGCACATGGCCCAGGACGCAGCCACCACGTAGACGAGGACCAGCGCGCCGACCAGCGCGTCGCCGCCCACCTTGCCGTCCTTCTCGCCGAAGAAGCGGCACAGGGCGTCATACACGAACCAGAACGCCGCCAGGAAGCCCAGCGCCGCGGCCACGGCGGCGGTGGGCGACCAGTCGTGCACGTTCCTGTCGATGAGGAAGCTGTTCGGGTTGAACAGGTACAGCACGACGTACAGGCCGAAGCCCGTGAGCCAGGTGCTGTAGCTTTCCCAGTAGAACCAGTGCAGGTGTTCGGGCAGCGCCTTGGGCGCCACCAGGTACTTCTGCGGGTGGTAGAAGCCGCCGCCGTGCACGGCCCAGAGTTCGCCGTCCACGCCCTTGGCCTTCAGGTCGGGCGCCTCGGGCTTCGTCAGGCTGTTGTCCAGGAAGACGAAGTAGAACGAGGCGCCGATCCACGCAATGCCGACGATGACGTGCGCCCAGCGCAGCAGCAGGTTGGCCCAGTCGAGCAGGTAGGTGTCCATGGGGCTTCAGCCGGGCCGGCCGGGCTGGGGTTCAGTTCTTGACGTCGGCGGCCTTGATGGCGGGGGCCCAGTCGGCGATCTGCTTGCCGACGAAGGCCGCGAATTCGGCGCTCGTCATCTTCACCGGCGTGATGCCCAGTTCCTCGAAGCGCTTGACGATGGCCGGGTCGGCCGCGATCTCGGCCAGCACCTTGGCGAGCTTGTCGGTCACTTCCCTGGGCAGGCCGGCCGGGCCACTGACGCCGAAGTAGTTCTCGGCCTGCAACTGCGGATAGCCCAGTTCGGCCACCGTGGGCACGTCGGGCGCCAGCGGCGAACGGGCCCGCGAGGTGACGGCCAGGCCCTTGATCTGGCCGCTCTTCATCAGCGGCACGTAGGCCGTGATGACGTCGATGCCGAGCGGCACCGTGCCGGCGATGAGGTCGGTCGTCATCGGCGCGCCGCCCTTGTAGGGGATGTGCGTCATGCCGAACTTCATCTGCTGCTTGACCATCTCACCCACGATGTGGCCGATGCTGCCGGGCCCGCCGCTGCCGAAGGTGCCGGTCTGACCCATGAACTTCGGCAGGTCCTTCAGCGAGGCCGGGCCGCTCTTGGGGTTGGCCATGATCAGCACCGGCGCGATGCCCAGCATGGCCACGTGCGTGAACTGCTTGACCGGGTCGTAG
>CAZBUU010000443.1:0-3066 GCA_964495125.1 uncultured Rubrivivax sp.
TCGCTGCGCAGCGCCAAGCCCGGCCGCTACGAGGTGCGCGCGCAGTTCTACGGCCACCGGCAGCAGATCGTCAGCCCCTACACGACGCTGATGCTGTGGCTGGCCACCGGCTTCGGCACACCGGGGCAGAAGGACCAGCAAGTGGTGCTGCGGCTGTCGGGCGCGGGGCAGGAAGTGTTCGTCGGCAGCTTCGAGGTGGAAGGACCGGGGAAGTGAATCAGGCAGGCGCGTTGCCGCGAGCGAGCCTGAGCGCCAGTCCGATGAACAGCAGCCCGCCCACGGCGCACAACCAGCGCCGCGCGGTGGGCGAGGCTTCCAGCCGCTTCAGGCGCGCGGCGACGGCCACCAGCACCAGCAGGAACACGAGGCTCTGGGCCACGAACCACACGCCCAGCAGCAGGAAGCTGAGCGTGGGCGCGGGCGAGCCCGCCGGCACGAAAGGCGGCAGGAAGGCCAGGAAGAAGAGCGCGACCTTGGGGTTCAGCACGTTGGTCAGCAGCCCCCCGCGGAAATCGGCCCAGGCGCTGCGCGGCGCGGCGTCGGCTGCCCTGGCCCCCTCGACCGGTGTCCGCGCCTGCCGCAGCAGGCCGATGCCCAGCCCGACGAGGTAGGCCGCGCCCGCCCACTGCACCACGCGGAAGGCGCCCGGGTGCACGGCCATCAGGGCCGCGAGGCCGAAGGCCGCCGCCAGCGCATGCAGCACGCAACCGGCGTTGATGCCCAGTGCCGCCATCACGCCGGCGCGTGCACCGCCCTGCAAGGTGCGGCTGACCGTGAGCAGGAAGTCGGCACCCGGCGTCGCGTTGAGCACGAACACCGCCGCGGCGAACACCGCCGCCTCGGCCGGGCCAGGCAGCAGACCCGTCATGTCAGAGCAGTTCGAGCGCCAGCGCCGTGGCCTCGCCACCACCGATGCACAGCGAGGCCACGCCGCGCTTCCTGCCCTGGGCCTTCAGCGCGCCCAGCAGCGTGACGACGATGCGCGCGCCGCTGGCGCCGATGGGGTGGCCCAGCGCGCAGGCGCCGCCGTGCACGTTGACGATGTCGTGCGGCAGCTTGAACTCGGCCATGGCGGCCATGGTCACGGCGGCGAAGGCCTCGTTGACCTCCCACAGGTCCACCTGCGCCGCCGTCCAGCCGATCTTCTTCAGCACTTTCTCGATGGCGCCGGCCGGCGCCGTGCTGAACCAGGCGGGCTCCTGCGCGTGCACGGCATGCGCCACGATGCGGGCGATGGGCTGCAGGCCCATCTGCCGTGCCGTGCTCTCGCGCACCATCACCAGCGCCGCGGCGCCGTCGCTGATGCTGCTGGCATTGGCGGCGGTGATGGTGCCGTCCTTCTTGAACGCCGGCTTGAGCGTCGGGATCTTGTCGAGCTTGGCCTTGAAGGGCTGCTCGTCGAACTTCACGACGGTCTCGCCGCCCTTGCCCGCCAGCGTCACGGGCGCCATCTCCCAGTCGAAGGCGCCACCCTCGTTGGCGGCCTTGGCGCGCGTGGTGCTGGCGATGGCGAAGGCGTCCTGGGCCTCGCGCGTGAAGCCGTACTTGGCGGCGCAGCTCTCGGCGAACACGCCCATGGCCTTGCCGCGCTCGTAGGCGTCTTCCAGGCCGTCCAGGGCCATGTGGTCGAACATCGTGGCGGCACCGTACTTCACGCCCTTGCGCGCAAACAAAAGGTGCGGCGCGTTGGTCATGCTCTCCATGCCGCCGGCCACCATCACGTTCACCGTGCCGGCCGCCAGCATGTCGTGCGCGAACATCATGGCGCGCATGCCGCTGCCGCACATCTTGTTGAGGGTCACGGCGCCCGCACTCAGCGGCAGCCCGGCCTTCAGCGCCGCCTGGCGTGCCGGCGCCTGGCCCTGGCCGGCGCCGAGCACGTTGCCCATCAGCACCTCGTCGATGGCGTCGCCGGGCACGCCGGCGCGCTCGACGGCGGCCCGGATGGCCACGCCGCCCAGTTCGGCGGCGGGGAGTGCGGCGAAATCACCCAGCAGCCCGCCGATGGGCGTGCGCGCGGCAGAGACGATGACAACGGCATCTTGGGACATGGTGAACTCCTCGGACAAGCGGGCCCTAGGGGCCCAGGAAGTAGCGTTTCAGACCGGCCAGGATCATCTCCACCGCCACGGCGGTCAGCACCAGGCCCATCAGTTTCTCGACGGCGGCCACCATCGAATCGCCCAGCAACCGGCGCAGTTTCTGGGCCCCCAGCAGCACGGCGGCCGAGACGGCCATCGCGGCGGTGAGCGCGCCCATCCACACCCACAGCCGGCCGGGTTCGCGATTGGCCAGAAGCAGCACCGTCGCCATGGCCGACGGCCCGGCCAGCAGCGGCACCGCCAGCGGAAAGATCAGCGGCTCACGGCCGTCCGCCGGCGCCTGGTAGCCGCCCCCACTGTGCGAGAAGATCATGCGGATGGCGATGATCAGCAGGATCACGCCGCCGGCCACTTCCAGCGAGCGCTCCGACAGCCGCATCACGTCCAGGAAGACCTGCCCGCCGAGCATGAAGCCGGCCAGCACTCCGAAGGCGATGAGCGACTCGCGCAGCGCGACGAAACGCTGCCGCTGCGGCGCCACGCCGCTGAGCACCGAAATGAAGATCGGCAGGCTGCCCAATGGGTCCAGCACCAGCAGCAGCAGGATGAAGGCCGACAGGAAGTCGTGGCTCATCGCTGCACCCTGAAGCCTGTGGCCCGTCCCGCCAGGCGGGAATGAGCCCTCGGGAAACCCTGCGGGCTCATGCGCCGCTGCGCGTGCTCGTGAAACGCTTGGACGCGTCGTACGGGAACACGTCGTGCACATGGCCGGCCAGGATGCGCTCCTTGTGGCCCTGCCAGAAGGCGGCGTCCAGCAGGTCGGCGTGGTGGGCCATGAAAATCTCGCGCACGGCGTCGTTGCCCAGCAGGAAGGGGCCGAAGGTCTCGGGGAAGACGTCGCCCTTGTTCACCGTGTACCAGATCTCGCCCGACATCTCCTCTTCCTCGTTGCGCGGCGCGGGCACGCGGCGGAAGTTGCAGTCGGTGAGGTACTCGATCTCGTCGTAGTCGTAGAACACCACCT
>CAZBUU010000444.1:0-3043 GCA_964495125.1 uncultured Rubrivivax sp.
TTGTAGGCGCGCACGCCCTCGAAGGCGCCGCAGCCGTAGTGCAGCGTGTGGCTCAGCACGTGGATCTTGGCGTCACGCCATTCGACGAGCTGGCCGTCCATCCAGATCTTGCCGTCGCGGTCGGACATCGACATGAGAGCCTCGGGTCTTGGGGTGGAAAGGGCGCTGATTTTAGGCGGCGGCCCGCTTCAGTTCCCAGCGTTCGATGCGCCCGGCCTGCATGACGATCTGCACTTCGTCACCGCCTTCGTCGGCCCAGGCCCAGGTCTCGGGTTCGGTGGCCACCTGGCGGCCCAGGCTGGCGGTGAGCTTGAGCACCTGCGGCAGCGTCATGCCGGCGGCCAGCTTCGCGTGCAGCATCACGGCGTTCGGCACGCTGCCCACCGGCCGCCGCGCCGCCTGCTGCAGCACGCGCAGGCTGCGGCTGAATTGCAGCAGCAGCCAGAAGACGATGACGGTGACCGCCAGCGCCACGCCGCGCCAGCCGTAGCCCACCCAGCCCGCGGCCACCGCCGCCACGGCCAGCACCCAGCCGATCCAGTCTTTCAAGAGGAATCCTTCGCGGACAATGACATCGATGGAGCGACTCAAGACCTGGGTGATCAACCTCGACCGTGCGCCTGAGCGCCTGGCGCGCATCCGCGGCCAGCTGGAGCGCCTGGGCCTGCCGTTCACGCGCTTTGCGGCGGTGGACGCGCGCCAGATGACCCCGGCCCAGAAGGCCCTGCTGGACGACGCCGCCTACCGCCGCAAGCACGGCATGGCGCCGGTGTGGGGCGAGCTGGGATGTTACCTGTCGCATGTAGAGGTGATGCGCGCCTTCCTGGCCAGCGACGCGGAGTTCGCGCTGGTGCTGGAGGACGACGTGCTGCTGCACGACAGCCTGCCCGAAGTGCTCAAGGGCTTGATGGCGAACCCCGGCCGCTGGGATGCCGTGAAGCTCTCGGCCGTGCACCGCGGCACGCCGGTGAAGGTGCTGGAGGTGGCGCCCGGCCACCATCTGGCCGTGATGCTCAGCCGCGTCACCGGCAGCAGCGCCTACCTGATGAACCGGAAAGCCGCCGCGGCCTGGGTGCGCGAACCCGGCGGCCTGCTGCCCATGCAACTGCCCTACGACCACGTGTTCGACCAGGGCTGGCGCTTCGGCATCAAGTTCCGGCTCGTCACACCCACGCCCTGCGGGCACGACGACCAGATCGAGACGACCATCGTCACGCCGCCCGGCCCGCCGCGCAAGTTCCGGTGGACCCGGCGCTTTCCCACCTACGCCTACCGGCTGGGCAACGAGCTGCGGCGGCTCGGCCATGGGCTGACGAACGCGCTGCGCGAGAAGCTGGCCGGCGGCTCAGCCTGAGACGTCGGCCTCGCGCCGTCCCACGCGGCCGGTGCGCAGCGCGTCGGCCCAGTCGCCCCGGCCATTGACTTCGGCACGGGACGCCGCGGCCTCCCAGTCATAGGCCACCTGGCGCAGTTCGATCCGCCAGCCTGGGTCCGCCTGATCGACGACGGCATAGCGAGCGTGAGGCGTGCCCACCTCGACATCGTGCGGCCACGGGTGCGCATCGTCGTAGGCCTGCAGCCCCACGCTGCCCGGGTTGGCGACGTGCAGGGCGGGCAGCCTCAAGTCGCGCGGCATGTGCGAATGGCCGCAGAGCAGCAGCGTGGCGCCCGCCTCACCCGCGCGGGCGGCGACCTCCTCGGGCGTGGCCGGTCGCAGGCCGGCGGGCGTGACGGTCTCCAGCAGGTAGACCAGGTCACTGCCCGGCGTGCCGTGCACGCAGCGCAGGCCGGGTGCGGGCCGAAGCTCGCCCGGCAGCGCCGCCAGCCAGGCCTTGTGCGCCGGCGTCAGGGCCTGGGCCGCAAAACGGTCCGAGAGGCCCATGCGTTCGAGCGGCAGCGTCAGCAACTGCCGCTCGTGGTTGCCGGCCATCGTGAGCCAACCCTGCGCCATCAGGAAGTCGGCCGTCTCGGCCGGCCACAGCGGGCCGCTGACGATGTCGCCCAGGTTCAGCCAGGCGTCCACCGCGCCCGCGTCGGCCACCACGGCCTGCAGTGCCGGCAGGTTGCCGTGGATGTCGGAGACGACGGCCAGCCGCATTCAGCCCACGTGGCCGATGTCCGCGCGCACCACCGCGGGAAGGCGCCGCAGCACCCAGCGGATGGCCAGCGGAATCAGCACCAGGTCATCCATGACGCCGAGGACCGGCACGAAGTCGGGGATGAAGTCCACCGGCGACAGCAGGTACAGCGCCATGCCGGCCACGGCCAGCTTCAGCCAGCCCGGCGACAGCGGGTGCTTCAGGGCCCGCCACAGCAGCCGCGCGTCGCCGCGCACCACCGCCCACAGCATCGCCACTCGCTTCCACATCGCCAGGCTCCTTCGCCAGCTTGCACGAAGCCTGAATATGGGGCGCCCCACCCGGCCCTGCAAGACCTTCGCGGGGTGCGGCCTTCAGTCGCAGCCGACGTAGTAGGAGTAGGCGCTGGAGGCGTCGCTGCTGGACAGGCGCCCGCTCACCGCAGCGCAGCCGCGTCCGACGAAGGTGCTCTCGCCGCGCGACGGGTCGCTGCGGTAGTAGGTCTTCTGCACTTCGAAGAAGTTGAAGAGGAACTGCCCGGCCTCGGTGGCGACGTTGCCCCGGGCGTCCCAGCGGTAGCGGCCGGGCCACACGGGGCCGTAGCGGCGCAACGCGGCCACGTCGGTGGGGTGCAGTTCGCGGCCGTTGACGAACACGGCCGTCAGCCGGCCGGAGCCGCCGCCCGAGGCGTCGGCCGGCAGCGGGCCGGCCAGCGGCAGGCCGGGCGGCAGGAACACGGCCGCCGGGCCGCCCCAGCGGCCGGCCACGCCGGTGTGCACGTCGTACCAGTAGGCACCCGGCGCCACGGGGCCGATGTGCTGCTCCAGGTGCGCGAGCGTGTGCCGCTGCGCCTCGTCCAGCGCGCGACCGTTGATGGTGAGGCCGTCGCTGGCCTGGGCCAGCGGCAGCGCCAGGGCCAGGGCGGCCAGCAGGGCGGGGGTCTTCATGGCCACCAGCGTAGGCGG
>CAZBUU010000445.1:0-3040 GCA_964495125.1 uncultured Rubrivivax sp.
CGTGCACTCGATGTCGGACCGGGAGCCCGGGCAGTACTGGGTCTGGCGCGGGCCGCCGGAAGCGCCCACGATGTTCCGGCTGGTCGGGCGGGTGCGCCAGGCGGTGGACCCGCAGCAGATGGCCACGCTGGACTTCACCCGCATCGCGGCGCGCGACGGTCGCGGCATCCCGGTGTGGATCACCACGCCCACCGCGCCCGCGCCCGCTGGCGCCAAGCCCCCCGCCGTGGTGCTGGTGCACGGCGGGCCCTGGGTACGAGGCGGCCACTGGCACTGGGACCCGATGCCGCAGTTCCTGGCCTCGCGCGGCTACGTCGTCATCGAACCCGAGTTCCGCGGCAGCACCGGCTTCGGCAGCGCCCATTTCCGCGCCGGCTGGAAGCAGTGGGGCCGTGCCATGCAGGACGACGTGGCGGATGCCGTGCTGTGGGCGGCCGAGAAGGGGCTCATCGACGCCAAGCGCGTGTGCATCGCCGGCGCCAGCTACGGCGGTTACGCGACCTTGATGGGGCTGGTGCGGCACCCGGAGCTGTACCGCTGCGGCGCAGCCTGGGTGGCGGTGGCCGAACCGGCCCTGCTGTTCGACGCCGGCTGGGAGAACGACGTGAGCCGGGAGGCGCGGCTGCACCGCCTGCCCGTGTTGCTGGGCGACCCCAAGGCGGATGCGGAGATGTTGCGAGAGGTGTCTCCCGTGGCGCAGGCCGAGCGCATCAAGGCGCCGCTCTTGCTGGCCTACGGGGAGCGCGACCGGCGCGTGCCACTGGAGCACGGCAAGCGCCTGCGCGAGGCGCTGCAGGCTGCCGGCCGCGAGCCGGAGTTCGTGGTCTACGACGGCGAAGGCCACTCGTGGCGCCGTACCTCGACCCGTGTCGACTTTGCCGAACGACTCGACCGTTTCCTGTCGCTACACCTGAAATGAGGGGAATCCGGTGCAGGCGGCCGGGCCGGGGTCCCTAGAATGGGGGATTCAACTGCCGAGCGGATGAACAGCATCTGCCGGCAGCCCTTGGGGGAGTGACTGCCGGCCACCCGCCGGAACGTGTCCTTGGAGGTGTCGTCGTGTCGAAGTTGAGCGCGTCGGTCGCCGGGCTGTGGCTCGGTGCTGCTGGGGCCGTGTGGGCCCAGGCTGCGGCACCTGCTTCCGGCGCCTCGCAGGCGGCCAAGCCGCCGCTCACCGAGGCCCAGGCGGCGATGGAGCGGGCACAGCGCCTGGCGGCCAATCCGATGAAGGTGATCCTGCAGGCCAGCAAGATCCGCCGTCGTCCGAACGAGCCCGAGCCCGAGGTGGCCGACCCGAACATCCTGCGCCGCACGGCCGTGCGAACGGAAGCTGCACCGACAGCGCCAGCGCCTGCACCGGTCGTGACGGCGCCTGCCGCCGCGCCTGCCGCACCACCGCCGGCCGAGCCTGTGGTCGTCAACAAGTTCATGCCCTCGGCGCTGGCCGGTGGCACCGCGACCTCGGTGCCGGCCCTCGAAGCCGCCCTGCCGGCGGCGACGGCGCCTGCGATGAGCAAGGCCGTGGCGCCCGCCGCTCTGCCGATCGCGCCGCTGGCCGTCCAGCCCACCCTGGTCACGATGGTCGATCCCGAGATCCCGGTGCGCCTGATGGCCGATGGCAACCGCATCAAGGAAGTCTTCGCCGACCTGCAACTGCGCCCCGACGGCACGGTGGCCGACGTCAAGCTGGTGCCCCCCGTTCCCCGTGGCTGGCAGTCCTACATCATCAGCGCGCTGGAGCGCTGGCGCTTCGAGCCCTTGGCCGCGGCGCGCCTGCACCGCGTGCAGTTGGTCTTCGAGGAGCGCTGACCGGCGCTGACTCAGGGCTGCAGCAGCGTCAGCGCGCGGTCCATGCCGCCTTCGGCGATGGTCAGCATCGCCTGCTCGCGCACCGCGGGCTTGGGGTGGTAGGCGATCGACAGCCCGGCCACGTTCATCATCGGCAGGTCGTTGGCGCCGTCGCCCACGGCGATGACCTGCGCGGGTGAGATGCCCATGAGTTCCGCCACTTCCAGCAGCACGCGGCGCTTCTCGGCGCCGTCGACGATGGTGCCCCAGGGCCGCTGCACCAGCAGCCCGCTCAGCCGCCCGTCCTGCACGTCCAGCGTGTTCGCGCGCGCGAAGTCCAGCTTCAGGCGCTGCCGCACGCGGTCGCTGAAGTAGGTGAAGCCGCCGCTGACGAGCAGCGTCTTCAGGCCCGCGGCCTGGCAGGCCTGCACGAAGCTTTCCACGCCCGGGTTCAGGCGCAGTCGGTCGGTGTAGACCTGCTCCAGCGCCGACACCGGCAGGCCTCGCAGCAGCGCCAGACGCAGGCGCAGGCTGTCGGCGTAGTCACTGATCTCGCCGCGCATGGTGGCTTCGGTGATGGCGGCCACCTCGTCGCGACGGCCGGCCGCGGCGGCGATCTCGTCGATGCACTCGATGCTGATCAGCGTCGAATCCATGTCGAAGGCCACGAGCCCGTAGTCGGCCAGCTTCAGCGGCGGCGTGAAGCCGCGCACCCACAGCCCCGGTTCCACTTCGCGTGCGGTCATCAGCTCTCCTTCATCGGCTGCCCCAGGTGGCGCAGCAGTTCGCGCAGGTACTGCGCACGGTCGGCCGCCTGGCTGATCTCGCGCTCGATGCGCAGCTTGTCGTTGCCCGCGAGCTTGATGCTGCGGTTCTTCTGCACCAGTTCGATGATGCGCATCGGGTCCACGGCCGACTTGGGCCGGAAGGTCACGCTCATCAGCTTCGGGCCGGCGTCGATCTTCAGCACGCCGTAGGGCCGCGCCAGCACGCGCAGGCGGTGGGTGTCGAACAAGGTCTGCCCCTGTGCGGGCAGCTTGCCGAAGCGGTCGGTGATCTCCTCCAGCAGCATGTCGATCTGCTCCGGCTTCTCGGCCATCGCCAGCCGCTTGTAGAGGTTCAGCCGCGTGTGGACGTCGCCGCAGTAGGCGTCGGGCAGCAGGGCCGGGGCGTGCAGGTTGATCTCTGTGGCGACGTTCAGCGGGCTCAGCAGGTCGGGTTCGCGACCGCTCTTCAGGCTGCGCACCGCTTC
>CAZBUU010000446.1:0-3037 GCA_964495125.1 uncultured Rubrivivax sp.
AAGCAGCATCGGGCCCCAGCTGACGAGGATGCTCATCAGGATGGACGGCTCTTCACGCGGCTTGACGTCGAACTTGACGCCGTTGTTGATGAGGTCGCCGACCAGGCCGCGGTCCAGGAAAGTGGCGGTGCTGCGCAGCCGCTTGTCGTCCGACGTGATGGCCTGGATCTCGGTACCGCCGCCGGGGCTTTCCTGCAGCGTGACCTGCTTGATGCGCTTGCTGCGAACCTCTTCCAGGAAATCGGAGTAGCCGATCGAGGTGCCGGAAGCCGCGCCACGGTCGAACTGCTTGAAGACCGTGAAGAGCACGAGCGCGATCACCAGCCAGACGGCGACCTTCGAAAACCATTGATTGTTCACCGCGGCTCCTTTTCCAGTTCAGCGGCACGGCGCGCCAAGATCGGGGCGCCGGATTCCACGGCATGTGAGGATGATTCTAGAGCAGTCAAGGTCTTCACTGGAGTTGATGCGGCGCAGGCTGACGCCCGAAAAAACGTGCCCGTTGCACGGGTTTACAAGCGATTGCTGAAGTTTTCCCGCAGGTTACCGGACCTTGAGTCCCACCCCCACGAGAAAGGTCTCCGACGACTTGTCGCGAGAGGCTTTCGGCTTGATGGGCTTGACGACGCGGAACTCGCGCTTGAACAGTTCCACCAGCTGGCTGTAGCCGCTGCCGTGGAAGGCCTTGCACACCAGCGCGCCATCCGGTCGCAGGTGGCGGACCGCAAAATCCACCGCCAACTCGACCAGATGCGCCACGCGGGCGGCGTCCGACGATTCGATGCCCGAGAGGTTCGGGGCCATGTCCGAAAGCACCAGGTCCACGGGCCGCCCTGCCAGCAGGTCGTGCAGTTGCTGACCCACGGCGTCCTCGCGGAAGTCGCCCTGGATGAACTCCACGCCCTCGATGGGCTCCATTTCCAGGATGTCCAGGGCGATGAGGGTGCCGTTCAGCTCACCTGCCGCCGCGCCGGCCGGGGCGAATCGGCGCCTCAAGTACTGGCTCCAGGCGCCGGGCACCGAGCCCAGGTCCACCACCACCTGCCCGGGTCGCACCAGGCGCAGGGCCTCGTCGATTTCCTTGAGCTTGTAGGCGGCGCGGGCGCGATAGCCCTCCTTCTGCGCCATCTTGACGTACGGATCGTTGACGTGGTCGTTCAACCACGCCTTGTTGACCTTCTTGCTCTTCGTCTGGACCTTCATTCGCACTCGATAATACGCAGATGACCGCGATTCAGCTGACACCCGCCGAACGGAAGGAGCACCGCTCCGCCGCCCATCACCTGGACCCGGTCGTCATGGTCGGCGGGGACGGCCTCACGGCCGCCGTCGAGAAGGAGGTGGACGGCGCCCTCAAGGCGCATGGCCTCATCAAGATCCGCGTGTTCTCCGACGACCGCGAAGCACGCGCCGAGATGCTCGCCACCCTGGCCGAGAAGCTCGATGCCGCGCCCATCCAGCACATCGGCAAGCTGCTGGTGCTGTGGCGCCCCATCCCGCCCAAGGAAGCCGCCCCGCGCGACGACCGCATGCCCGGCCCCCGCACGGTGAAGATCGTCAAGTTCTCCAAGAGCGGCAACCACCGCCCGACGGTGAAGAAGGTGCGCGTCTTCGGCAACGAGCGCGTCACCCCGGGCGGCCAGATCAAGCGCGTGAAGAAGCGCGTGGCCAGCGTCAAGAAGAAGGCCCAGTCGGCCTGAGCGTCGCGCCCAGGGCGCGCCAGGCCAGCGCGGCCACGCAGGCCATCTTCACGACGAAGAAGGCCACGCTCACGGCGTGCAACTGGGCAAAGCTCAACGGGCCCTGGCCCACGCGTGCGCCTGGCATCAGGGGCTGCACGCCGAAGTACCCCAGCACCGTGCAGAAGACGGCTGCGGCGGCCAGCGCCAGCCCGGCGGAGAACTGGGAGCCCTGTCCCGACTCGAAGGCGTCGCGCCCTGCACGCCGCTCCAGCATCATCAGCAACAGGCCCAGGGCCAGGCTGGTGTAGGCGTCCTGCGCCAGCATGCGTCCGGCCAGGCGGCCCGCCTCGGACGGCGGCAGCAGCGCAAACCCCGCGGGCGTGGCCAGCAGCGCGACACACAGGCCCCAGCCGAGCCACAGGCCCGGCAAGCCACGCCGCAGACGGTCGATCACGCCGGCGTCAGGCGTAGCGGACGTCGACGATCTCCCAGTGGCGCAGGCCCCCCGGCGCCTGCACCTCGGCCACGTCACCGGCTTCCTTGCCGATGAGCGCGCGCGCGATCGGGCTGCTGATCGAGATCAGGCCCAGCTTCAGATCGGCCTCGTCATCGCCCACGATCTGGTAGGTGACCTTGGCGCCGCTGTCCTCGTCCTCCAGGTCCACGGTGGCGCCGAAGACCACCTTGCCGCCGGCGTCGAGCGACGAAGGGTCGATCACCTGGGCGGCCGCGAGCTTGCCTTCCAGTTCCTTGATGCGGCCTTCGATGAAGCCCTGCTTGTCCTTGGCGGCCTCGTACTCGGCGTTCTCCGACAGGTCACCCTGGGCCCGCGCCTCGGAAATGGCCTGGATCACGGCGTGCCGTTCCACCGTCTTGAGCTTGTGCAGCTCGGTCTTCAGCAGCTCGGCGCCGCGGCGCGTCAGGGGGATGGTGGACATGGCAGTGCGACGATGCGATTCAGAAGTGGAACCGCCGCAGGCGCCCGGTCGGGGCGGCGTGCGGCGGCAGTCGGGCGCGATCTTAGACCAGTTCGGCGTGCAGTTCCTGCAGGGAATGCACCGCCAGATCGGCGCGATGCTTCAGTGCCTCGGTGGCCGCCTCGGCGCCGGCCATGGTGGTGTAGTAGGTGACGCGGTTGGCCAGACTGGCGGTGCGGATGTAGCGCGAATCGGCAATGGCCGTCCGCGTTTCGTCCACCGTGGTGTAGACCAGCTGGATCTCGCCCGCCTTGACCATGTCGGCGATGTGCGGTCGCCCGTCCTTGACCTTGTTGACCACGCGCACGGAAATGCCGGCCGCCGCGATGGCCGCCGCCGTACCCTTGGTCGCGACCACCTGGAAGCCCAGGGCCACCA
>CAZBUU010000447.1:0-3035 GCA_964495125.1 uncultured Rubrivivax sp.
GGTGAAGCGCCGCGTGGCGCCGTACCTGGAGCTGCAGCTCGTCGCCTTCCCGCAGGACGGCGTGCTGCGCAGCCCGGGCGCGCTGGAGAACCTGAAACGCGCGCTGGACCTGGGCGTGGAGGTGGTCGGCGGCATCCCGCACTTCGAGCGCACGATGCACGACGGCGCCGACAGCGTGAGGCTGCTGTGCGAACTGGCCGCCGAGCGCGGCCTGCGCGTGGACATGCACTGCGACGAGAGCGACGACCCGCAGTCCCGCCACGTCGAGATCCTGGCCTTTCACACCCAGCGCCTGGGTCTGCACGGCCGCGTCACGGGTTCTCACCTCACGTCCATGCACTCGATGGACAACTACTACGTGAGCAAGCTGATCCCGCTGATGGCCGAGGCGCAGCTGCACGTGGTGGCCAACCCGCTCATCAACATCACGCTGCAGGGCCGCCACGACAGCTACCCCAGGCGCCGCGGCATGACGCGCGTGCCCGAGTTGCTGGCCGCCGGCGTGAACGTGGGCTTCGGCCACGACTGCGTGCTGGACCCCTGGTACGCGCTGGGCTCGGGCGACATGCTGGAAGTGGCGGCCATGGGCCTGCACGTGGCGCAGATGACCTCCGCCGCCGGCCAGCGCCAGTGCTTCGACGCCGTCACGTCCCACAACGCGCGCATCCTGGGGCTGGAAGGCTACGGGCTGGAGGTGGGCTGCCGCGCCGACTTCGTGCTGCTTCAGGCGTGCTGCCCCGCAGAGGCCATCCGCCTGCGCGCGCAGCGCCTCTTGGTGGTGCGCGGCGGGCAGGTGGTGTCGCGCATGGCGCCGGCCACGGCGGAGCTGGCCCTGCCCGGTCGACCGTCGCGCGTGGATTTCACGCGACAAGCCCTGGCCACGCCGCCGGCCACCGCTGGCTAGAATGAATCGCAGCAGGGAAGAGCCGCGCCCGGCGCCGGCAAGAACAGAACACACGAGCCACCCATGAAACTGATCGGTTCACCGACGAGCCCCTACGTGCGCAAGGTCCGCGTCGTCATGTCCGAGAAGAAGCTGGATTTCCAGCTCGTGGACGAGGACGTGTGGAACAACGACACCATCCTCAAGAGCAACCCGCTGGGCAAGGTGCCCTGCCTGGTGCTGGATGGCGGCGAGGCGGTCTTCGACTCCCGCGTCATCGTCGAGTACCTGGACACGCTGTCGCCCGTGGGCAAGCTGATTCCGCCCTCGGGCCGCGAGCGCACCGAGGTCCGCACCTGGGAGGCGCTGGCCGATGGCTTGGTGGACGCCGCCATCCTGGCGCGGCTGGAAGCCACCTGGTCCAAGCGCACGCCCGAGCAACGCTCGCAGGCCTGGATCGACCGCCAGATGCGCGCCGTGCAGCACGCCCTGAAGGCCATGAGCCAAGGCCTGGGCGACAAGCCGCACTGTGCCGGCACTTACTTCACGCTGGCCGACGTGGCCGTGGGCTGCGCCCTGGGCTACCTCGATTTCCGCTTCAAGGACATCGACTGGCGCTCCAGCTACCCGAACCTCCAGAAGCTCTACGACAAGCTCGCCGCGCGGCAGAGCTTCATCGACAGCGCGCCGCCGGCCTGAACGCCGGCACCGCGTTCAGGGCACGAACGCGAGGAAGATGAAGGCCGCGAACACGACCACGTGCACCGCGCCCTGCATCACGTGCGTGCGGCCCGAACCCAGCGTGATGGCGCTTACCAGGAAAGTCATGGCCAGCATGGCCATGTCCTTGGGGGCCAGGCCCAGGTGCAGCGGCAGACCCAGCACGACGGAGGCCAGCACCACCGCCGGCACGGTGAGCCCGATGCTGGCCAGCGCCGAGCCCAGCGCCAGGTTCATGCTGGTCTGCAGGCGGTTGGCGCGCGCCGCGCGAACGGCGGCCCAGGTCTCGGGCATCAGCACCACCACGGCGATGACCACGCCAACCACCGCCTTGGGCAGCGAGGCGGCATCCACCAGGCCCTCGATGCCGGGCGACAAGGCCTTGGCCAGGCCGACCACCGCCACCAGCGCCAGCAAGAGCAGCGCGCCGCTGGCGCCGGCCTGCACCTTGCTGGGTGGCTCGGCGTGCAGCGTGCCGTCCTCGGCGTTTTCGTCGGGCAGGAAGTAGTCGCGGTGGCGCACCGTCTGCACGAAGACGAACACCGCCCACAGGGCCGTGGACGCCAGGGCCACGAAGGCCAGCTGCGCCGTGGTGTAGGTGCCCTCCGGTGAGCTGGTGGTGAACACCGGCATCACCAGCGTCAGCGTCGACAGCGCCACCAGTGCCGCCAGCGCCGGGCCGGTGCCCGCCACCTTGAACTGCTGCACGCGGTGGCGCACGCCGCCCGCCAGCACGCACAGGCCGACGACGCCGTTGCAGATGATCATCACCGTGGCGTAGAGCGTGTCGCGGGCCAGCGCGGCCGTGCTCTCGCCACCGCTGAGCATCAGCGAGACGATCAGCGCCGTCTCGATGACGGTGATGGCCAGCGCCAGCACCAGCGTGCCCAGCGGCTCGCCCACGCGGTGCGCCACCACCTCGGCGTGATGCACCGCGGCGATGACGGAGCCGATGAGGGCCACGCCGCAACCCGTGGCCAGCGCCACGCCCAGGGGCATCGTCGAGGTGGCCACCAGCAGGGCCAGCGCCACGAGAGGGGTCCAGAGCGTCCAGGAGAACATGCGGACATTCTCGGCGCAGGGGACATGCCCCTTCAGGCGGCGGCCTCAGCCGGCCGGCACGGCACTGTCGCTGCGCTGGGCCTGGAAGCTGTCGCTGCGCGAGAGCTTCCAGTAGATCCTGAACACGTTGTGCGGCCAGTCGGCACGGCCGGCGGCGGCCTCCAGCAGGGCGCCCGGCTTGACGAAGGGCAGCAGGTTGGCCAGCAGCCGGACGTCGGTGTCCGAGGTGCGACGCACGATGTGTGAGGCGGAGATGTCGCGCGGGTGCTGCAGCCCGGCGGCCTGCACCAGTTCACGCAGCGCCTCCAGCGTGTGCTGGTGGTAGCGCCACACGCGCTCGGTCTTGTCGGGCACCACCAGGGCCTTCTGG
>CAZBUU010000448.1:0-3008 GCA_964495125.1 uncultured Rubrivivax sp.
GCGGCTTGTCCTTGTAGCGCTCGCGCAGTTCCGTGACCTTGGGCGCGATGGCCTTCATCTTGCCCATGCTGCGATAAGCACTCGCGTTGAGCCAGTAGAACGCGATCTTCAGCAGCACCACCAGGCCCACGATGGCCCAGCCCCAGTTGCCCAGGAAGCCGTAGAGCTTGGTCAGCAGCCAGAACAGCTGCTTGGACAGCACGGTGAGCAAGCCGTAGTCCTTCACCAGATCCAGCACCGGGGCCAGCGCTGCGAGCTTGTTCTCTTCCTGCTGGCCGGCGAAGAGCAGCGCCTCGTGGGACTTCGTGGCGCCAGGCGCGATCTCGCCCAGCGACTGCACCATGGCGATGGTGTAGAGGTTGTCCTCCACCTTGGCCGTGCGGTACTCGCGTGCGCCGCCGGCCGGCAGCAGCCAGGCCGAGGCGAAGTAGTGCTGCACCATGGCGATCCAGCCGTTGTCGCCGCTCTTGTCGTGCAGGTCGGGCGCGCCCTTGGCGATGTCCTTGAAGTCCAGCTTCCTGAACTTGTTGGCCTCGGTGTACATCGCCGGGCCGGTGAAGGTGAAGTAGAAGCTGGATTCGCCTTCCGGCGGGCTGCCGTCGCGCATCAACTGCAGGTAGAGCTGCGGCGTCACGGGCGCTGTGCCGGCGTTGGTGACCTCGTGCTTCACCGCCACGACGTAGCTGCCACGCTTGAAGGTGAAGGTCTTGGCCAGCTTGCGGCCGTCGATGGCCGGCGACTCGAAGCGCAGCGTCAGTTCCTGGGCGCCGGGGGCCAGCGTGCGCTCGCCGGGCACCACGCTCATCTGCGTGTAGTGGTTGGGCAGGGCCACGCCGGCCTGCGGGGCCACCAGGCCGGTCTGCGCCAGGTAGATGCGCTTGCCCGGGTTGCGCTCCAGCAGCACGACGGGCTTCTTGGCGTCGACGGCGTCCTTGAAATCCAGCAGTTCCAGGCGCACCAGCGTGCCGCCCTGGCTGTCGAAGGTGGCCTTCACGACGTCGGTGGTCAGGGTGACCTGCTCGCCGGTGGGCACCGTCGCCGCCTGCGTGGGCAGCGCGGCGGCCGTGGCGGCCACGGGCGCCGAGGCCCCGGCGGCCACCGGCACGCCGGCACCCGAAGGCACGGCCTGCGGCGCCGAGGCGGCCACGGGCCGCTTGGCGGGCTCCAGCATCGAGGGGCGTCCGTTGTGCTTCTGCCAGCCCTCCCAGAGCAGGAACAGGGACATCATGAAGACCACCCAGAGCAGGGTGCGGCGGATATCGGTCATGGCGTCTTTCGGGACGTCGGTGGCGGCGGCTCGGCCGCGCGGTCGGGGTGCTGGAGCAGCCGGGTGAACAGGCCGCCGGTCAGCACGCGAAGGGGGGGATTGTCGGGCACCGCATCACAGCCGCCCTCGCACCAGGGCTGACAGCGCAGGATGCGCCAGCCGGCCAACGCCGTGCCCTGGACGGCGCCATGCCGGCGCAGGGCCTCCAGCGCATAGGCCGAGCAGGTGGGTTCGAAACGGCAGGCATTGCCCAGCCAGGGCTTGAGCAGGATGCGGTAGCCGTGCACCGCGCCCAGCAGCACCCGGCGTGGCAGGAGCCACAGGCTGTGGAGCAGGGCGCGCATGGCGGGTGGACGGCCGTCAGCGGGCCAGCAGCTGGTCGAGCTCGGCACGCACGGCGCGCGCCAGGGCTTCGGACGCGGCCGACGGGAACTGCTCGGCGGCGAAGGGCTGGCGCAGGCGCAGCAGCCACAGGCCGCGGGGCAGCCGGGCGGCGTGCCGGGCGAAGGCCGCGCGGGCCTGGCGCTTCAGCAGGCTGCGCGTCACGGCGCGCCGGGCCTGGCGCTTGGGCACCAGGCATCCCAGCCAGAGGCCTGCCGGGGCTTCGGTGGACAAGTCATCCACAGGCTGCGGACAACCCGGTGCAGGCCCTGTGGATAAATCGCCGACGCTTGACGTGGCGCGGGGCCGGACGGGCGGCATGGGCGAGGCAGGCAGGTGGTGCACGGCGAAGTGAGCACTTCGCGCCCAGAACCGGGTCGAGAGCAGGCGCTCGAAATCGGCCTTGTTCACCAGGCGGCCCGGCGCCGCGCTCGGCGCGGGCGGGTTCCCGGTGTCGGCGGGTGCCGTGGTGTCGGCCAGGCGCAGGCCAGGAGAACCGGATACGGGCGCGGCCTCAGACGGCCAGGCGCTTGCGGCCCTTGGCGCGGCGGGCGTTGATGACGGCGCGGCCGCCACGGGTCTTCATGCGCACGAGGAAGCCATGCGTGCGGGCACGGCGGATCTTGGACGGTTGGTAGGTACGCTTCATGGGGGCTCCGGCAGGGCTTCGAGGGTGGGCTCGCCAGCTGCTTGTTTGGCCGGCTCATTCGCTTTGCTTGACATTCACGGGCTTGCCCGCGAATTCGGGAAACCCACGATTACAGCAAAAAAGCCTTTCCCGGTCAAACACTTGCACCGCAGAGAGCCACATCCGGCGGGGCTTGACGCGCGCTCGGAATGTGTGGATAACCGCGTTCCGCCGGGAGTGAGGGACCCCTGAACCGGCGGCTCACACAAGAAGATGTCCACAATGAGCATGGAACTTTGGCAGCGTGGTTGCGAGCGTCTCGCCGCCGAACTGCCGGAACAGCAATTCAACACCTGGATCCGCCCGCTGGCCCCGGCCATGCCGGCCGCCGGCGTGGCCGAAGTGAACGACGTGGTCGCCGTGCAGGTGCCCAATCGGTTCAAGCTGGACTGGATCCGCTCGCAGTACGCGGGCCGCATCGAAAGCGTGCTGGCCGACCTGGCCGGCCATCCGGTGCGCCTGGAACTGACGCTCGCCCCCCGCCCCGAGCCGGGCACCCCCGTGCCCGGCCCGCGCAGCCTGGCCGGCCACGACGCCGCCGGCCTGCCCGGTGCCGGCTCCGCGGCCCAGCTGGCGGCCAGCGCCCTGGAACGTGCGGCGGCGCGCCCTGCAGCCGTCCCCGCCGCGGCCCTGCACCGCCTGAACGCCGCGCTCACCTTCGACACCCTGGTG
>CAZBUU010000449.1:0-2995 GCA_964495125.1 uncultured Rubrivivax sp.
GGTTCGCCGAGCACCGCCTGCGACAGGCCGGCGGCGAGCGCGTCGTCGACAACGTGGTGATGATGGGCATGGGCGAGCCGCTGCAGAACTACACGGCGCTGGTGCCCGCGCTGCGCACCATGCTGGACGACCACGGATACGGCCTGTCGCGCCGGCGCGTGACGGTGTCCACGTCCGGCATGGTCGGCAAGATCGACCAGCTGCGCGAGGACTGCCCGGTGGCGCTGGCCGTCTCGCTGCACGCGCCCAACGACGCGCTCCGCGATCACCTCGTGCCGCTGAACCGCAAGGACGGCATCGAAGCCCTGCTGGCGGCCTGCGTGCGCTACCTGGAGCGAGCGCCGCGCGACTTCATCACCTTCGAGTACTGCATGCTCGACGGGGTGAACGACACGCCCGAACACGCGCGCGAACTCGTGCGCCTGGTGCAAGGCCGCGTGCCTTGCAAGTTCAACCTGATCCCCTTCAACCCGTTCCCGGCCTCGGGCCTGAAGCGCTCTTCGCGCGAGCGCGTCAGCGCCTTCGGCGAGGTGCTGCTGCAGGCCGGCATCGTGACGACGATCCGCCGCACGCGTGGCGACGACATCGACGCCGCCTGCGGCCAGCTGGCCGGCGAAGTGCAGGACCGCACCCATGCCCGCGAGCGCCTGATGCAGCGCCGCGAATCGATCCCCATCGTGCCCGTCGTGGAGAGCCGCCCGTGAACGCCTTGAAGCCGTGGATGATGGGCCTGGCTGTCGCCCTGATGGCGGGCTGTGCGGGCAAGGGCGAGATGCGCGAGTCACGCGCCCCCGTGGAGGCCGACGTGGCGCGCATCGCCAGCGCCCGGCTGGAGCTGGCCGGCATGTACATGGGCCGCGGCCAGTACGACATCGCCCTGGAAGAGGTCAAGCGCGCGCTGACGGCCAAGCCCGACCTGCCCGAGGCCTACAACCTGCAGGGGCTGATCCACGCCTCGCGCGGCGACATCCCACAGGCCGACGCCAGCTTCCAGCGGGCCTTGCAACTGGCGCCGCGCGACGGCGGCACCATGCACAACTACGGCTGGTACATGTGCCAGCAGCGCCGCTTCGCCGACGCCGACGCGCAGTTCAACGCCGCCCTCGCCGAGCCCCAGTACCGCGACCTGGTGCGCACGCTGCTGGCCCAGGGCGTTTGCCAGGCACGCGCCGGCCGCTGGGCCGATGCCGAACGCACGCTCGGGCGCTCGCTGCAACTGGACCCGGCGAACCCCGTCACTGCCTACAACCTGAGCGACGTGCTGCTGCACCGCGGTGAACTGGAGCGGGCGCGCTTCTACATCGGCCGCGTCAATGCCCAGCCCGACCTGACCAACGCCCAGAGCCTGTGGCTGGCCGCGCGCATCGAGCGCCGCCTGGGCAACGTGCAGGGGCTGCAGGACATCGGCCGCAAGCTGGTGGAACGCTTCCCCGAGTCCAACGAGGCCCAGCTCTACGAGCGTGGGCGCTTCGATGAGTGACGAGAGCGCCACCGGCACCGGCAGCGCCGGCGCCCTGATGCGCGCGGCGCGCGAGAAGCAGGGCCTGCACATCGCGGCACTGGCCGCGGCGATCAAGGTGTCGCCGCGCAAGCTGGAGGCGCTGGAGGCTGACCGTTTCGACGACCTGCCCGACGCCACCTTCACGCGCGCGCTGGCCCAGACCGTCTGTCGCCAGCTGAAGATCGACGCGCGGCCCGTGCTGGACCTGCTGCCGCCCGCCGGTCCGGTGGAACTGGAGACGCGCCCCGGCGGCCTGAACGCCCCGTTCCGCGACCGCCCTGGCCGCGAGGATCCTGGGCCCGCCCTCGGGGCGCTGCGCCCGCTCGTGGTCGGCGCCGTGTTGCTGGTGGCGGCGGCTGCCGCCGTGTACCTCTTCCCCTCGGAGTGGCTGGGCACGGGCAAGACCTCCAGCCCGCCTGCCATCGCACTGCCGGCTTCGGCCCCGGTCAGTCTGGCCGCCGCTTCCGCCGTGGCCCCAGCGGCGCCCGTGGCCAGTGCTGCCGCTGCCGAGCCGGTGGCATCGGCGCCGGCCAGCGAGACCGTCTTCTCCGCGCCGCCGGTGAGCGCCGCGGCCAGCGAGAGCGGCGCGCCTGCGGGCCTGGTGCAACTCCGCAGCAATGACGCCTCCTGGGTGGAGGCGCGCGACGGCCGCGGTCAGGTGCTGCTGTACCGCATGGTGCTGCCCGGCGAGAGCGTGGGTCTGGACGGCGCGCTGCCCATCCGGCTGACCATCGGCAATGCCGCTGCCATGCAGATCGGCTTCCGCGGCAAGCCGGTGGACCTGGCCCCGAGCACGCGTGACAACGTCGCCCGTGTCGAACTGCAATGAGGTGCCGATGAACGCTCCCGAGGACGAATTCGACCGCATCGAGGCCGCGGCGCCCGCGCCGCGCCGGTCGCGCCAGGCGCTGGTGCGCTGGGGTGACCACGTCGTGCCGGTGGGAGGCGACGCGCCTGTGCGCGTGCAGAGCATGACGAACACCGACACGGTGGACGCCGTCGGCACCGCCATCCAGGTCAAGGAACTGGCGGTGGCGGGCTCGGAGCTGGTGCGCATCACCGTCAACACGCCCGAGGCCGCCGAGGCCGTGCCCTACATCCGCGAGCAGTTGGACCGCATGGGCATCGAGGTGCCGCTGGTCGGCGACTTCCACTACAACGGCCACCGGCTGCTGACCGACTTCCCGGCGATGGCGCAGGCGCTGTCCAAGTACCGCATCAATCCCGGCAACGTGGGCAAGGGCGACAAGAAGGACCGCCAGTTCGCGATGATGGTGGAGGCCGCCGCGAAGTACGACAAGGTCGTCCGCATCGGCGTCAACTGGGGCAGCCTCGACCAGGAACTGCTTGCCGAGCTGATGGACCGCAACGGCCGCCGCGCCCAGCCCTGGGACGCCAAGCAGGTGATGTACCAGGCGTTGGTGCAGTCGGCGCTGAGCTCGGCCGACTACGCGCGCGAGCTGGGCCTGAACCCCGACAACATCATCATCAGCT